>JAGTQG010000014.1 GCA_018396875.1 Candidatus Bathyarchaeota archaeon
TACATATATTGTGCTGCTGTCGTTTGTGTACCACCACAGGAACATGGGCTTTGTGCCTCTCGCTGGGAAGATCAACGTTATTAATGGAGTCTTAAACCTGTACCATACACTTTCCCAAGGTCCTTCCTCAACTGGTAGGCTTTGAACGTCCTCTACAGGGTCTTCTGCGTTTGCTGTTGGGCTTAAGGCGGCAAGGGCTGGTGCAGCTAAAAGCAGAGCCAAACTCAAAGCCAATATTATTTTTCTTGTGTTTTTCATGCTTTTTCACCGAAATAGACTATGCTAAACTGGCTTTTAAGAAAACCGCTTCCATAAAACTCGAACTTCGCCCATTAAGAGTTCTAGAAACCTAGAATTTCCGTCATGTCATGGTTATACCTTGAAAACAGCGCAAATATGCTATCTCTCTATAGGTTTGGGAAGCGAAAATGGCACCTGTTTCAGTTTATTTTCTCTAGCCCTACCCTTCTGGAGGAAGCCGCAAAAATGAACTGAAATTGGTGTTTGTTAGGCGAGTTTTCCGAGCATGAATAGGATGGCTATGTTTAGGTATGTGGCTGTTAGGCTTATGATTATGCCCTTGTCTAGCCTTAAGCCTTTTCCGTGGCAGACTGCCGCCGAAACAAGCAGTATGGTCCAAACTTGCAAAACCACGAGAACCGCGTCTCTCACGGTTTTCACGAGTTGCCAGCTATATATGGCTAGGGCTTCCAAGATTGTGGGAGCAGCCAGATAGATGTAGGGGTAAACTGCCAGAGGAAGCGCCGCCAATCCAATACACGCGAACAACTGCAGGTCGTTTCCAACCCGCCTAAAAAGAGCGATGGCTAGGGCTTCAGCAAACAAGAACAAGCCTACCCAATTGAATATGAAAAGCACAGCTGTACTCGCCGGGCTTCGCATGGAACCTTCAAAAAAGAAGAGCAGGGCTGACTCAAGCCCCGCCACGGAGGAGCCAAAAGCTCCCAAAACCAGTATGGCGGCGGAAACCGGCAAAAACCTGTAGGGCTTGGCGGTCAAAGCGAACATGGGCGAAAGGAAAAGCCACCTGACTGCGCGATGGCTTAGGGTTTCGCTTATTTCAAGGCCTGCTGGAACACTTCCATCCTTCAAAACCCGATAGAGCATTTGTCCCTTTGTGTTTAGCCTGTACTTGCGCTGTTTATCCTGCTCAATAAAGTCGGAAAGCATGTCCAAATGATAGTAAATGGTGCCCACGCCCACGCCCAACGTTTCGCGAAGCTCCTTAAACCCAATCTTCTCCTGGCTGCCCAGAATTTCTATTATCTTTCGCCTTGTCGGATCTTTGAGGAGGGCGTAGTACCGTGAAATGTCCTCCATGAAGGTTTCCGTCCTTCCTAAGAAATCAGAAGGTTGTTGCAAGCCTTATTTAAGCCTTCTAAACATTCAATCTATATCAGCGCTAGGGGCGCATTATACCCTTTTAGAAATATTTCTTGCGGGGAATACATGCTTTATCTTTCAAAGCCGGAATGGGTTTTAGGCGGAAGGAGAAAGGGTGCAAGCCCAGCCAAAAAGCATTTTCAAACCTCCAGTCTCCATAATCGTTCCAGCCTACAACGGTGAAAGGCTAATTCCAGCATGCCTCACAAGCCTGTTCAAAAGCGCAGCCCAATATGGCGGGTTCTGCGAAATCATAGTTGTGGACGACGGAAGCACAGACCACACATATGAAATGGCATGGGCAACCATACAAGAATGTAGAGGAAAACAGCCCCACATTGTTGGCAAAGTTGTGAGGCACACGGCAAAACTTGGAAGAAACCACGCCCTCAAAACAGGAGCCAACAAAGCCTTCGGCACAATTATAGCCGTTGTAGAGCCTCAAGCACTATGGAAACCACAAACCCTCAAAGAACTGGTGGAAACCTTTGAAAAACATGGCAAAAACCCATCCAACTCCACAACAGCCATCTATAAAGCGGACACGCTGAGAAAACTGCTGTGGAAAACGTGAGTCGCTCAACAACCCCAGAATTGTTGATTCAAAAACGAGAATGTATATTAAGGCGTGCAGAAACATTTATATCCGCTTAGAAGCCTTCACATCTATCTTGGTGAAAACAAAGCTGCCCGCATTTCCGGCGGCGGCCCAACCCCAACCAAAGGCGTTTAACGCCCAACGGAATGAGGACGGTTGGCCTCCACTTGCGGGCACAAAAATGTGGACCTGACAGTCACGTTAGGTCTGAAATGGGCTTTGGCTATGTGGATCTCCCTCCAAATCCAGTCGGCTTTGCGGCCGTATGCCAATAAGCGTCTCCGGCTGGTCGCCGGAACAACTCCGGTTGATCCTGCCGGACCCCACTGCTATCGGGGTGGGACTAAGACATGCTAGTCGTGCGCCTCCAAGCCACGGTGGAGGCGCGGCGCACAGCTCAGTAACACGTGGCTAACCTACCCTTGGGACGGGGACAACCCCGGGAAACTGGGGCTAATCCCCGATAGGTGAGGACTCCTGGAATGGGTCCTCGCCGAAAGGGCGCCTAGACCATGCTTCTAGGTGCTGCCCAAGGATGGGGCCGCGGCCGATCAGGTAGTTGGTGAGGTAACGGCTCACCAAGCCTATAACCGGTACGGGCCGTGGGAGCGGGAGCCCGGAGATGGACACTGAGACAAGGGTCCAGGCCCTACGGGGCGCAGCAGTCGCGAAACCTCCGCAATACGCGAAAGCGTGACGGGGCCACCCCGAGTGCCGTCCGCTGAGGACGGCTTTTCCCCAGTGTAGCCAGCTGGGGGAATAAGGGGAGGGCAAGTCGGGTGTCAGCCGCCGCGGTAATACCCGCTCCCCGAGTGGTGGGGACGCTTATTGGGCCTAAAGCATCCGTAGCCGGCTGGGTAAGTCCCCTGTTAAATCCAGCGATTCAATCGCTGGACTGCGGGGGATACTGCCTAGCTAGGGGGCGGGAGAGGCCGGCGGTATTCCCGGGGTAGGGGTGAAATCTTATAATCCCGGGAGGACCACCAGTGGCGAAGGCTGCCGGCTGGAACGCGCCCGACGGTGAGGGATGAAAGCTGGGGGAGCGAACCGGATTAGATACCCGGGTAGTCCCAGCTGTAAACGATGCGGGCTAGGTGTTGGCACGGCTACGAGCCGTGCCAGTGCCGCAGGGAAGCCGTTAAGCCCGCCGCCTGGGGAGTACGGCCGCAAGGCTGAAACTTAAAGGAATTGGCGGGGGAGCACCACAAGGGGTGAAGCTTGCGGTTTAATTGGAGTCAACGCCGGGAACCTTACCGGGGGAGACAGCAGGATGAAGGCCAGATTGAAGGTCTTGCCAGACAAGCTGAGAGGAGGTGCATGGCCGTCGCCAGTTCGTGCCGTGAGGTGTCCTGTTAAGTCAGGCAACGATCGAGACCCGCGCCCCCTGTTGCTACCGGCCATTGCGCCGGGCACACTGGGGGGACTGCCGCCGATAAGGCGGAGGAAGGAGCGGGCCACGGCAGGTCAGTATGCCCCGAATCCCCCGGGCCACACGCGAGCTGCAATGGCAGGGACAATGGGTTCCGACCCCGAAAGGGGGAGGCAATCCCTAAACCCTGCCGTAGTTGGGATCGAGGGCTGCAACCCGCCCTCGTGAACATGGAATCCCTAGTAATCGCGCGTCACCATCGCGCGGTGAATACGTCCCTGCTCCTTGCACACACCGCCCGTCGCTCCACCCGAGCGGGGCTTGGGTGAGGCGTGGTCAAGTTGGCTGCGTCGAACCCAAGCTTCGTGAGGGGGGAGAAGTCGTAACAAGGTGGCCGTAGGGGAACCTGCGGCCGGATCACCTCCTATGTCATGAGGCCGAAAAGCCGGCTGGAGGAGAATGGCGACGGAGACCACATAGCCAAGCCCTTAGACTACCTTTACACCTTTATTCTTGGAGGATTCTCCCCCTAGTGTAGGGTATGAATTCTCTAAAAGCTTCCAAGTTAGCCTTTAACAATTTTTCCCGCTTATCCTTTGGCGTTTTTTCCGCAAGAACCTTCAAAACTTTGTGAAGAAGTTTTTTCCCCTCATTTTCTCCGGGCACTAGGACCGTGTAAATGTTTGTTTTGGCTTTAACGGCTTCCACAGCCCCGCCTATAAATGTTGGTTCTCCAGTTTCTGGATCAAAAACCACGCCGACGGCTATTCTTAGGGGCGTGTTCCTCATCCAGTTTCGGCTTCCACGAACAACAAAGGCTCCGCGAGGCACATATTCGCCGGATTCTCCAGCCTTGCTCAGCTGGCTTGGCTTAACACAGTAAACGTCCAGCGACGTGAAGCCTTCCCGCCAGCCCCGCGAGTGGGCGGCTGCAAACTCTGCAGCTTCCCGGAGACACTGCTCGCTTGGCTTTTTGCCCTCGGTTTTGACGACCACAAAGGGGGCGCCTGCAACATCCGCGTGGAAAACCACGTCTTCTGGAGCCGTGTACTTTTTTATCAGGGCCTCGTTGCTTGCCGCATCTTTGCCAGCCACCACGAGAAAGCCATCCGAAGTTCTGAACCACTTGAACTTTTCAAACCAGTGCTTCTGCCTTACTTTGCGTTTGGCAAGCTCCTCCTCAACCTCTAGGGGTGCAGCAAGCGCCGCCTCTTCCACCTCTTTAAGCCTAGCCTCAGCCTCCAAAAGCCTCCTTCTGGTTTCTTCCATCGCCATTTCAGCGCCTTCCACTTTACGCTTCGAAGCCTTAGCCCTCTCATAATATTCGGCAGCGTTGGCATACAAGTCCCGCTGCATGTCTAAACTGAAGGAAACACCCTCAACGCAGACGTTAAGTATAAGCCCGTGCTTGTCGAGGGATTCAAAAAACTTGGACGGCGTTAAGCCATCCTTCTTCTCGGCTAAAATTTTGGAAGCTATGGCTTCCCACTCGGCTCCAAGTTTTTTCTCCTCCCAAAGCCTATTCAACAGGGCTTGGAGTTCTCCAGAATGAGCGTATATCAAATCGCCGATACGCCTGTATTTTTCGGCTTTCTGCTTCGCCTCTTGCAAGGCTTTCTCCTGTTCGGCTAAAACCCTTTTTAGGCGCTCGATTTCCCGTTTTAAGGCTTCGTCCCCCTTTTTGGCTTCCACCTTTTCCAAAGCCTCAATTTTTGTGTAGAACTCGTCTAGGGCTTCGTTGAAACTTTTGTAAGGCTGATGTTTCAGCCCATCGTAGCGTTTAAGCCTTAAGGGAACAACATCCAAAAGTTCGCCTTTCTCGTCGAAAACTATGACTGGTTCAAGCTTTCCCTCTAAAACTTTGTGGATCAACCCTTCAAGACACTTGTAAATTTCCCCCATTTGGGAAACGTTTAGGCTGTTGCACGGCGTGTTCTTGTCTATTCCAAGCCTTAGAAGGAGTTCTTCGGCGTATATGCCGCCTATTCCCAGAAAACGGGCGAGAGCCCGGACAACCTCGGTTTCTCCAAAAGCTTTCAAGCCATTTATGAAGGTTTGCTGGTCCAGTTCTAGGGGGTTCTGCCCGGTTGAGGGGGGAAACTTGAAAGTTTCTCCACGCAATACGTTGCGATCTCGCATTCGCTTGTAAAGCAAAGCATGTAGAATCTTGTTTTCGCCGTCGACTAGGATTATGTTGCCGTCTCCAAAAAGCTCGACGACAAGATTGAAACTGCCAGTTTTACCCGTGAAGGATAAGGTGACTACACGTTCAAACCTATACTGTTCAATGCTGGTTAATGTGCTGTTTCGGAGATGTTTCCTTAGAGCCATGCAGAAAGCAGGTGGTACAAGGGGTTTCTCCAAAGCGTAAGATGTTAAGTTTAAACGTTTACCAGCTTCAACAACAAGCCTGTAAACATCGTCGCCTTGCCGAAGCTTAAAAAGCAGCGTCTTATTGTCTAGCTGGTAAATGTTGCTTACCTTGGCATTTAAGACTTGCTTCCTCAACTCTTGCACAGCAGCCGCAACGTCAAAACTTGTGAACTCCGCTTTCCGCAAACTTCACCACTTTACGCTGAGAAATGTAGAACTGTTTTCGTATAAATAGGCAACTGAACGCTTAGATTATGGAGCTCACAGCCTCAATGGAGCTTTGATCAAGGGTGCATTCCCGTCCACCTACAACTTTTAAACTAGCTGAAATCTTCCGTCCCTCAATCTGTATTATGTTGTAGGTGTTCTGGTAAAAACCGCGCAATCTATCCGTTGAAACTGTTCCAGCATGGATAACCGTGAGGTTGCCGAGAACCCACGTCCAAGGTCTGTGACGGTGCCCACATAGGACAAGGTTAACTCCATACCTCGTCAAGGTCCAAAGTAGGTCGCCTGCGTCGGAGACTATGTTTCGTTCCATACCCGTGTCCGGCACGGGAATTAAATGATGGTGTAAAGCCACAATTTTGAAGGCTTCTCCACAATTTTCAAGCTGGCTTTTCATCCATAAACCTTGATTGTAGCCTATTTCGCCGTCATCCCTGTCAGGTCTAGAGGAGTTCAACATCATAACTGCAACATTATCTATCCTTGTGAAAGATGAGGGGTTACCAAAGAACTTCGGGAACAACAAGTAACCCGTTGTCCGAGCATCGTGGTTTCCGCTTCCAACTATCAAGTGTTTACATTTTATAAGCGACAAATAGCGTTTAGCCTCCCTAAACTCGTTGATTAAGCCATCCTCCGTCAGGTCGCCAGTTACAACCACAACATCCGGATATAGGCTGTTTATTTCGTCAACAGCCTCTAAGAGGGCGTCTTCCTTAAATTTCGGACCGCAGTGAAGATCCGACATATGCACAAGCAGCAAACCCACACATCCCTCCATTTACTTCAAGTTGAAGCATACGGTGGCAGTATTTACCAGCCCTTTCACATCAAAACCTCCGGGGAAACGCGGAAAACAAGGGCGGGAAAACGCGTTTCTTCACCGGAGATACCCTATGCTAAAGCCAGAGCGTTTAATGAACCGCCTGGTATGCATAGGGCTCCGGCACATAGTCTAAAACCTTCAGTCTTAAGGGCTAATCTTACTTATAAAGATATCGTATTATGGCTAAAGCTTAACGCTCAGCAGTCAACTTTAAATTTGATGACGTTTATAGGTGCAAAAGTGAAGAGTTATGAAACCTTTAGAAACCCTTTACTGGTTGCGGTTTGTTTTGGGCATAGTGGCAGCCCTATTATGCGTAAGCTACGGTTTAGCAACAAAAACTATAAGCGTTGAGCCCAACATAAACGTCTTTACAAACGGCATAGCCCTCGCGCTTATCGTTTATGTGTTGTCCTATTATCTGGTTAAGCCAAAATTCATGTGGAAAGTTGATAATCCACAGAAAATTGCTACCACGGGCATAGGCGTCTACATATTATCTTGGCTTGTTTTCTGGGTGCTTTTGTACACGATTCTAGTCACAAACACCTAGCCTATTCTAGGAAATCCTCTATAGTAGATTGCTGTTTATCTTCGAGAAGCTCTTTGCCATCTTTTTCCTTTTCTTGGAATGCGTTTCCAAGCGGGGTTTCATTGACGGCTAGTTTGCTTATAACCCTTGTGAAGTCTGCCCATGCTGCAAAAAAGCCTCGGTCGAATTCGCCGTGAAGCCTATTCTTCACGTGTTCTAGGAATTCCCGCCTGTAAGCTTTTAAGGCTTCCTTGTCGCTTAAATCAAGTTTCGCAAAGAACGCATACGAGTCGTTGTTGTTGGATCTTTTGACGTGAAGCATGCCATACAAGGCTCTGAAATAGCCTCTATTCCACTCAGTTTTGTGCATCTTCTGTTTAATCCTTTCCAGCTCCCGCTCAGCTTCAGCAAACTGTTTGTTGAGGATTAACTGAAAGAACCTTGTAACCATGGCTGAAGGAATCGGCATTTTAACGACCACTAGTTTTGGCTTTGTCCTCTTCGGAAACGTCTTCTATACCGTTCTCCGTTATTTTAAACACTTCCTCGCCCTCTGGCAGGTATGGACTTGAAACCAGCCGGGCTATGCGTATCGGACCATGGGCAGCTTTCCGAAGATATATGCGCGTGTGACTCGTGTGTCCCACAATGTGCCCGCCGACGGGGCTTACGGCGTCTCCGAAGAACATGTCTGGTTTCGCCATAACCTGGTTTGTTACGACGGCTACAGCGTTGAAGGCTCTTGCCAAGCGTATAAGCTTGTGCATGTGCTTGTTAAGCTTCTGTTGCCTAACAGCAAGCATTTCCCTTCCGAGATATTCGCTTCTGAAATGCGCCGTCAAAGAATCAACTATGATAAGTTTGACGTTGTTCTCCTTTATCACCTTGTCAGCGTTCTCCAACAAGAACATTTGATGGTCCGAAGTATAGGCTTCGGCGTAAATTATGTTTTTCACAACTTTTTCAGGGTCAAGTCCAAGATGCTTCGCCATCTGCACAATGCGTTCGGTTCTGAAAGTGTTTTCAGTGTCAATGTATAAGGCTGCGCCGTTTAAGCCTCCTCTTTCAGGTGGGAGTTGCACGTTCACGCAGAGCTGGTGGCATATTTGGCTTTTCCCACTTCCATATTCGCCATAAAACTCTGTTATGGTTTGGGTTTCCAACCCCCCATCCAAAAGTTTGTCCAAAGCTTTGCTTCCAGTGGTAAGCCTCAACACGCTCTGCCTCATCCTTAAAAGCTCGTCAGCACGGATGAACGATATGCCTATAGATGAACGGGCAGCGTTAATTATGGCTAATGCTTTTTTCTCGCTTATGCCAGCGGGCTCCAGTTCACGGACTGTCGCCATAGCCAAAGACTCAACAGTGTGGAAGCCCAACTCCCTAAGTTTTTGAGCCGTCGAGGGACCTACTCCTGGAAGGTCTTCGAGGGTTTCGTATTTCTGTTTTGGTAGGCTTTCTGCTTCCTCCTCCGCCATAATTTTCCCACGAGACAGTTAACCCAAGCAGTATTTAAATTAAACGAGAAAATGGACGGTTAATTCCACGGAGAGATAGGTTAAAGTGTTTGGAAACTCTTTTAAACCTTTTACATTAGACAAGATTGACGAAGCATGTATTGAGAGGGAAACTGTTGAAACCCGAAATTGTTGAAAACGTGGCTTTTAACCTCATAAGGCAGGCGGTGATATACCTTCCGGAAGACGTGAAACAAGCCTTGAAAAAAGCCTATGAAGAAGAAACAAGCGAGGCGGGAAAAACCCAGTTGAAGGCTATTCTCGAAAACATTGAGTTGGCGGAAAAATACCAAGCCCCAATATGCCAAGACACAGGCACAATAATATTCTATGTCAGCGCAGGCGCAGAAGTGCGTGGCTTAGACAAGCTGGAAAACGCCTTGATAAACGCCACTCGAAAGGCCACAAAAGAAATCCCCTTGAGACCCAACGCTGTTGACCCGTTTACACAGAAGAACAGCGGAGACAACACTGGACGGTTTATACCCTACATACACTGGGAAATAGCGCCCGGCAACACATTAGAGTTAACAGTTATGACGAAGGGAGGAGGCTCTGAAAACGTCTGCCTAACCGGAATGCTTGTGCCCGGCGAAGGCATAAACGGACTGAAAAAGTTTGTAATAGAATCCATTATAAAGGCTGGCGCTCAGCCATGCCCGCCCACCATAGTGGGCGTTGCCATGGGCGGCGGAGCTGACATCGCCATGAAGCTGGCTAAAAAGGCGCTTTTGAGACCCTTAAACGAGCCGAACCCAAACCCGGAGATAGCAAAACTTGAAAGGGAACTTTACGAGGCTGCAAACATGACTGGAATAGGCCCCATGGGGCTTGGGGGCAAAACAACAGTTTTAGGAGTACACGTCGAATACGCCTATAGGCATCCAGCGTCTTTCCCGGCGGCGGTTGCCTTTAACTGCTGGGCTGCGAGGCGTGCCACTGCAAGAATTCATGAAGACGGAAGTGTTGAATATTTAACCCATAAGGAAAAGGTTTGAGGTGAAAGGTTATGCCCGTGTACCATTTGAAAACGCCCATATCTGAGGAAGAAATCCGCAAACTCAAAGTGAACGATGTTCTCTACATAACTGGCACCATTGTAACGGCCAGAGACCAAGCCCACCGGCGGGCCCTAGAATACCTCAAAGAGGGCAAGCCACTGCCAATAAACCTTGAAGGCTTGGCGGTTTTCCACTGCGGCCCCGTGGTTGCCAAAGAAGGCGACAAGTGGGTGGCGGTGGCAGCAGGTCCAACCACAAGCACCCGCATGGACCTTTTCGAAGACGAGTTCATCAAAAACTTTAAAGTCCGCGTTGTAATCGGCAAGGGTGGAATGGGCAAAAGAACAACAGACGCCATGGCAAAATATGGAGCCGTTTACGGAGCCTTCACCGGCGGAGCAGCAATACTGGCGGCAAAAGCCATAAAAAATGTTCGAGGTGTGGAATGGCTTGACCTTGGAACGCCAGAAGCCCTATGGATTTTCGAAGTTGAAAACTTTGGCCCGCTAACAGTGGCTATAGACTCTCACGGCAACAACCTCTTCCTAGACGTAGCGAAAAACGTTGAAGAAAACCGTAAAAAGATATACCAAAAGTTGGGTTTGCCGCCTTAAACCCCATTTTTCCTAATTTTTCAGCCTAATTTTCGATAAAGAGCCTAAATTCTATTTTTTGTGGCAGAACCCCTTAATATTAAAGCTTCAAAATACAAAATTGAGGGAAAACATGTTCAAAAGCTTAAAGGAAAAAATAACTTTCTCAGGCATGGTTGTGCTTGGAATTGGTGTCGTCCTTCTGATATTTACGTTTATAAGCGCCTATGGATTTCTAACCCAAAGCCTTTCGATAGCCAGCTCAGACGACTTCGTTCAAACCTTTGGTGCAGCCCTAGCTCCCCTCATTGCCACGTGTATACGCCTCATGTACCTTGGAATCATGGGGTGGGTTGGCTCGCTACTAACCATAAGGGGAGTAACCATTTTAATCCACGCGCCAAAAACAGAGGTGGTCGCGGTTCCAGCAAAGACGGCAATGCAGCAACAAAAGACAGATGTCACTGCTAAAAAAGTGGCGCTTGAAACCAAGAAAGAGCAGAAAGAACCCGAAGTGATTGTGATTCCCCCGGAGCAGTTAACTCAGAAAACAGATTCGCAGTCGCCCTCTTAACATGAGTTCTAACGGTTTACCAAGGTTTGAGGGGATTTTCATGGACGTTTCAATTCGCATGATAAGTGCAGCGTCAACGGTTTTCTGGATTCTCCTAGTAGGGTTTTTCGCTTCAGCAGTTTACTCCGTAAAAGATTTGCACTTAAGCCTAGGAGAACCCCGGTTAAGCTTGACAACCGATGGACACGCCATAATATCCATTCCAATAAACATCGAAAACATGGGCTACTATAACCTCGGCAGCTTTAACATCGCAACAAAAGTTGCAGACCTAAACGGTGCAAAAATTACAGAAGGCTCCACCTCCGTACCCATCGTGGAAAGAGGTAGCAAAATCACTGTTCTCCATAACCTAACCTTTAGCACAAGCGTGCTGTCGGAAAGTTGCATTCACTACTTGTTTAACGACTCCAGTTTCATGGTAACCGCCAAAATCAGCTTAAAACTGGCTGAAACAATTCCGGTTCAAGCCTTGTCAAACTTTACCGTTCCATGGGGTGCCCCTTTCTACAACTTCCAATTGGGACAGCCCACTATTGAACCGGTAAACTTCACTCATCTGGAGATAACTGTTCCTATAAGCTTTGAAAACCATGCACCGATTGACATCAACGGTGAAATAAGCCTTTACATGTATAACAGTGAAGCCATCCTTGTCGGTCGAGGCGAATCTAAAATAGCGGCTCCTCAAGGAAACTTGTACACGGGTTCAATTTTACTGTACGTTCAGTCATCTGAAATCCTCGAAAAGGGAGCATTTGAAGTTTATTTTTCAACGCAATTCATGTCGTATGGACCGCTGGTGATTCCCTATGACTTTGGAGGATAAAAACGCCAGAAGCCTTACGAAAAGGTTTGTTTTTAACGCTTTAAAGGCGCTGGTGAAGAGTTTTGTCTTTTACATGTTGTACCTTTTTGTTTTGAGCTTTTTCGTTCAATTTGAAGGCTACGTTCCAGGTTTGCGGCAGACCCTTGAGAGTTTTGTTATCGTTTACATTTCGCTTGGAGTTTTCAGAGACATCGTATCCGACACCTTTTTCCAATACTTTTTTGACGTGGCTAAAGCGCTTTTTGTAATTTGCTATTTAATTTTAGCTCTTAACGGCGGGATAGTTAACCTAACATATATGGACGTAGCCTTAACCGTAGACCTTCGCCTCTTTTTAATGGCAGCCATCCTACTCAGCCTACTTGGACTGGCAAGGGCTATTCTCCAAGCCATAAATTGTGCAAACAAAAAGGTCGAATTGACTTTTAGCTATGAGTTTTAGAGAACTCTACTCATTACATAAGCGTCTTCGCCGTCTGAATAGTAGCCACTAATAGTTCTCACAACTTTAAAGCCCAATTTTTGGTATAGGCTTATAGCTGGCGCGTTTGAGACCCTAACCTCTAAAAAGGCTTGCTTTGCACCGTAAAGGCGCATGCCTTCCATGGCTTTGGCTACCAAAGCGTAGCCTATACCCTTCCGCCTGTGCTCAGGCATAACCGCAATCGAAACTATGTGACCCTTCTTTACGAAGCCGCTGAAGCCGAAGTTGGATAAGCCCAACTCAACGCGGCACATGATGTAGCCCACTATTTCGCCGTTCACTTCAGCCACTATGAACGTTTCTGGAAAACGGTTGTATAGGTCCATGAAAAAGTAGTCGCCGTAATTTTCTGGGAGGCATACACGGTTTATGTACATGACCCGTTGCAAGTCTTTAGGCGTGAACCTGCGAAGGGTGAAAGCTTGCTGCAACCCTTTTCCACCATACAGCGTAATCGAGGCGTAAGTTTAGGTTTGCAGTCAAACTTTAAAGGTTTTCTCCCCTGTAAGCTGGTTAAAAGTTTATTCGCCTGCCTTAACCTCTGGAAGAACATAGTTTCCGTAGGGCATAGCCCAAACCTTGGCGTTTTCACCAACAACTTTGAAGGCTTGGTTTAAGGCTTCATTAACGGTTCTCGCCGTCTTCAACTTAAAAATGTTCACGGCATAGTAGTCCGGCATAGCTGACACCAGAATTATTTGGGCTTTCTGCAGAGCCCTCATCAAATAGTAGGCTTTATGTCCGCCCAAAACAAAGTTACGTTTAATCTCCCGCTCAACAGCCTTAAAGTCCTTGTACTTAACCATCCAATCATAAAAGGCTTGGTTTCCATAACCCTCAGAACATTCAGCAGCCAAAACAATAACACCGCCCCGCTTAACCACTTCCAGTGCACTGTCCACACCCTTATATGCCTGGTAAAGATCAACGTCCGCCGGATACCCGCCCGGGCTTACCACAACGATGTCCGCCCGCCTGTCAACGGGCACACGGTACATCTCATCAACAAGCTTAACACCTTCATGGAAAGCCTTCTCCACGTCGCCGGCGAAAGCCCGCACAACTTCACCCTTCATGTTAACCACGACGTTTAAAATAAAATCCACCTTTGCCATTCTCGAAGCTTCAACCATGTCCTCGTGAACCGGGTTCCCTTCTAGAACGCCGGTTTTTGCGTTTGGATGCAAAAACATGGCATGATTTGCCTTTATACTCTCCTCACCGGCTACTCCCGGTAAAACACTTTTTCTTCCACCGCCATAACCAGCAAAATAGTGGAAGCATATGTCTCCCGTCAAGATCTTCACGTCCGCCTCTGCAAAAACACGGTTAAGATAAACCTTCGTCCCATACCTCGTCGTACCAACATAAACTAGATCCGAAGCCCTGCAGTCATGGCTTAAAACTTTAACGCGATTTAAAACACTCTCGCCGAGAAGTCTAACAGCCTCTTCACGTGTAACAGCCCTATGAGCACCACACCCAAAAATAACAGTTACATCTTCATCCCTGACGCCGGCGCTATTCAACTCGTCAAGAATCGGAGGCACCATAACATGGCTTGGCACAGGTCTTGTCGCGTCATCAACAACCACCACCACCTTCTGCCCAGACTTTGCAATTTCACAAAGCCTCTTGGAACCTATAGGCTCCTTTAAAGCCCTCTCAACCTCCGCCCTAGCATCTGGAACACCGGGTTTTTCTCTGGGCTCTATAACACCCAAAAAATTTCTGGCAGGGACTCTTAAGCAAACTTCAGTTTTACCATAGGGAAACCAGACATCAACCATTCAGCATCACTTACCGTTATGAAACGCTTGGATATTGGACTATTTTTTAAATCTTTGAGAATATAAATCCAGCAGGCTTTAAGACATCGTTTGGAGCTCACGTATTTTCTGATCGAAGATTCTGCGTAGCATGGATATTGGCAGATAACCATTTGCCAATATTGTGTCGTGGAAGAATTTCTCACTGAATTTGTAGCCCATTTTTTGTTTAACTTCTTCCTTAAGCTTGAGGATCAAGTGTTTTCCTAGGAGATAGGAAAGCGGATATCCCGGAGTCTGCGTGTAGCGGTTAACTTCTGCCACGGCAGCTTCTCTGGACATGCCAGCTTCTCTAACAAGCATGTCTACGGCTTCTTCAAAGGTCATCTCGCCCCTTGAAAGCTTAACGTCCACAATTATGCGTACAGCCCTCCAAATCATGTCGTTAACTTGTATAAGCCGCGTTTCCAAATCCGTTATGAAGCCTTTCTCCCGCATAAGTTCCTCACAATAGTGAGCCCAACCCTCAACGGTTTCCGATCCATCAATCAAAAGGCGGACAACACTTCCACGGTTTGAAATTGCGCCCTGCAAGAAATGACCTGGAAACGCCTCGTGCACCGCAGTGTTCCTTATTGAAGGGTAATTCAAATGTTTTCTAAGGTTGGCTGGATCCTTGGGTCTTGTAACCAGGTATATGCCTATCTGGGGTTTATCGAATTTTGCAGGCATCATAAGGGCGGCGAAGGGTAAAACAGGAGCCATAAAGGCGGGTGTTTCCTCGACAAGCAATACGTCTTCTGGGTAGACCGTTGCAATTTCACGTTCTTGGACAAAACGTCTTGCCTCCTCCATAACACGTCTCGTGTATTCCAACGCTTCTTCAAAGGTTTTAGGCGCATTACTCTCTATCATTTCTAAAACTTTTTCGACTGGTTTTCCTGGAGCCAGCTGATTTGCAAGTCTTTCTCTTTCAGCTTTAAGCTCGTTGAGGTATTTTATGCCAAGCTGGAGAATTTCCTCTGAACTCAAGCCAAGTTCGCGGAGTTGAAGTAACTTTTCAAATTTTTCTCTTCCAAGAGCCCATTTCTCGCTTGTCTTGTCGAGCAATCTGTGTAGCCATTCCAGATGCTCTTTTAATGCTGGCTGAAGGTTCTCCACGGCTCTTTGAAGCCTTTCATAAACCTTGTCTGAAACTTTCCCCCGAACAGCTTGCAGTATAAAAGTGAATAACCCCGTCATGTTTTGGGTTTTTTCTATGGCAAGTTGCGTCCAAAGTTTCACGGGCTGCGACTTCTCGAACCTTGAGCGAAACTCCTCTAAGTATTTTGGCATTTTCTCTATTCTCGCGGCAATGGCGTCCAGCCTTTTTTCCAACGGTGCATAGTTCCTTGCGAACATTATGAAGATTAGGCTGCCAAGCTCTTCCGAAACATCCGGATTTAACTCGTGTATGCGTCTTTCATAGAAATCGAATTTCCAGCGTTCATGCACCTTCTCTAAAATCGCCCAATCTATTTGATGTTCAAATCTTAATTCTTCAAGCTTCACTTTCTTGTTAAGTTGTTCAAGTAGCTCCTCCATGAGTTGAAGGTTCTCAATAAATCTATCCGTAGAGCCTTTTGGGAGCAGATAGTCGTATGGTTCATGAAGCCCAAGGTAGGTGGCGAAGTCTGGGTTCTTCTCTAAAAATCTGTTTAGGTATTCGTTTACAGTCCTTTCAAAAATTTCATCAGCCCTCATTCTTTTCACCAGTCTTCCGAGAAATAACGTGATAAAAACTATTAAGTTTTAGCCAAGTCCATGAAGCATAAGCTCTTTAAGGAAATGGACACCATTAAATATGAACGCGAGGAACTCGTATGGCTATTGAAAAAACTCCTGGAAAAAATGAGGTGCTGTTTGTTTGGTTTAACCGCTACGCCGGAGTAACCATAAAAACTCCGTCGAAAATCCTTGTCGTAGATCCCGTGGATGTTAAAGCTAGAACATTCCAAAATGTGGATGCTGTGCTCATAACTCATGAACACTATGACCATCTGGACCCCTCTTTGGCTGCGGAGATCCACAAGCTTTCTCGGTGCATTGTTGTAGCAGACCCAACCTCAGCGGGGAGACTGCGAAACACAATTCCCCAAGAAAAGCTCATTGAAGTTCAGCCGGGCATGGAAGTTAAAGTGGGCGAAGTCTCCGTCAAAGCTGAAAAGTGCAATCACCCGCCAGCCTCTACACCCGTATCCTACATAATCACAAGCGAGGATGGTGTTAAAATTTTCCACACAGCGGACAGCCTCCCCTTCCCAGAGATGGCTGCCATAGGCGAAAGGGAAAAGTTCGACGTTGTTTTCTGCACTGTGGGAATTGCGCCTGGAGCCTCTCCGGAAACAGGTTTTGAAATTGCGAGGCTTACAAAGCCTAAGGTGGCGGTTCCCTATCACACAGGATCGAGCGCCGATTTGAAAAAGTTTGGTGAACTCTTGAAGAGGGAAATGCCTAAAACCACCTGTCTCATTCCCGAAATGGGAAAGATTTACCAAGTCTCAAAAAAGGTGTAGGCTAAGAATGCAGCATGAAAACGTGAAGGCTGAAGTCTGCAAAATACTGAACAAAATCGGCGCGTTACAGTTTGGAACCTTCAAGCTTACCAGCGGTAAAATAAGCCCATACTACATAGACCTCCGCGTGGTTCCAAGCTTTCCGGACGCCTTCAAAAGAATATGCGACATCTACACAAGCTTCGTGAGGGAAGAAATAGGCGCGGAAAACTTTGAAAGAGTGGCTGGAACACCTATGGCGGGGATGCCCTTCGCCACCATTATCGCCTACAACATGAAAAAGCCCTTCATATACATCCGAAAAGGAGTGCGACTCCACGGAAGACAGAGAAGAGTCGAAGGCGTTTTGACGCCCGGCGACCGCGTTTTATTAATCGACGACTTGATCACAACAGGATTGTCCCTTAGACGGGCGGCTAGAGCAGTTGTTGCCGAAGGCGGAGTTGTAAACGACGCGGTGGTCCTCCTCGACAGAGAGGAAGGTGGTGGAGAAAAACTCCGAAAAAGCGGAATTAGGCTCCACTCAATTGTCAAGATTAGCGAAGCAGCCAACATGCTTTACGAGACCGGTGCCATAAACGAGGAACAGCTAAAAACAATTTTGAAACAAGTTAAAAAGGGATAAAAAGGGCGCTGGGGAAGCAGTGACTTTTACTCATAAAATATTAGTTCTTTCTCCTCTAAAATTTCGTGAAGCTTGTGGACAGCGTCGTAAACGTCTTGCTCCCTCTTCGCTCCAGTGCAAACCAACTTGCCACTAGCGAAAAGCAGTATAACAACCTTTGGATTGTCCATGCGATAAATTAGCCCTGGAAACTGTTCAGGCTCGTACATTGTTTTTCCAAGGGTGTAAGCAGCCTTCTCCAAGTCTATCATGCCGCCTAGACTAGCAGAAGCCACAATGTTCTGAATTTTCAGCTCAGGCTTGCTAATGATTATGATGCCACCCTTCTTCAATTCCTTGATAACTTTCATAACAGCCCTTTTCGCCTCTTTTTCAGATTTAGCCCCGGTGCAAACCATCTTTCCAGAATTGAAAATCAAAGTTGCCGTCTTAGGCCTTTTAAGCCTAAACACTAGTCCAGGAAACTGTTCTGGACGGTACTCAACGCCTGGGTAGCCCTTAACAACAGCATTTAAATCCACTTTTTGGTTCAAGGTTGCGGACGCTACAACGTTTTCTATGCTTATTACAGCCTTAACCTTAGGCATGAAACACCACTACATATGAAGTCTTTAAATACCCTTTATAAAGCATTGGGTTTAGAGGCGCCAAGAGATTCAATAAAACATGTGAAGCTTTTGGAAATTTTTAAATCGTTACTAAAGATTAAATGCTATCTCTTATAAAAAAGGTGAGAGATTGAACGCTGGCAAGTCAAACTGTATGTTTGTACCGTCCCTAGTTTTTACAATAGCTCTTTTAGGGTTTTATTTAACCAATTATATTTTTCCGGGGCCGGAAGTTTTGTTCCTGTGTTTGTTTGTTTATGCCTCTTACGTTGGAAGTGGTAACCGTTTTGTGAAGACTTTCTCTCCATTCATAATATCGTTTCTTTCTTATGAAGCTTTGAATAGGCTTATTGATGTTGTGCCCCGCGGCATACACATCCAAGAACCGTTAATTATAGACTCATGGATGTTTAGGGCCGTTCCAACCATTGTTCTTCAACAATTTAGAACACCCATACTGGACTTTATGGGCGCGGCATTTTATTCCATGCATTTCATAGCGCCAACGATTTTCGCCTTCCTTTTATGGCGGTATAAGCCGGAACACTATCAAAGGTATACGTTTGCCTTCGTAATTTGCACATACAGCGCTCTATTAACGTTTCTAGTTTATCCAGTTGCTCCTCCATGGTACGGTCTCAAAGCAACTCGGATACTTTTCCAAATAGACCATATTCTAGGTGTTCCAATGTTCAAAACACTTTATGATTATGTAGGAGTAAATCCCTTCGCGGCCTTTCCAAGCCTCCATTCAGCTTTCCCTTGGCTTATTGCAGTTTTTGCCCTTAAAGCTTGGAGAAAAAAAGCGTTACCAGTTTTAGTTCTGCCCGTAGGAATATGGTTCAGCGCCGTTTACCTCGGGGAACACTACGTGATAGATGTAATGGGTGGAATTGCGTATGCAACACTTGCCTTCCTATTCGCCTACAATAAAGAAAGAGTCCTCAACAAGCTTGTTGTTATTAACAGCTGCCTAGCAAAATCTTTGTTAGATAACTTAGAAAAAGTTAGACCCCCTCTGCACCAACGCGAAAACGTTTACATATTTGCTTTAAAGAGTGTTCAGTGTTGAAGTGGCTACTTCGTATGGTCGCTGCCGAGGTTTTTCTAGGACCTTCCCTTTCCAAAAGCCGTAGATTTTCCAGACGTTGAAGAGAACTAGGATGATTATGAAGAACTGGTACCATGCGAAAGTAGGAACGCCCAGACGTGTTCCGGTGCTTAGTCTACAGTCAATTTTGTATGCTAGAAGGCTTTGGGAGAGTTGGGCTTCGCCGAAGTTTTCGTGGAATTGTACGTCTGCGTACATGCCGTAAATTGTCACCCACTCGCCTCGTCTATTGGATCCTGCTCCGGGTTGCCAAAAAGTGTATTGACCCCATAGGCTGAAGATTATGAGGCTGATTAGGATTACATTTATGGTTATGTAGAAGACATGGTTTAGGTTAATTTTGAAGCGCCCTCTTTTTTCAGTTGTTTTAGGCTTGTTTTCTGTGGATTTTGTTTCTTTGTCAGAGTCGAGGGGCAACAATAGGATTATGAGGATTATTAGGAAGGCAATGAATAGAATGTACACGTTTTCTTGTGAGTGGAAGAAGAGTGGAAGATGTCCAATGAAGGGTATTCTCGCTATTACCTTTCCAACAAGTTGAGATGAACTCCATGGAACATCATTTGAGCCGTATTTGTCACTCCGTGTTGTTATGTATATTTGACCGCTTATGTTTTCAATTTTTACGGCTCTATGAACAATCAGCTCCTCTCCATAAGTGGTTCTTTTTCTGTAAACCAGTATGTCGCCTGTCAAGCCACTCGGGTCGGCGTTTATTTGGGTTGGATCTATTTTTTGGACTATTATTAGGTCGCCTATGTTTAGGGTTGGAAACATGCTGTCTGAGGCTACGGCTAAGGCTGGGTATGGCGTGCCTAATGCTGCTTGAGCGCCATAATAAAGCCCCAAAACTATGAGGAAGAGGAGGGCTACGGTTATTGCTGTTTGGAAGTACTCGTTTTTCCAGAGTTTTTTGATGGTTTCAACCGCCAATTTTATGCCTTCTTTTGCTGTTGTCTCTGTTGAATTGTTTTCGAACTCTAAAACTTAACGTTTTTGAACAAAAAGGAAGAATGGAAAAATAGAGGGGGGCGGTAAGGTTAGGTTATAATTCTATGCCTTCGGCGCCGAGTTTGACTTTGCTCACTATGCCTTTAAACTTCTTTCCGCATTTTGGGCACTCGTACATGCCGAAGACCGTCATGGTTATCCGCATTTTCTTGTCGGGAAAAGGAGCGATAAGCTCCCATGTCTTATAGGGGTCTTTTACTTCTGTTCCGCATTCGGGGCAAATGTTTTGCTTTGTTTTCGGCATGGTTAGAGCCAACTGTTAAGCGAAGCTAAACCTTCTTCTTGTTTAATACTACTCGGAAGGGTTTCTTGCATTTTGGACAGTCGAAAAGTCCTATTTCCAACTGCATTCTTTTGCCAGACTTGTCTGGGCGTCCAGCCATGGTCCATTTCTTTTTAGGAGATGCAACTTCGGTATTGCATTTTGGACATTTAGCCATAAATTTCTCCTCCAATATCCTCGATAACCATGGTTTTCTCATGATGATAGATAAATAATTTTCCATTCCTATAAACGTGGAAGTGCTTTTTCAATGTATTTCATGAACTTTGAAGGCTTATTTTTCGCTTACATGTTTGCTGTAAACTAGAATTGGAATAACCGACAGGATTAGTGTTCCCAGAAGTGTGAAATAAGATTGGAAATCTGCTTTTGAGATGAAAATGTATGTTGGCACAAGGTTTATTAGTCTTCCAACCATCAACCCCGCCTCCATTAGGACTAGGATGCTGGCGTATTGTTCTCGATTGAAGGAGTCTCCGTAATGGGCGAACCATGAAATGGTGAAGGCGCTTGCCAAACCAGACAGGGCGGATAAAAACACTATGTGTTGTGGTGCGGTGACACGCCCCAGTAGGAAAAACCATGCAGCATTCAGTGCAACGCCTATCGTGGCAAATTCCGCCCTTCGCATTTTTATGTCTGAAAGCCAGTTCACCAAGAAGGTTATGGCGGAAACCACTAGACTTGTTAGGGCTAGGACGAAGCCCATTCTAGAGACTGTTTCGGAAACCCTATTAACGAATAAGGGATAAGCCAGCCAATAAGCCTCACATAATCCAAAGATTACAAATGTAACGAAGAATATGGCAAGCTTTTTACTTCGCGGGACATTCAAACCAGCGGTTTCCCGTTTATACTTCACTCGTACAAAGAAGATCAACGCAACAAAATATAATGTCACAGCGAAGCCAAAAACCGCCGTAAAGCCAAAATTTTCAATGATTAAGCCGCCAGTTGCTGGGCCGGCTATGCTGGCAACAGACGGAATTATTATGGAGAATAGGCTTACGGAGCGTGCCCTAATACTGGATTCGCTGAGCCTAAATTGGAGAAGGTTGAAGCTTGGCCAGTAGGTGGCTATGCTAAAGCCGTATGCGACACCTAGCACTATTGGGTTTTTAACAAACGTTAAGAGCGCATAGAAAACGGTTGTGAATAAAACGCCAAGGCATATTATGCGCTCAAAGTTTTTGACGAACTTCAGCAGCGTGATGGGTAAAAGCCCTATGATTAGGAAGGTGGTTGCCAACAGCTTGACGATGTCTCCTATGCTTAGTCCGAGGTTCAAATAGTAGACTGGGAGAAACATGCTTGTCAAGTAGTTGGAGAAGAAGAATATGGCTGAGGCAACCACCAACTTTTGAAAGTCATTTCTTTGCATGCAACCATCTCATGTCTATTCGAGGAGTTTGCTGTACCATACGTAGGTTTGGCTTCGTTTGAAGCCAAGTTTTTCCATGAAACGCATGCCAGCCAAATTCGTGCCTTCCACGTCTACTATGGCTATTCGGGCACCCTTCTCTTTGAAGCGTTTTTCCAGTTCTCTGTAAAGCCTTTTGCCGACGCCTTGGCGGCGACGCATTTTTTTCACGCCTATCCATAGAAAATAGCCGTAGGTCCATGGGCTGAAAGGTCGCTTGAGAATTGTGCCGAGGGCGAATCCCACGATTCTTTTTGAGTTTACGTCTTCAGCTACTAGGCAAAGTTCTGGGTCTTCTTGGAAAAGTGAAAGCAACTCGTTAATGTTCCATGTGCGGTAGGTGAACTGCAACTGTTCAGGTGTAAAAATTGTTTCGCTTAGGCGCCAAACTTCGGGCAAGTCTTCCAGAGTCATCTGTCTAATTTCGATTTCAATCTGCCGCCGCCTTTTGGCGTGCTTGCTTTTTGAGGAAGCCTTTCCAGCCAACTTTGCCCCTTCAAAAAAGATTTTGCACGTGCATGTCATATAAAACATTCTGAAATCTATAGAGGGGCTATCCGTATTGGCTGTTTTCGGCTTCAAAAAATGTTTTTACTTCTAGACGCTTAATGTTGGACTGGTGAGAACAAGAGTGCAGCTTTCGCCTTTAAGCAACGCCATAAAGCGGACGTGTAACATGCTTAAAATCGGGGCTTCCATGCAAGTTTTAGACTACGAGCAGCGCTTCTCTTGCCTAAAAAACTTTTACGAAAACTTCCTTTCAAGGCTTATTAAAATGGGCTTCGACGCAAAAGAAGCCTATGAAACCGCAAAAAAGTTTTTTGGAGCTTCCTGTGTGCGTTTCGCCGGCATAGATGGAACCATGTATTCTCGTCCACTCTTCGACCTCGTGGTGTTTTTTGGCGGAGCTTACGCCTCCACTGGAACCATAACCTTTCACGGGGATAAGCCGCCCACAGTTAAGTATGATGAGCGAACAGCCAAACACGGCGCCGGCATCTCCAGCGTAGTGCCCATATACGTCAACGAGATTCCAGACGTGGATCAAACCTTCTTTGAGGTTTCACAGCCCGGCGAGGTTAGTCTTGGAAAACCGTTAACCGAAGAATCCATCATTAACAATGCAACAATCGCCAATTGGATAATGACCTTTGCTGAATACTATTTGGCTTACAAGCTTGCCTCCGACCCAGAGCAAGACCTTCGAATAATCATTTTGGATAGAAGCTTGTCCATTGAAAGAGCCAGCCTCCTCTATGACACTTCGAAGCGCGCTTTGTGGGAGGCGAAAAGCAACATTTTAGGCTACGAGGTGGACGGAGAACCCATAGACGTCAACGAACTAACCATCGCACGGCATCTTGTCTGCAACCAGCAACTTGGCTTGCCTCCACCAAGGGCGGACTATCTACGCTACGCCATAATAGACTTGCTCAAGCGGAGAGGCGCCCTAACAAGAAAGCAAATTCTTACAGAATTTGACATCAAAGACGAGAAAAGGGCGAAAAGAGTTGAACGAGCCCTAAAAAACCTTGTGAAAAAGGGCTTTTTAACAGAGAAAGGCGAAATCTACGCTTTAAATCAGAAATATGCAGGAACTTGGGAACGCATTAAAAAGTTGGTTGTAAGCATAGGCGACAAGTTCTTTTTCGCTGAGAACTCCGAAGCAGGCAATCCGATGAAAATCGTTAAAGGTGGAGAAGAGCATTGGCTCACAACCCTTGACATAGCTTTTTTAACACTTTTCACTATGCACATGCTGATGGAGGAATGCTGGAACAGGCACACCCTCCTATTAGGAGTGACAAAGGACACTGCCGCCAGAGACTTTAAGCGGCAACTCATCCCAATAATGTGCAACAACGACTTGTTAACGGCGAATGTTTCCCAAGAAGAGTTGGAGAAACTGCCAAACACGGACCGCATGATCCTCCAGTCCGCCAGCATCTTGAACGCGGACAAAATCACGCCGCCTTGGAGCCTCATAGAGTATGATTCCGCATTTAGAACCATGGTTTTGGACAAACAGAAACGGAAAGGCTACGTTTCAGGCGCCATAAAAAACAAGATAGGCTTAGAGAGAGTCTTCCTTAAAACCTATGTGCAGTTAAGCCAAGCCAAAACAGACCCAATGCTGCGAAGCAACGTTCTTCTTGTTGACCGCCTCGTTTATCCAGAATACGATTATAAGCCCGAAACCACTGTGGAATTTTGGAACGAGCTCAGCGACGGCACAAAAGAGCCCGTGGAAACAATCCTCTTCGTGGATAAGGATGTGCCAAACCCCATGCAAAACCTTGTAATAAGTATTTTGGTGGCTATGGCGCCTTCCAACATTCCAGAAGCTTTCGGGCATAACACGCCCTTGTTCATTGCGGATAAAATCGCCAAATGGAATTATAGCCAATTCAAGCGAGTTGTGGACACCACAGCCGAATGGATCCTCAATAACCATAAATTGAGAAAGTTCATATTCTACATGAGCACGTTTAGAGAGAGGCGAGCAACAATTGAAGCTGCAAGAAGAGAACAAATTTAACCGCATGTGCTTCACAGACTTCGACGGAAGATTCCGCGCTAGACTTGCAGCTGTCGTGCCACGATTTTTCGGCGGAGCAGAAGAATCCAAACTGGCGGGAACCAGCGCCCGATACACATGCCGCGTAAAAGTGGAATACCAGAAAGATTTGATGGGCTTACTGGAGGAAGGCATGCTCCTAGCCGTGAAAAACTTTAAGCAAGCCTTTTTGGGCGAGGAACGCTACACGCTTATGGAGATAAGCCGAGTCTGGCCTGAACATTTTGGGCTTAGAGGCTTGTCGGATCATGGCTACTATCCCATGCAGTTTGAAATCATAGAGCAGTCAGAGGCGGATTGGTTGACGGATGACCGCTCAACAATGATGATTCAAATAGACGCGGTGCCCATAAACTATGATTTGGTGATAGATAAAAACTGCAACTACAAATTTGTGAAAGGCTTTTCCTACCCCGTGGTGGGCAGTCCCGTTTACATTCTGAACGGTGAAATGATAAACCGCATGTATAACCAGAAAATTACCGAAAAGCTTGGCGTAGACCCGTCCAAGACAGTTGAGGACGCCCGTGTTGACCCGAGACTCGGCGTTGTGAAAATGTTTCAGACAAGCAACACGGTCATCCCCATATACGTGGATTTCGAGAAGCTTGTACGCTACCACTTCGGCGTTTTCGCCTTCACAGGCGGAGGAAAAAGCAACCTAATGTCCAACATTTTGAGGCGAATCCTCCTTCATACAAGTGACACGAAAGTGGTGGTTTTTGACATAAGCTGCGAATATATTTTCTTGCTTCTCGACCTGCTCGCGGACGAAAATATTCCATCAAAAGTTATCCTTGAACATCGAATAGACTCCCTTGAACAATTCTTCAACTCCGTGGTTAAACCCCGCGAATATGAAACGGACGAACGCATAAAGTTTGGGCTAAAGCGAATAATGGAACAGAACAAAGTGACATTTTACACAAGACCTAAACAAAAGGTTCCAACCTATGCCCAGTTTCTCGAAGAGCTCAACGATCAAAGGAAAAGCAACACTGACAAACCCCACTACTTAAATGCCATAGACAAAATCCATGACGCCATACTTGACTATATGGAGGACCATGGGCTTAGCGAAAATCAAGAAGTAAACGAGGACTTCGTCAAATACATAGATGCTGTCTGCAGAGACGTCGTGGAAGAGTTTAGAGTCCATGACAAAAGCACCTTCTATGGTTGGGCGACGACAAGAAACACAATTCTGGAACAGATTAAAAAACGCCAAGAGGAAATAAAAAAGGAGACTGGTGGGCTTACAGCCGAAAAGATAAGGGAGCTATTAGAAGGCGAAACAAGGCTTGTGTGCATCTCCATATCAGATCCAACGACAATAAAAGAGCTTGTTATAACTTTAACCCAAGACCTGCTCGTCCGAAGAAAACGCATGTTCCAAGTTAAGCCCTACATCCTCCTCGTCTTCGATGAAGCCCAAGAATTCATTCCGGAACTTTCAGGCGCAGCGGGCATAGACAAAAAATGCAGCAAACAAGTGGAAACACTGCTTAGACAAGGACGCAAATACGGTTTGGGCGTGTGCATAGCCACCCAACGCATCGCCTACCTAAACACAAACGCGCTCCAACAGCTTCACACATATTTTGTTGGAACGCTTCCACGCCCCTACGACCGCGCCTTGATAAGCGACACCTTCATGATAGACAAGGGCATACTGGAAAAAACGCTTGAGTTCGCGCCCGGCGAATGGCTACTGTCCAGCTACATAGCCACAGGCATAGAAAACGTGCCCATATTCATCAAAGCGGACAACGCGGAAAATGAGATAGAAAAATTCCTTAAAAACGCTGTTTAACAATAAAATGTGGAAGCCTAGGCGATTCCGCATTTTTTGAGGAGCTTCTGCCACCGCATATCAGTTATTCGCTGGATCTCATCTATCAGCTTCTCATATTTCGGCGTGAACAAGTGTCTAAAACGCCCTTGCACTGCCAAATATTCTTTTACTGGCTTTTTCTTTTGAGGTGCCATGGCAATGACTTTGCTAGGCGCTGAAAGCTGATATTCGCCATTTATGCATTCCCATAACGGGAAAACACATGTCTCCACCGCCAAACGGGAAAGCTCTATGGACTTTGATGGGTCGCTTCTCCAGCCGCGGGGACAAGGCGCGAAAACATGCAAGAAAGCTGGACCTTCAACTTCCAAGCCTTTACGCACCTTTATTATTAAGTCCCGCCAATAGTATGGCGAGGCTGTAGCCACGTATGGAATTTCATGAGCCACCATGATGTCGGCTATTGGCTTTTTAGGTTCAAGCTTGCCGGGTATGACCTCACCTGCTGGCGATGTGGTTGTGGAAGCGCCTAACGGTGTGCCTCCGCTTCGCTGAATGCCCGTGTTCATGTACGCCTCGTTATCATAAAGCACAAACAGGAAATCGTGACCCCTTTCAACGGCGCCGGATAAGGCTTGTATGCCTATATCGTAGGTGCCTCCGTCCCCGGCTATGGCTATGACGTCCACGTGCTCGTCCTTTATTCTGCCCTTTTTCCGCAGCACTTTGATGGCGGCTTCTATACCGGAAGCGTTGGCGGCGGCGTTTTCAAAGGCTGTGTGAAGCCAGGGCACCGCCCAAGAAGTGTAGGGGTAAATGGTTGAAACCACCTCCATGCAGCCTGTAGCCATAGTCACGATGGTGGGGCCTCTAGTAGCTTTCAAAATAAGCCTCATAACTGCTGCTGGAGCGCAGCCCGCGCAGGCACGGTGTCCGGACATGAATAAGTCTGGTTTTTCAGCTATGTCCTTCGCGGTGAACTTCCATTCTTCACTCTGCATTTTCGCCTATTCACCTCCTACTCCCTTAAACCGACATACTTTATCGGGGTTTCAACATGTCCCTTCTGCACAATCTCTTGGAGGTCTTTGTAGATGGCGCGGACCTGCATTGGGCTTGTGTCTCTCCCGCCAAGCCCATAAATGTAGTTAACAATGAACGGCCGCTTGTCAGAATCGTATAGTGCGTGGCGGACTTCGTGGAAGACTGCGCCGCCGTGTCCTCCGAAGCTCATGCTTCTGTCCATGACTGCTACCGCCTTAACATTTTCTAAGGCTTTTCTAATGCCTTCCACTGGCAGCGGTCTAAAGGCGCGTATTCTTAACAGTCCAGCTTTAACACCTTCAGATCGTAGTTCATCGACAACTGCTTTAACGGTGCCGGCTGTTGAGCCAAGACAGACCGTGGCTATCTCTGCGTCCTCAAGGTGGTAGGGGTCAAGCAGTCCATCGCCGTAGCTTCTCCCACTTATTTCAGCATATTCATTGTGCACTTGCCTAATGACTTCAAGCGCCTTTTTCATGGCTTCCTCTTGCTGGCGTTTAAACTCAAAATAGTAGTTCGGGAAAGCCAACGGACCAAGGGTCATGGGATTATGGGGGTCAAGCCTTAAAGGTGCAAGCTTCCCCTCGTGAGTCAACACCTTTGGAAACTGGCGGACACCCACAAACTTTTTGACAACATCGTCTGGAAGAACATTCACATTCTCCACAGAATGGCTTAACTGAAAGCCATCAAGGCAAACCATAGCGGGCAACAAAACTTCGGGATGTTCAGCTATCCGGAAAGCCTGAATAACCGAATCGTAAACTTCCTGCGCGTTTTCAGCGTAAATCTGAATCCAGCCGCTGTCCCTCTGAGCCATAGTGTCAGACTGGTCGCCGTGAATGTTTATGGGCGCAGACAAAGCCCGGTTCGCAATAGCCATAACCACCGGGGCGCGGCATCCGGAAGTCACAAAGAGCATTTCGTGCATGAGGGCTAAACCAGCAGAGGCAGAAGCTGTAAAAGCTCTCGCACCGGTCAACGATGCAGCCAGACAGGCGGTTAATGCGCTGTGCTCGGATTCTGTGCAAACAAAGGCTGTTTCAACTTCGCCGTTAGCCACATACTCGCTGAACCTTTCAACAATAATTGTTTGAGGCGTTATAGGATAAGCAGCCACCACGTCCACGTCGCACTGCTTAACAGCATAAGCAACAGCTTCATCGCCGTTTAAAGCCAAAACCTTCTGCTCAACACTTTTCATAACGCATTCCTCCATTATTCAAGCTTCATTTCAATCGCCTTCACGGGACACTCGTTGGCACAAACTCCACAGCCCTTGCAGTAGTTGTAGTCGAATTCAATGTCGTTTCTATCAGCTTTCCAATGTATGGCGCCGTCTGGACAGAAGATAACACATAATAAACAGCGCGTGCACTTCGCTGGGTCCCTCACTGGCTTATATGTTTTCCAGTCCCCCGTTAGAAATTCTGTGCTTGGCTTCCAGCAAACCGCGGCAATGGAAATTTCCTTCCAACTCTTCTCTTTTTCTTTAAGGGTCATGCATACCGCGCCTCCTTATAGGCTTGTTCAATAACTGCAAAGTTTTTCTCGGCTATATCGGCTCTGAAACGTTCTCCAACAACCTTCTTGATGCTTTCTAAACTGACCAAGTTTGTGGCGCGAGCAACAGCTCCAAGCATGGCTGTGCTTGTTATGGGCGCTCCCAAAATCTTTATGGCTATTTCCGTGGCTGGAACCGTCCAAACCTCAATCTTGCTGTTGCCAAGTTCCTTTTTAACTTCAGCTGGATTTTCCTTCGAGTTAATTATAAGTCGCCCGTTCTCGCTCATGCCATCGGTCACAGGCACCGCCTTCAGCAACGTTGGATCCAAAACAACAACCACGTCGGGATTATAAACTGCACAGTGGATTCTGATGGGTTCAGTGCTTATTCTTGTGAAGGCGGATACAGGCGCCCCCATTCTTTCCGGGCCAAATTCTGGAAAAGACTGAATATATTTGCCCTCATAGACGGCGGCTCTCGCAAGAAGCTCGCTGGCCGTCCAAGCACCTTGACCGCCCCTACCATGCCACCTAACTTCAATAACCTTTTTCAAGGCCTATTTCTCCGTTAGACTCCACAAATTGGTGAACACCCAAATATACATTTTTCTGAACAAACCCGCAAAAGCTTAATGGATAGGCTTTTACGACTGCGAGATCAAGTCCTTTAAAACGTCTCTGAGTGGAGCCTCAAAAAGCTTTTTGACACGGTTTAAAAGTTCAATACCGCTTTCCGTCGTCGAGTAATATTTTATACGACGTCTCCCCCTTCTTGTCCATTTTCCCTTTATAAGGCGGTTTTCTTCAAGCTCATAAAGCAACGGATAAACAACCCCAGGATGAAAGCTCCATCCAGTCAGCCTCTTCAACTCTCTTGAAACGCTATATCCAGACATGGAGGTTCTGCTTAAAAGCCACAGAATTATAACCCTGCTAAAGCCTCTAACAATGGCTTTCATAAGGTCTTTCTCTAACTCAGCCATAAAAGATTCAACCATGTTTTCGCTGTTTCAAACCGTAGGCTTTAATGAACAACATAAATATAAACTCTTTCAAAATAGCAGAAAATTGATATATCACAATTTAAATCACTTCCTTGAAGCGCATGGTTAAAATAAGCGAAAGCCTCCTACGCGGCCTTGAAAAGCCGATAATTCTTTGGCTATTGTTTCACAAGCCGAGACACGGATACGAATTGATAACGGAATTCAAAAAACTGACGGGAAGAAAGCTTAAACCCAGCATAGTCTACCCCTTTCTACACAGACTTGAAAAGGAAGGCTTCGCAAACAGCCACTGGCTTGTTAAAGGCAAAAGAAAAATAAAACACTACGCGTTAACGAAAAACGGCGAAGAGCTCTTCAAAAGAATGAAGGAGACATTTACAAAACCAGTTAGAGAGTTTTTCCAAGAAATAATCGGCGAAGCCTCGGGCGGGATTTGAACCCGCGACCACCGCCTTACCAAGGCAAGTATCGGAAACTACGTTTCCGATACCTTCCTTTGATTGGGATAGTTTTGAAGCGTTTCTTTTGAAGACTTATAGGGTTAAGACTGCTAGGGAGAGGTTTAATTATGCTAGGCAGTATGCCTATTGCTTGTTTGAAGGCAACTTTAGCGATTTGAAGGTTTTAAGTGAGG
>JAGTQG010000015.1 GCA_018396875.1 Candidatus Bathyarchaeota archaeon
AATCACCTATGTATATTTTTCCACCATCTGTAAGGTTTGCTGGTTGCGCATATGGAAGATCAGGATTTATGGTCTTCAATGTCTTACAGTAAAAGACTGTGTTCCAGTCACATTCTTGACCTCTGACTGCGATTTTGTCTATAACGACGTCTCGCCCACCAGTGTTAATTATCAAGAAGGCTGCTTCGCTGAAGTTTGTGCCATTGTGCCATATGTGCAGCTTGAAAATTTGAAGGCTTTCTTCTTGTACTCTGGTTGTTGTTACGTTTATGGCGTAGAACGTTACAACAGTTGCTAGGAGCACTGAGACCACTAGGATTATTAGCGTTGTTACCACTGTGCTTAGTGCTTTCTTATTCTTTAACAGTTTCATTTCCATTTTCGCTCCGTGCTGCATTTTTCAGCCATGTTTTAATATGATGGTTTGTGCGTAGAACAGAGCTACACATAACCGTTCAACAGTTCAACAAAACATCAAGTTTAAACATGTTTAAACAATTCATAGGAAATTTTTATTTACGGAGTCTTCCTAAACCACGCCTAGACATGGGAGAGTTTAGAAATGGCGAGGAAAGCCTTTAATGTTGCTATGGCTGGGATATGTGCGGCCCTATACGCCTTAATAGGCCGCCTAACAGACTTGGGCATAACTTTTGGAGGAGTTGCATTTTGGCCAGCAGCCGTAATTCCGGCGGTTTTCGCCGTTCTCTTTGGGCCTTGGGTTGGCGGAACCGGTGCAGCCATAGGCATTTTCATCCGAGACATGCTTTTCCATGGAGACGCTTTGTTGAGCCTTTCTGCTGGTGTGACAGCCAATTTTGCAGGAGGCTTTTTGATTGGCTATTTTGCCCGCAAAAGCCCAGACTGGAGGAAGATAGGCACAAGCATGTTTATAGGAAGCGTCACCATAGTGGCTGGTTTGCTTCTGCCGACAGTGCTCTTACCAGCTCAATCTGAAATTTTCACGGGTTTGCCTGCACACCTCAGTCTCATAGTTTTTGCAGTGGCTGTTGTGGTGAGCATAGCCATCATGGCGGTTGTGGCGAAGCGTTGGCCTGAATGGAGAAGCTACACTGTAGGCTCCATCATAGGATTAGGCGTCGCCAGCCTCATAATTGCCTTGGTGGTTTGGGGTTACAGCCAAATATTCTTCTCACCACAGGGATACTTCAAAATGCCTTTGCCGCCAGAGTTCATTCCACTAATATTCGTCTGGACCTTCACCACGGAGATTCCATTTGTCCTACTTCTTGGACCACCTATTATCAAGGCTTGCCGCAACGCCTTTCCATCTCTCGCTAAAACTTGAAAAGAGCGAATAGGAATTGAAAACAGCCAAAGCCTACAGCCCCGCTGGAATTTCAAGCTTTTTTGAGATCTGCGACACTCTGCCGAATGGAACACCTATAGCAGACTTTGAGAGGATCGGTGCAAGGGGCGGAGGCTTCGGAATCCAGAAAGGCGTAACAACAGAGGTCGCCGTCTCGTCAGCTGAAAAAACAAGCATAAACATCTACATTAATGGGCGGCTCGCCCCAGAAGCGGAAACCACCAGAACCGTTGTGGAGGCGCTTCTGGAAAGGGCTGGCGGAAACCACCATGTCGAGGTTAAGCATTGGGTTGACGTCCCAATAGGGGCTGGCTTTGGCACAAGCGCCGGAGGCGCCCTAACAGCCGCCCTAGCCCTAGCGAAGGCTTTAGGCTTAAGGCTAACGCTAAACCAGCTTGGCAAAATAGCCCACATGGCGGAAATCAAATGCAAAACAGGTTTAGGCACTGTGGCGCCATTAACAATCGGCGGAGGCTGCGTTATAACACTTGAGCCCGGCGCCCCTGGAACAGCCATAATCGACCACATCCCCATATCGGCAGACTACATGGTTGTGGTTGGAACCTTTGGGCCGATACCAACCAAGGAGGTTCTGTCTTCGCTGGAAAAACGTTTAGCCGTAAACCGGTGGGGGAGGCAAACGCTTGAGAAAATTTTGGCCGAACCGTCTCTCGAGAATTTTTTGGCTTGTTGCCGAGAGTTCGCCGAGAAAACAGGCTTCGCCACTGAGCGGGTGCGCATGCTTTTCAAATTAGCCGACGAGGCTGGCGCTGTCGGCGCAGCCCAGAACATGGTTGGCGAGGCTGTCCACGCCTTGACAACGTCGGAAAACGCTGAAAAAGTGGCTCAGGCTTTTAAGCAGATCCTTCCAGAAAACAAGGTTCTCGTGGCTAACGTGGAACTTTACGGGGCGAGACTGCTGGGATAAAAGTTGGCTGCCAGAAGGTTTAAGGTTGTAGCGGTCGGTGGAACCTTCGACGAACTTCATAAAGGACATAAAACACTGCTTTTGAAGGCTTTTGAGGTTGGCGAACAAGTTTTGATAGGATTATGCACAGACGAATTTGTAGCCAAAATGAATAAACCTCACCCGGTAGCCCCCTACGGCGAGAGGCTGACGGAATTGGAGAGCTTCCTAAGGGCTTATGGGCTTTTGGAAAGGGCAAAAATAATACCGCTCAACGATGCTTACGGCGTGACGTTGCAAAGAGGCTGTTTGGAAGCCCTTGTGGTCAGCCGTGAAACCGAACCCACAGCCAAAAAAATAAACGAGGAAAGAGCCAAACGGGGGCTTGAACCCCTCCACATAGTGGTGATAGACATGGTTCCAGCGGAAAACCATGCACCAATCTCCACAACAAGAATCCGCAAGGGCGAAATAGACCGGGAAGGACGCCTAATAAAAAGACAAGTCTAGAGGGAAGGGGCTAGAGAAAATAAGGTTGTGAATTGCTCCATTTTCAAGGATTGCCAGAACCAGAAAGGGTGTCAATTTCGCAGTCCTTCTGCAGCAATGATATTGGATTTGGCAAGGCAAAAATAGGTTGAAAGGCACAGATACTTTTGAGAGATAAAATGCAGAGAACCGGCGTGGCGAAACTTCCACTTCATGATGGTAAGGCGCCCCGATGGCTAGTTGTCCGCATGCGAAAACTAGCCAAAGAGATCGTAACCATAATTGTTGACGAGTATGGTACTGGCGAGTTTCTGAGGCGCTTGTCCGACCCGTTTTGGTTTCAGGCTTTAGGCTGCGTTTTGGGCTATGACTGGCACTCTTCAGGCGTGACCACCGTTGTTACGGGCGTCTTAAAGCAGGCTGTTGTTCCAGAGGAGCATGGCGTGGCGGTTTGCGGTGGAAAGGGCAAAGTTTCAAGGCAAACGCCCCTCGAAATTGGCGTGGTTGGCGAAAAGTTTGGCTTCTCGGACAACAAGATAGGAAGCCTTCAATACGCCAGCAGAATGAGTGCCAAGGTGGATAATACCGCAATCCAAGCGGGCTACCAGCTTTACCATCACGCCTTCTTCGTGGACAAGGATGGACGGTGGGCGGTCATCCAGCAAGGCATGTGTCCCCAAGACCGCACTGCAAGGCGTTATCATTGGCTTTCGGAAAACGTTTCAAGCTTTGTGGTTGAACCGCACAACGCCATCGTGGGAGACGCCCAACGCCGAATCGCTCTAGACATGACCGCCAAAGAAAGCGAAGGCTGCCGAAAAGCTTCCGTGGATTTAGCTTGTGAACCACCCAAAAAGCTTATGCGCCTAATAATGTCTATCCGCCCAGCCTACCAGAAGTCCCTTGAAGACTGGTTGCCGGCAACAGCCCAAACCCCATGGACAAACTATCACTTGGATGTCTTGTCCATGCCAGCTAACATAAACTGGAAAGCCCTCCAAGAAGTTTACGAGTTCCAACCCCGCAACTACGAGGAGCTTTTAGGCTTTAAGGGCGTGGGCGCCGCCACGGTGAGAGGCTTAGCCCTAATAGCCGAACTCATATACGGCGAAAAGCCAAGCTGGAAAGACCCAGTGAAATATTCTTTTGCCTATGGCGGCAAAGACGGCGTTCCCTATCCAGTGGACAGAAAAGCCATGGACGAGTCCATCCAAATCCTCAGAAAAGCTGTTGAAGAGGCAAAGCTTGGCAGTAGGGAGAAACTGAACGCCTTGAATAGGCTTAGGGTTTTTGTTCCACCTTCACAGCATGGCTAGTGGCACTGAAAGTGATAATTAAACGCTGAATCAAGCCTAGCTTATGTTTGACTTGAAGGAGCCTTCCAGATAAGTTTATATCCAACCTCCTTAAGGTTGTGAGGGAAATGATAACAGAAATGCTCGGGATTACACATGACACTGTTGCTGAGCGCTGCAGCCTTCATAGCAAGCGTGCTGCTCCTCTACATAGGCTCAAAAAAGATAGTGAATGCAGCCGCCCGCCTAGCCTCCAGTCTAAACCTCCATAAGGTTGTTGTTGGAACAGTTTTCGTGGCAACCGTAACCTCAGCCCCAGAACTTTTAAGTTCAGTGGCTGCTGCCCTCTATGGCTCTTCACAGATGGCTCTTGGCAACATAATAGGCTCAAACATTTACAACATCCCCCTAATCATAGGCATATGCGGACTCCTCGGAGCCTTCAAAATCAAAAACTCTACAATAGGCAAAGAGTGCCTCTTAATGACTGGAATCGCAACCATCCTCATGATTTTAACAATTGCAACAGGCAAGGTGACCCAGTGGACTGGACTTATCTTTTTGGCGTTATACCCAGCCTTCATTTACTATTCCATTAAAAAGGGAAACGGCAACGGAAACCCGGGAGACCCGCAACCCAAGAAACTGGCGAAACCAGTCGCCGCCATGATTTTAGGCGGCGTCTCCCTGATCACTGGAACATTTCTTCTAGTCTACAGCGCCATATCCATGGCTGAAATTTTCGGCTTAAGCCAATTCTACGCTGGGCTCACCATAATGGCTTTGGGCTGCGTGGTGCCAGAAACCGCTGTCTCAGTGGCTGCAGCCATCCGCGGCGAGCAAGAAATCTCCATCGGCAACGTGATAGGCGACAACATTATAACCATGACCCTTGTGCTTGGAATAGTCGCCCTAATAAGGTCCTTCACAGTTTCCATAGAAGAAATTTTGACAACTGTGCCCTTTGTGATTCTCGTAACGCTTGTCTTGTTCGCAATGAATAAGCGAAGCCACAAAATAACAAAGCCATGGAGCATGCTAATGTTGGCTATAGCCGCAGCAGCCTTCATTCTGGAAACACTAAACCATATAGCCTAAACTATTTCACGAAGAAACGGTTTTAAATCGACTGGGTTTTTCACTCTTCAACAGTTATTGCCTGTGTTGGGCATGAAGTTACGCATGCCATGCAGGCTATGCAGTCGCCTTCTCGAACTGGAACAGACTTCGGCGTGTCTGAATATTCTGGAAGCTTTTTAATCTCAAAGACGTTTACTGGGCAAATTTCGGCACATACGCCGTCGCCGTTGCATTTGCTCCAATCAACCTTAACTTTCGGCATATTCCAACCCTTGCCATAAAGTTTGGCTAATTCAAGCTTTTAATTCTTTCCATATCCTTGGTGAGGCAAACGCTTTATCAACAATCCGCCAAAATAGAAGTCTGAAAAGAATGTCCAACAAAAACGAGGAAAAAAGCTCAACTGCAAGCACAAGTATAGAGGAGTTAAGCAAAAAACTGGATTTTATAATCAAAAGGCTGGAAGCCCTGGAAACAATACTTCTGAGCAGTCCGGAATACGCCGAGTTGGCGCCTTATCTGCGGCTAAGCCGCTTCGGAGTAGGCTTGTATGGCGAACCATTGAAGCTTGCAGCCAGGCTAAAAACAGCTGAAAAACATTTGAGGAAGGACTGGATACGCAGGGACGAAATTTCAAGATGCATAGTTCAAGCCCTTGCCATAAACGAGAAACTTAATGTTTCAGCGATAACGAGGCATGTGCAGCGAATGCGTGGAAAAGCTTCAAGACGCATAATCCGGGAAAGATTGAAACGCCTAGAAAAAGAGGGCATAGTCAAAAAGGCGGAGGGCTACGGGAGCGTTTATCAGCTAGCCGAGTGACCACTAAGCTGACCACTTTTCTCCACAATAAATAACAAGATTAACCACACCATTGGTTTCATGGAGGTGGAAAAATGAATTTGAACAAAATAGGCGCAAATGCGAGACACTTGAGAACACCCCTTAGTAAAAAGCTCGGCATAATACTAAAAATTGGAAAACGCGAGGAACAACTAAAACAGGCCAGGCTCAAGGAACAGCCGTTCACAATCTTAAATGATAACTTAAAAAAGGCGCTTAGAGAAGCTGAAGCAAGCAAGACTCTAGCAATAGAGTACGCCCTCAAATTCCAAAACCGTTAATTGCCACAAAAACAAATGAAAGGAAGGTGAAAAGAATGACTGAAAAAGAAGGTGGATGCAGCGAAAAGAAGAGAGAAAAAGAGGAAAAGGAGGACATCGAGGAATTAAGAGAAGTTTTGAGCGTGGTTTCAAAGGAAGTGCCAGCCCTAATAAAAGGGATCATTGGCAGCATTTTCTCTGAAGAGGCTGGAAGAGACATGGGACGTGCAGCCGCCGCCTTCTATAAAGAGCTTAAAGAGGCAGGCTTGCCTGAAAATGTTGCTGTTAAAATGACTGAAGGCTACATGTCCGCCTTCATGAGCCTAGGCGAAGTCTTAAAACAAGCCGTTGGCGGCGGGAAAAAGGTGGAGAGCAAAGAACTGGAGAAAGAGATTTCAAGGCGGATTAAGGAGAAGCTGGCTGAAAAAGGTCTAGCGGAAAAAGAAGAAGACGAGGAAGACGAAGGCTAGGTCTTTTAGCCTTCAGAAAAGGCGCCTGTATGAAACTGCGCAGCATAATGGGCATAGTTCTTCATGCGACTCGTTTATTGCTTAGTTTGCTCTTTCTGTGGTTGAGCTTCGGCTGGATGGTGCGAAAGGCGAAAAAAGCCTTCGAAAAAGAACTCGTAAAAGCGGGGATGGCTAAGAAAGACGCGAGAAAACTGAGCGTATGGTATTCAAAGCTTAAAAATGAAATAACGCAAACCGTGAAATCCCTTCTTTTTGCTTGGCGCTAAGCCTTCAAAAAGTCCACGTATATCTGCGAACAACAGTAGGACGAAAAACCCATTTTAAAGCCGTTATTCTCGGCAAATTTTATGGCTTCTTCAGATGGAAAAGCAATGGCGTCCACACCAGCCTTAAGAGCCAAAACGTCTGTTTCAGCTCTATGCTTGCCTTTTGGACGCATACAACCCAAGGCTATAGGGATTTCTGGGAACATGCTCCTTGCAACAGCCAAAACACGTGCTATGTCCAGAGGCCTCGGTGGTTCCACGTGTGCCATTGCTGTTCCATGGATTGGCATAAAAGCGATAACCACCAAGGCTGAAGGCTTATACCGTGAAATCATCCGTAAGGCGTTAAATTCGCCCTTTAGCCTACCGTAATGAAGCCCCACAATAACGTGGGGGACGAAAGGCAAGTCTGCATGACTTAGGGCTTTCAAGGCTTTTTCATAGCTTTCAACCGTTAAATTGAGGTTGTAAATTTCCCTTATGGTTTCGTCAGCCCCTAGAACGTCTATCAGGGCTGCGTCCACACCAGCCTCTTTAAGCTTCAAAGCTCTTTCAAAATCTACAACACCTACATGTGCAAAAACTGTCAACCCAAAATCAGCCTTAACCCGTTTAATGGCTTCCACAAACTTATCTAATGGAACAGAGCCGTCTGGAAGGCAGCCACCGCTTATGAGGCAGCCTAAAGCCCCTTCCGCTTTAAGCCTTCCACATAGACGGTGAAGCTCCTCTGGAGTTGTGGCTGGATACATGGTTTCTAAAACTTTGCCGCCGCAGTGCTTGCACCTTAGGGCGCAGCCCTTGCCAGTCACGGATATTGTTGGAAAATCCTTTGTTGAGGAACAGAAGTAAGCCGTCTTGTAGTACATGAAGCTTGGTGCGTAAAAACGTATTTTTCTAGGCTTAGAATGTTCTATGCTGGTGTTTAAGAAGTTCTGAAGTTGGTTGTCTGACATTTGCCAAATTGTTTCAGGAGCCTTTGCCATTTCTTTTCTAGTTAAGCCTATGGCACGATTAATAAATCTCTTTAGGTTTCGTCTCTTGCATCTTCGTTTTCGCCGTTTGTTATCACTGGTGTAGGCGCCGTTTCAACTTCGGCTGTCTTAATGGATTTTGCAATCTTGTCTAGGTATCTCTGGAAGCTTAGGGTTCTAAAAACGGCTAATCCTCTTTCTGTTATGGCATAAAACCTCTTTTTGCTGCTTACCCTCTCCTGAACAAGCCCGTACTTGAGAAGTGAGCCTAAGTATTGCTGGAGCAATGTGCAATCCATGTTTGTTCTGTAGGCTATGCTGTCAACGGTTAGCGGTTTTTTCGCCAACGCCGAAAGAATGGCCTCATAGATTTCAAGCTTCGACCTTCGCAAGTCTTACACGCTCTGAAAAGGCTTTGACTTAATAATGATAAAATACTTATGAATCTAGAATCATTAGCAGAAAACTACATCACTTGTATGTGTGGTGAAATTGGAAGACCGTCTTCCAGAAAAAGTGCGTGTTTCCATAGGCTCTGCCATAGCAATTGGCCTGCTCAGCGGAAAGCTTGACGCCCAGCCTACAACCGCTTATCTAATGACTTATCGGGAAGGCAAATGCACAGCAAATTGTGGATTCTGCCCTCAAGCTAGAAAAAGCCATGGCAGATCAGACATGCTTTCAAGGGTTTCTTGGCCAGCCTTCCCAACAAAAAATGTTGTCAAAGCCGTAGCTGAAGCTGCCGAAAATAATGGAATAAAGCGTGTCTGCATTCAAGCCCTAAACTATCCGGAGGTTTTTGCAGACCTTCAAGCCATTGTAGGAGTGTTAGCCCGCCATGTAAAAGTTCCAATATCTGTTTCATGTCAACCACTGAGTCCAGAAAACATAAGACGACTGGCCGAGGCTGGAGCCGAAAGGGTGGGCATACCTCTGGACGCGGCAACGGAAGAAATCTTCGACAGAGTTAAAGGGTTGTCGGCTGGGGGTCCCTATGAAATGAGGAGGCAATTAGCCCTACTCGAAGAAGCTGTAAAGGTTTTCGGAAAGGGCAGGGTCAGCACCCACCTAATTGTGGGCTTGGGCGAAACAGAAAGGGAAATGGTGTATATGGTTCAAAAATGTGTTGATATGGGAGTTCTACCAGCTCTTTTCGCGTTTACTCCAGTCGCTGGAACTGCGCTGGAAAACATGAAGCAGCCATCCATCCAACAGTATAGGCGGGTTCAGCTGGCTCGCCATTTGATAGTTCACGGCTTGACAAGGTTTGAAAAAATGGACTTTAACGGGGAAGGCTGCATAATCAGCTTTGGTGTTGACAGGCAAATTCTGAAGAAAGTTGTTGAGTCGGGGGAGCCTTTCCAAACATCCGGATGTCCAAACTGCAACCGTCCATATTATAACGAGAAGCCAGGCGGTCCCATATACAACTATCCGAGGCCGCTAACGGTGGAAGAAATTAAGAAGGTGTTTGAGGAGTTAGTTCTAACTTAGGGTTCTTTAACCTCTAACGGTGGCATTGGAACTTTGGGCTTCTGCTTTGTAACTTGTTCGACTATTTGCCAAAACTCTTCTTCTGTTATGCCTTTCCGCAACTCCCTCATCAACCTCTTAATTTGGTAGAAGGTCATTTGGGTTCCACCTTTGTCTAGGCTTTCTTGTAAGCTGCGGATTCTCCTAACTATTTCGTCTATATGCCAAGGCGTAGCCTTTATTCCAGCAGTTTCAAGGCGTTTTTGGACAAGTTGTCTTCCACCGCTTCGGCTAATGTAGAGTTGTGGTTCTCTTTCAACCATCTCTGGCGGAAAAGGTTCATATATGAGCGGGTGTGCTAGCATCCCCTCCACATGCTCCTCAACTTCGTAGGCAAAGGCGTTTTCACCTACTATAGGCTTGTGAAATTGGATTGGCAACGCAAAGCTTTTCTCCGCCTGCTGGGCAAGTCTATAAAGCTTTTTCATATCCACGCCCGTGTCCACGTTGTATAAGATTTCTAGAGCTGCAACAACCTCCTCCAAAGGTGCGACGCCTGCTCTTTCGCCAAAACCAGCAATACAAGTGTGAACGTGGGTAACGCCCTCCTCAACAGCGGCCAACGTGTTTGCCGTTGCCAAACCAAAATCATTATGGCAGTGAACAGAGAGGGGAGGCACTTTCCCTAGGGATTGCCGCAGTCCATCCCTCACGTGGGAAACCAAATAACGCATCGATAAAGGCCTCAAAAACCCAACAGTGTCCGCAATGACAAGTCTATCGGCACCAGCCTTTGTAGCCGCCTCGAAAATTTGCAGTATGTCCGGCAAAGGTGTTCTTGAAGCATCCTCCAGAACAAAATCAACGGTGACGCCGTGCCTTTTTGCGTATTCAACGCATTCAATAGTGTTTTTGAGAACTTGCTCCTTAGACATTTTAAGTCTATACTGAAGATTCAGCCCGTTAAACGGTGTGAAGATTGGGATCTCTTTCACACCACAGTCAAGGCAGGCTTCCACGTCGCTTTTAATGGCGCGGGCTGAGGCTGCTATGCTGGCTTGCTGAAAACCTTCGTTGGCTATCTTTTTAACGGCGTTCTTCTCCTCTTCAGAGAGGGCGGGAAAGCCAACTGTTATGATGGAGACGCCTGCTTCATCCAGAAGTTTAGCCAATTTAACCCTTTCCACATATGTCAAAAACACGGTGGGTGTTTCAACGCCCTCCCTCAGGGTTTCGTCCCAAATGTAAACTCTGTCTGGAAGCTTTGGCGGGAGATTTTTCCTCAAACGGTTATAGTTGGCGATTAACCCTTGCGCTTCAAGCTTCTTGAATATTGTTTTCCGCATACCATCACGTTCCATTCGATAAGCAAGAGGCTTAACGCATTCTAATTTAGCACGCATTTATATAAGTTAATTGACATTTTATGCTCTGAACAGAAACCTTTGAAAGGGAAGGGGGAGAATTTATGGATTTTTTCGAGGTTATAGAGCGTAGAAGAAGCATAAGAAAGTTTAAGCCAAACCCTATTCCCAAAGAAGATTTGAAAAAGATTCTTGATGCGGGTCGGCTAGCTCCTTCTGGCGGAAACCGTCAGCCTTGGCAGTTCATAGTTGTGAAAGACCTGAAAACCAAGAAGGATTTGGCGGCTGCCGCCAACAACCAAATGTTTATTGCGGACGCTGACACAGTTGTTGTGGCGTTGGGAGACCCGAGGGAATCTGGGAAACTTCCATACAAGCTTTCAGCAACCCGTATACCTCACAGACAAGATCCAATGATTGCTGTTGAGCACATGGTTTTGGCGGCAACAGCCCTAGGTTATGGGACATGCTGGATTGGAGCTTTCAATGAACAAGAGGTCAAGAAGGTCCTCAAAATTCCAGAGGATTTAGAGGTTATAGCCCTCCTTCCAATAGGTGTGCCAAACGAAGCCCCAGCGCCGAAGCCAAGGAAGGCTTTTAGCGAAATATTCTTCAAGGAATCCTATGGCGTTCCTTTAGAGCTTTGAAAATTTAAATTGAAACCGGCAAAATAGTTATTTGAGGTGTCTTTGTTGGTTGAGGCGCCAGTAGAGGATAAGCGAATAACCCTCAAAGAGGCGGCTAAACTTATCCCAGATGGCGCGCATTTGTTCTGGGGTGGTTTCGGTTTTCAGAGGCCTCCGATGGCTTTTGCCCATGAGCTTGTTAGGCAGAAAAAGCGGAACCTAACTATCTACACGTGTGGTTCAGAGATGGATATTGATATTCTTGCCGGGGCCTATGTGGCCTCCCGTTTTGAGTTGGCTTTCTTTGCAATTGAGGGCATTGGGCTTGCTCCAAACATCCAGCGGAGAATCCGCGAGGGCGCTGTGCAAATAGAGGACTACACTAATTTAGCGATGGCTCTGCGTTTTTTGGGTGGTGCGTTGGGTGTTCCATTCATGCCCCTAAAAAGCATGCTTGGAACAGACTTGCTGACGAAAAAAAGGTTTCGGGAAAAGAAGGCCGAGGTTATAACTTGTCCGTTCACCGGTGAAAAGGTTGTGCTTGTGCCATCGGTACGTCCAGACTTCAGCATAGTGCACGTATCTCGCGTTGACAAGGAGGGAAACGCCCAGATAGACGGCATTAAAGGCGAAGACGTAGAGGGCGCCAGAGCCGGCAAAAAAGTGATCGTTTTGGCCGAAGAAATTGTAGACACGGAGTTTATCCGCTCCCAACCTGATCAGACAGCGATTCCCAACATCTATGTGGACTACGTGGTGGAGTGCCCGTGGGGCGCTTATCCCATGATGGTCTACAATTACTATGACTATGATTTGGAGCATATACGCATGTACTACCAGCAGTGCAAGACGGAAGAGGGTTGGCAGAAATACTGTGAAGAATACATCACCGGCGTTGAGGATCACATGGAGTTCCTAAAGAAAATAGGTTTTGAACGTCTCTTGAAGCTTAGGGCTAAGAAGCCCTTCCCATACTAGGCTTGGAGGTGGGAAAGCGTGGAGAAAAATTACGCTAAACCGGGCGAGTACACAACTCTTGAGCTTATGGCTGTCTGCGGGGCCAGAGCCATAAAAAACGGTGAAGTAGTATTTGTAGGCACAGGCTTACCCATGATTGCCGCAATGTTGGCTAAAAGAACCCATGCGCCCAGGGCCAGAATAGTTTACGAGGCCGGCTTCATTGACTCAAACGCCATAGACATAGCCCTATCCATAGCAGACTCGAGACTCGGCTACAGAGCGTCGGCGGCCATAGGCCTAATTGAAACGCTTGGACTGCTGTTGCAGGGTGGACGCGTTGACGTTGGCTTTGTAGGAGCCGCCCAAATAGACGAGTATGGGAACATAAACACCACTTACATTGGCGATTTTGAACATCCCACGGTGAGGCTTCCGGGAAGCGGAGGCGGAAACGACATAGTCTCATCGGCCAAACGCATCGTCATAATAATGACCCACGAGAGGCGAAAAATGGTGAAAAAACTCGATTACTTAACAAGCCCCGGCTTCTTAACAGGGCCGGGAGCAAGAGAAAAAGCCGGCCTGCTTGGCGGCGGCCCCTCACTGGTGGTCACAAACCTATGCCAAATGGACTTTGATCCGGAGACAAAGAGGATCAGACTGGCGACAATTCATCCCGGTGTGACGCTACAGCAAATCATGGAGAACACAGGCTTCGACTTAATTATACCGGAGCATGTTCCCGCAACGGAGCCACCTACATACGAGGAACTCGCTATTTTGAGGGCTATAGACCCCTATGGAATCTACATACCGCGGCCAGCTCAAACAAGCAGTAGTTAAACATCCCTCACTTTATTGTGGTTTTTAATTTTCCATTCAAGAAAGTGTTTTATAGAGTTTGCTTGAAAAGTGAAACCCGGGTTGTGGCCGATATGAATTTTGAGTTAACGCCGGAACAGAAAATGATAGTGGAAACAGCCGCTGAAATCGCTCGAGATTATGGACCAGAATATTGGCGGGAAAAAGACCGCAAACACGAGTTTCCTGAAGATTTCTGGCGAAGCCTCATCGAGGCTGGCTTTCCAGGCATAGTGATTCCAGAAAAGTATGGTGGAAGCGGCATGGGCATGTTTGAAATGCTGCTGGCCATGGAAACCCTTGTTTCTGAAGGCTGCGGACTAGCCGGAGAATGGTTCCTGTGTTTGTCCGCTGTTTTTGGCGGTTTATCCATCACAAAGCATGGCAACGAAGCCCAGAAGGAGAAGTATTTGCCAAAAATCGCTAAGGGGATGGAATTCTGCCTCGCCTTAACCGAGCCGGATGCTGGAACAAACACTTTGAACATTAAAACCATGGCCGTCAAAGATGGAGACGAATACGTGATTAACGGCCAGAAAATCTTCATTTCAGGCGCGGACAGAGCCAAAGGAATGCTTCTGGTAACGCGGACAACACCTGTTGACAAGGCTCCCAAGAGAACTTTGGGCTTAACATTGTTCCTTGTAGATTTGCCAAACCCAGCTATAGAAATAATCCCCATCGAGAAGCATGGAATAAACTATTCGAAAACCTTCGAAGTCTACATAAGCGACCTTCGGGTTCCCCAAGAAAACGTTTTAGGCGAGCCGGAGAAGGGCTGGTATCTACTTTTGGACACACTTAACCCGGAGCGCATGTCATTTTCCGCGGCGGCGTGCGGTTTGGGGCTTCTAGCCATTAAAAAGGCCGTGGAATATGCCAAAGAGAGACGGGTATTTGACGCTCCGATAGGGGCGCATCAGGCCATACAGTTCCCTTTGGCGGAAGCCAAAGCCAAAATCGAAGCTGCAAGGCTGCTAAACTATAAGGCAGCTTGGCTTTACGACCGCGGACAGGAATGCGGTGCAGAGGCAAACATGGCAAAGGTGGCAGCAGTGGATGCTGGAATACAGGCGGTTTACCATGCTATGCAGACGTTTGGCGGTTATGGCTATGCTGTGGAATATGATGTGGAAAGATGGTGGCGGGAAATAAACCTCATAAGGCTTGCGCCGGTAACCCATCAAATGGCTTTAGCTTACATTGGGCAACACGTGCTTGGGCTTCCAAAATCCTACTGAAAAAGCAACTTCACGGTGGGGCTTTGGCTTTAACGAGAAGCCACCTCTTAGTGGTTTTAGCGTGCCTTGGTTTCAGTTTCATTCTAATTTTTTCAACAATCCTCAAAAACACCGGAATTTCCAGTCTCCAGCAAGTTTTATTTCGCGTAACATTGGCTCTCTTGTTTATTCTCATCCCAATCAAGGGGAGAATTAAACTTGAAAAGAGAGATGTACCCTATTTTGCTGCAACAGGCCTAGTCTTTTCAGCCTTTCTTCTGTTTGCGTTATCTTCCATAGTTTTTGACTGCCCGGTGGCCGTTGCCACTGCCCTAATATACACCCAGCCTTTCTTTACCGTAATGCTGTCCGCGTTTTTGGGAAAAGAGAAGGTTGATGCGAGAAAGTTCGCCGTGGTTGCCCTTGGGATTGTAGGCGCCTTTCTTGTAAGCGGAGCGGCGACTGAACCCATTTCCAATCTGAATGTTTTCGGCTTGTTCCTCGCATTGCTTGCTGGCTTTTTATACGCCGTCTACCTATACCTCAAGAGGATGTTGAAGTCGGGGTATGCGCCCCTTCAAGGGCTATTTAATACCCTTCTGTTTGCTACTCCATGCACGCTGCTTCTAGGCTTTGCTTTAAGAGCCTTCACAGAGAATCCAATTTTTATAGGCTTTTCCGCACCCGACGCTGAACAATTCGCCCTACTCTTTTTATTTGCCTTTTTCTGCACAGCCATGCCCTACGGTCTTTTAAACTACGTTAAGCCAAACGAGGTTTCGCCAACAACCGAAGGAACAATACTGCTTCTAGACCCAGTGCTCCACAATTTATGGGCTGTTTTAATTCTTCGGCAACAAGTTTCTCCGATACGCTATGTGGGTGTAGGACTAATCCTCTTAAGTGCTGCAATCATGCTTAGGATAAAGCGTTAATTTTAGACATGCAAACACCGTCAATGACACCAAAAATGCTAATAGCTTTTCAACCAAACCTATAAACGACTTTAAATGGAGGAGAACATGTTTGGTGGAAGTTAAAACAATCGCCGTTTTAGGCGCCGGGTTAATGGGACACGGCATTGCACAAGTAGCGGCTCAAGTTGGTAAATACGAGGTTTATCTGCGGGATGTAGAGCAACGCTTCATTGAAAACGGCATGAACATGATTCGCAGCAGCCTACAAAAATTTCTGAGCAAGGGACAGATAACCGAGGCGGAGTTCAATGAAACACTGGCACGGATACATCCAACCATAGACTTAAAGGAAGCCGTTTCAAAAGCCGATTTAATTATTGAGGCGATACCGGAAAACGTGGAACTGAAGAAGGCAACTTTCCACGAAGTAGACGCTTTGGCTCCTCCCCATGCAGTAATAGCCTCTAACACCTCGTCAATAAGCATAACAGAGCTTGCCTCAGCCACAAACCGTCCCGAAAAAGTTTGTGGAATGCACTTTTTCAACCCGCCGCAGCTCATGAAGCTTGTTGAAGTGATAAGGGGCGCGAAGACTTTGGATGAAACAATCCAAACAGTTTTGGATGTCGCCCACAGAATGCAGAAAGAAACAGTTCTAGTTAAGAAAGATTGCCCAGGCTTCATTGTGAACCGAATACTGATACCCGCCTTAAACGAGGCTGTAGCCCTATACTGGGAAGGGGTGGCTGACAGAGACGATATAGACAAAGCCATAAGACTTGGATTGAACTGGCCCATGGGGCCCCTCATGCTGTTGGACTACATTGGGGCTGACACAACCTTGGCGATAGCTGAAGTCCTTCAAAGAGAGATAAGCCAAAAGTTTCAGCCGCATCCCGGCCTAAAAATAATGGTTAGAGCCAACCTTCTTGGAAGGAAAACTGGAAAAGGATTCTATGACTGGACCCAAAAATAGGTGAGACGTCCTTGGAGTTCAAGTACATAATTTACGAGAAAAGTGAGGGCATAGCCACAATAACCATTAACAGGCCAGAGGCTCTTAACGCCTTCAACGCCGACGTAATAAACGAGATTTTACAAGCCCTTGAAGACGTGAAGGCTGACGAGAATGTGCGAGTTGTCGTTTTAACCGGGGCTGGTGAAAAGGCGTTTTCCGCCGGAGCAGACATTAAAGCCATGAAGGGGATGAACGCCTTAAAGGCGCGGGAACTCTCCCAGATGGGTGAGAAGCTTTGCAGCGCCCTTGAAAACCTCGAGAAGCCCGTCATAGCCGCCATAAACGGTTATGCGTTGGGCGGAGGCTTAGAAGTGGCGATGGCATGCGACATCCGCATTGCTTCAGAGAACGCCAGAATGGGGCAAACTGAGATAAACATCGGATTGATTCCAGGGTGGGGTGGAACCCAACGGCTCACCCGTTTGATAGGCATGACCAAGGCTAAGGAGCTTATTTTCACTGGTAAGATGATCGACGCGAGAACAGCGGAACAGCTTGGCTTGGTAAACATGGTTGTCCCTCAAGATAAGTTTCGAGAGGCTGTGCGCCAGTTCGCCTTGGAGCTTGCTCAGAAAGCGCCCATAGCCCTCAAGGTAGCAAAAGCCCTAATAAACAAGGGAGCAGAAATAAGTCTCGACGCCGCCATAGCCCTAGAAAGAGAAGGCTTCGGCGTGGTAGCCTCCACGGAAGATCTTCAAGAGGGAGTTTTAGCCTTCATAGAAAAGCGGAAGCCGATGTTCAAAGGAAGATAGCAAGTGAAGCGCACCTCCCATTCAGTTCTTCAATTCTCAATTTTTGTCTTTTCTACATATGCAACGAGTTTTATTCACCAAAAGTTATATCTGAAGCGTGGGCCAAAGCCTCTTTCTCAAGGTCTGGAGAAGGCTTAAATGCCAGATCCCAAAGTGCTCTTAGAAGATAAGCCTGGAAAACGCGTTTTGCTCCTTGGCAACGAGGCTATTGCCCGTGGCGTTTTAGAAGCCGGTATAGGCGTGGTGACAACTTACCCTGGAACACCGGCCTCCGAGATTGGTGACACGGTTTCCGCCATAGCTGGTGAAGCTGGCGTTTACATGGAGTACTCTGTTAACGAGATTGTGGCTGTGGAGGTGGCTGGCGGTGCTGCCAACTGTGGGGTTAGGGCGCTTTCAGCTATGAAACATGTTGGCTTAAACGTGGCGGCTGACGCTTTGATGACGCTTGCCTATGTGGGTGTTAGAGGTGGACTGGTTGTTGTGGCGGCAGACGATCCGGAATGTTATAGTTCGCAGAACGAGCAGGATAGCAGGTTTTACGCTTTACTTTCAAATTTGCCCTGTTTTGAGCCTTCAACTCCACAGGAAGCCAAGGACATGGTTGTTTCAGCTGTGGAAATTTCTGAAGAGCTTGAGTTGCCAGTCATACTGCGAACAACGACGAGGGTAAGCCATACAAGGGCACCTGTTGCTTTTGGAAGGCTTACAAAGCCAAATTTGCGGGGCGAGTTTGTTAGAGATGCCAAGCGTTTGGTTATGGTTCCAGCCAACTCAAGGCCCAGGCATGACGTTCTCTTGCAGCGCATGGAGAAGGCGAAAGAACTTGCCGAAACCTCGCCATACAACAAAATAGCCCACAGAGGCAGAGACAAAACATTTGGCGTAATATCTTCTAGCTCAGCCTACAACTATGCGGTTGAAGCCCTAGAGCTTTTAGGCTTGGACGTTGACGTTTTAAAGCTTGGCATGACCCACCCGTTGCCAGAGAAAATGATTGGACGGTTTCTGAAGGAACATGATAAGATCATTGTTGTTGAAGAGCTTGAACCATACTTGGAGCTTCATGTCCGAGCAATAGCCAAGGATCAGGCGCCAAAAACAGAAATTTATGGCAAAACTGGACAAAGGTATTTTCCAAGATCTGGCGAGCTGACGCCCCGCCTTGTTCTGGAAGGGCTGTCCGCTATAGTTGGAAGAAAGGCGCCAACAAACTTTGAGGACTTGGACAAAAAGTATGCCGAAATCGCCAAGGAGTTGCCTTCCAGGCCGCCAATACTGTGCGCTGGGTGTCCCCACAGAGCCTCCTTCTACATTATTAGGAAGGTTGCAGGCGAAAAAGCCGTCTACTCCACCGACATTGGCTGCTACGCTTTAGGTTTTGCTCCGCCCTTAAAGGTTGGCGACATTCTCATCTGCATGGGCGCCAGTATAGGCGCAGCCCAAGGCATAAGCAAAACAACCGGAGCTCCCACCATCGCAATAATCGGAGACTCAACATTTTTCCACGCCGGGGTGCCAAGACTGTTAAACGCCGTCTACAATAAACACCGGATAGTGGTTGCGGTTTTGGATAATTTGACGACGGCTATGACTGGACATCAGCCTCACCCGGGCACTGGTGTTACTGGCATGCAGACAGCCACCGAGAAAATTGCCATCGAGAAAGTTGCTGAAGGCTGTGGAGTCAAGCTCGTTAAGGTTGTGGACCCCTTCAACTTTAGGGAGGCAGAAAAAGCCCTAAAAGAGGCTCTAGATTTTCCGGAAACATCGCTGATCGTTTTTAGGGCGCCATGCGCCCTGCTGCTTTTGAGGGAGAAAAGGCGGAAAGGCTTGGAGATAATTCCTTTCAAGGTGGGTGAGAAATGCACAAACTGCCTGGCATGCATCAAACTTTTGGGGTGCCCAGCCATAATCTTGACGGAAGTTAAAACCGTAGCCATAAACGAGAGTCTATGCACGGGTTGTGGGCTCTGCGCCTACGTGTGCCCATATAAGGCGATAGAACCAGCAAACAAGCCTACGGGAAGTGAAAGCATATGAACGAATTTAACATAGTTCTGGCTGGTGTTGGTGGACAAGGAATCATTCTAGCCGCTGAGGTTTTGGGAACAGCCGCCATTAAAGAAGGCTTAGATGTTCGTGTAAGCGAAATTCACGGCATGGCACAGCGGGGCGGCGCAGTTGTTTCGACAGTTAGAATTGGCAAAAACGTATATTCTCCATTAATCTTGGATGGAAAAGCCGATGTCCTCCTAGGATTTGAACCGCTGGAAACCTTAAGAAACGCCAAATACGCTTCAGAGAAAACTCTCATAATAATGGGAGATGAACGGATTCCGCCGCCAGCACTCACGTTGAAAGGTGAAACCTACCCGAGCATGAACGGAGTTATTGAGCAGCTTAAGCGATTTTCTAAAAATATCATCCTCGTTGAAGCTTTGAAGCTTGCCAAAAAGGCGGGAAGCACCATTGTACAAAACAGCGTTTTGCTTGGAGCCCTAGCCGCCACTGGAAGTGCTCCCGTTAAAAGGGAAAGCCTCCTAGAAGCCTTAAAAGAGCTTGTTCCAGCAAAGTATATGGATGTTAATGTTAAGGCTTTCGAGCTTGGCTACGGCTACGTGAAAAGCTGCAGCTTTTAGCTCTGCTTTTCCATGTTGTCTTTTATTGCTTTCAACAGGTTCTTGAAAATCTTCATGTCTGAAACGTTCACTATTGGAATTTGAAGGCTTTTGTCCACCTCGTAAATCTTCTCATATTTTGGAAACTCCGCGTAGCAGATCTGGCTTATTGGAAACTCACGGTTCTTCAACTCGTGTTCAAAGGATTTCTCGTAAACCTCTAGACACAGCAAATAGCCGTCTATCCAGTAAAGCCTGTTCGCACCATACGTGGTGGCACACCATGCAATGTCGCCTACATTACGCCTGTCTAAACCCAGCACCGTAACCTTTTTTGTGGGAGCAATTTCCACATCCATGGCGACTTTTCACCCTTTAAACGGCGTGTTCAACACTTCTTTAACTTTGCTGCTTATTTTTGGTCCAAGCCCGTAAACGGTTTTTGGCCACTCGTCAACGTTTAGGAAAGCGTTCAAAGGCGTCTTGTAGGATTTAAGGATTGCTATGGCTTTTTCCCTTCCAATGTTGGGCAAGCTTGCCACAAAAAAGATTTGAGCATCCTCCAAGGTTTCGCATTTCTTGACCGGGTGCACCGTGGGCACACGTTTTTCAACTATTTGTTCTTGACGAGCCGCAATATAGAGAAAATCCACAGTCTCCTTGTGGGATGTGGTGTTTACTATGGCTATGCCGTTTTTCGCTAAATTGAATAGAGCGCCCCAGACAGCCTCGGGTTTTATTCTGCTGAACCTGTAGATAATGGGCATGTAGCCTTCGAGGAGAATTAAAGCCTTCGGGTAAGCCTCCTTAAGCTTGAAAAGCTGCTCGAAGAGGTAGCGATGCGTAAGTGTATAAACGAAATCTTGAACTCTTTTCCGTTCAACAGCACATACGTCGGATAGAATATAGTCGCCTTTCTCCAAAGGTTCAATTTTCACGTTTACGCCACGCTCCCTGAGACCCTTAACAATTTTTTCAGCGCTGCTTGCCTCACGGCTGTCCACGATGATCGTTGGCTCTTGCTCGTCACCCTTTTTCTCCTTCAAATATGGCAATAATGTTTCAGTTCCCGACAATGGCATCAACTCTAAGTTGTATGCTAAACGGCGGGCGTTATTTTCTCTTGCGGTTTAAAAGCACTCAAACCCAAAAGGCTGTGCAAAACAGTTAAAAATGCGACAGAAGTACTGAACAAAGAGCATGGAGAAGGGTTCATGAGGAAGGGTGTGCTTCTCACGGTTGCCATTATGATTTTATGTGTCCTTTTGGTTCCTTTAATCGCCTACTACATTGGAGGGTGGTTTGCCTACTGGAGCCACGCGGCATTAGCCATAATATTCGCTTTAGCAGCGGTTCTCCTCAAAACGAGGTGGTACTGGGAGGAAGACTAATTGGAGCCTCCACTACAGACAACTCTAGCCCTTGTTATAGGCGTTGTGACAGCTATTGCATCCCTCTTGGCTATAAGCATCTCTTTAGGCTTTTTAATGCGGAGGAAGGCTAAGAATTTTGAGGAGTGGCTTGTAGGCCATAGAGATATCGGTCCAGTTGTGACTGGTTTTGCGTTAATTTCCTCATACCTAAGCGGGTGGGCGATGTATGGAAACGCCGGTTTGGGCTATACTTTCGGCTGGGCTGGAAGCTGGCTCATAGGCACTGTTTGCATTATGGGCATTGCCCTATGCCTAGTAATGGGGTATAGAATGCGGAGATATGTCCAACTTGGAGCCCGCACCGTGCCTGAAATGTTGAAAGTAAGATTTGAAAGCAAAATGCTTCAAGCGTTGGCCGGCTTAGCCATGATAATCCTTCTCATAGTTTATTCGGTTGGACAGTATAAGGCGATGGCAACTGTTTGGACCATTACAACAGCAACGCCATTCCACTGGAGCCTCATAATAACTGCTGTGCTGGTTTTGGTTTATGTGGCCGTTGGCGGGTACGCTGGCACCCAGTGGGTTTCATGCTTTCAAGGAATATTACTGACGGCTGTTGGATGGACACTTGGGATAGCCTCCCTTCTTTGGGCTGGCGGTCCAGCGAAAATCGAGGAAATGCTTAAAACCCAGACTTTTACGCCTCCGGGTGGCGCCTCGACAAACATACCCATAGACGGCTACATTATTCCGCCTTTAACAACCAAGGATATGGCGTATCCATGGGCTGACTGGATTGGTGTAACCGCCTCAATTTTCATGTTTCTCTTAATGGCAACAGGGTTTCCCCACAACATTGCAAGGTTTCTTGGAACGCGGAAAATCTCCAAAAAAGAGTATTGGGCAATGCTTCTCATAACAATAGTGGGCGGCTTAACACCCTTATGGATTGGCGTGGTAGGCTTTGCTGGCAGAGCGGTTTTTGGGGACAAATTGCTAACCGAAAAATATAAGCCCATGTATGGAGACGCCGTAGGCGCCCTTGTCAGCATAAGCGTCGGCGGCATCCCGTTGGCAGCCTTGTTCACCGCCAGTGTTTTCGCTGCTTCGGTGTCCACTCTAGCGGGCATGGCGCTAATTATGGCTACAAACATAACTCGCGACTTGCTTCATAACTTAAAGCCCGATCTGCCTTCTAAGGCGCTTTTGTGGCTTACAAGGTTGATGCTTATTCCATTCATAGCCATACCGTTATGGTGGACTATGACCGCCACACCGCCGGTTCTATCAGTTTTCATGGCTGGCTCAGCTGTAGCCCAAGCCGGAATATTCTTCTTTGTTGTCGGAGTGTCCATGTATTGGCGGAGAGCCACGAAATGGGGTGCCGCCTCAGCCATAATTTACGGCTTGTCTTTAACAATTTTGCATCCCAACGCTTACGGGCAGTACGTTGGACTGCACCATTGGGGCTTTTGGGCGCTTCTGCTTATTTTTGGCTCCGCAGCCACTTACTTTCTAATAAGCCTTTTAACAAAACCTGTTCCAAAAGAGAAACTTGAAAAGCTTTTTCCAAGAACCAGCGCAGTTTAAAGTTTCTAGCTTTCCGAAAATAAAAAGGAGAGTGGATGTTATTGAAGGCCTTTCTTTGTTATTTCTTTGACGATGCCGGCGGCGATCGTAGTGCCCATGTCTCTTATGGCGAACCTTCCAATTTCCGGAAAATCTGAGTATGTTTCAATTGATATTGGTCTTAGCGGTTCCATCCGCACTAGGGCGGCGTCTCCGGTTTTGAGGAAGGATGGCTTCTCCTCAACGGTTTGTCCAGTGCGGGGGTCAAACTTTCTGATTAATTCAACAAAGCGTACAGCCATCTGGCCAGTGTGGTAGTGCATGACAGGCGTGTAGCCAGCGGCTATGGCTGTAGGGTGATAGATTACAATTATTTGACCTATGAGTTCTCTTGCAACCGTTGGCGGGTTGTTGACGTGGCCACAAACGTCTCCTCGGCGTATGTCTGTTTTTGCTATGCCTCTAACGTTGAAGCCAATGTTGTCGCCGGGCTCGGCTCTCGGAATCCTTGTGTGGTGCATCTCAATGGACTTTACTTCGCCCTGTTTGTTGGCTGGCATAAAAACAACCATGTCGCCCTCTTTGAGGACGCCTGTTTCAACTCTGCCTACCGGCACCGTGCCTACGCCCGTTATGCTGTAAACGTCTTGAATTGGAATCCGCAGCGGTTTGTCAATTGGTTTTGGAGGTACCTCAAAAGTGTCCAGCGCGTCTAGGAGGGTTGGACCCTTGTACCATGGCATTTTGTCGCTTGGCTTAACAAGGTTGTCGCCTGTCCAACCGGAAACTGGAACAAATGGCACTTTTTCAACTTTGTAGCCAACCATCCTAAGCATGCGGCTAACTTCATTCTTAATCTCGTTGTAGCGTTCCTCGCTCCAGTTAACCGTTGGGTCATCCATTTTGTTGACGGCTACAACAAGCTGGTTGACACCCAAAGTGAAAGCCAAGAAAGCGTGCTCGCGGGTTTGCCCGCCTGGACCTATGCCTGCCTCGAATTCGCCTCTTTTTGCCGACACGAAGAGGATGGCGCCGTCGGCTTGGCTTGCGCCTGTGATCATGTTTTTAACGAAGTCTCTGTGGCCTGGGGCGTCGATGATGGTGAAGTAGTATTTTTTGGTTTCAAACTTTAGAAATCGCAGGTCTATTGTTAGGCCTCTTTCCCGCTCCTCTTTGAGGTTGTCGAGAATCCAAGCGAACTTGAATGTTTCCTTGCCGAGTTTTCTTGCTTCCTCTTCGTACTGCTTTACAGTTCTTTCGTCTACTACTCCTGCCAAGTATAGCAAGTGTCCAGTTGTTGTTGACTTTCCATGGTCAACGTGTCCCATAATCACTAGGTTTAAGTGTGGTTTCTCCAGCCTGCTCATTTTTCTCCCTCACATTTCAGACTCGAAATTCCCTATTTTTAGTGGATTCGTTTACACAACTGTTCAATCAATTATTTTAAGTTTATCATGCCAGTCGCTCTCTAAATTTTGCTTTGTTTTTCGAAATGGATATTAGCGTATGCTGTTAGGAATAATTTTGGGACGAGTACGGTTTATGCCTGCTAACTTGCCGGCGGAAGCAAAGCGCAAGTGGGCTGAGGTTTCAGCTGCACGGAACCCTGTAGAAAGGCTTAGGCTTATGGAGGAGTTTCTAAGCCTTGTTCCCAAACACAAGGGAACGGCCAAACTTTGCGCGCAGGTCAAGAAGCAGATGGCTGTTCTGCGAAGAGAAATCGAGGAAAAAAAGCATAAAAAAGCGGGCAGAAGTGGACCAAAATTTTTCATAGAAAAAGAAGGTGCGGCCCAAGTTGTAATTTTGGGACTTACAAACGTGGGCAAGAGCAGTTTTCTAGTGGCTTTGACAAATGCGAAGGTTGAAATTTCGCCAGCTCCCTATACCACCCGAGAGCCCGTCCCGGGCATGCTTAACTATGAGGATATTCAGTTCCAGCTTGTTGAAGCTCCAGCTTTGATGGATGGGGCGGCTGAAGGTAAAGCTTGGGGTCTTCAAACGCTTGCTTTAGCCAGAAACGCTGACGGATTGATTCTTATGGTGGATTTAACCCAGAACCCGGTGGAGCAGCTTTCCACAATTCTTGGAGAATTGGAGAAAACGCGGATACTGGTGAGTAAGCCAAGAGCACGAGTTGAAATTGAAAGGAAATATATGGGAGCTGGCTTGCGCATAATTGTTTTTGGAAAGCTTTTAGACTGCGCCTTCAAGGATGTGGAGGAGCTTCTCAAAAGCTACAAGGTTACAGACGCCGTTGTGAAAATTTATGGAGAAGCAACTTTAGACGATGTTGAAGACGCCATTTTCGAAAGCACCACCTACAAGCCAGCCATAGTGGTGGCAAACAAAAGCGACGCGGAAAACGCAGAGGCAAACTTAAAACTTCTGGAAGGCTTTGTAGATGGACAACTTCCCGTAATTGCTGTCTCATGTAAAACTGGACAAGGTTTGGAGAAAATTGGAGCTGCCCTTTTCCAGACTTTGGATTTGATCCGCGTCTACACAAAGGAGCCCAGCGAAAGGAAACCGTCGCCGAAACCTTTCGTTTTAAAAAGAGGCTCAACCGTTCATGATTTAGCAAGGAACATTCACAGCGACTTCAGCGAAAACTTTGCCTATGCAAAGGTTTGGGCAAAACGCCTGGTTTTTAGTCCACAAAAGGTTGGAGCCACCTTTGTTCTGGAAGACGGTGACGTTGTCGAAATCCACACGAAATAAGCTTGTGAAGGGCTATCTTGAAGCCATGGCTATTCTTTCAAGCTCGTGGCGTTTTGAAACCGCGTAGCTTTTCATGTCGTTGTTCGCCGCCAAAATAAGTTCTTCTGCTAGACATTCTTCGATGGAGCGAGGACTATGCATTGCTGCTTGTCTGGCTCCTTCGCAGATGTGCCTTAAGGCGAGGTCAACCCTTCTTTGAGGCGAAATGTCCACGGACAAGTGGTAGACGATTCCACCGTAGGCTATTCGTGTGGTGTCTTCGCATGGCGCAGAGTTTTCAACGGCTCTAACCAAAACCTCTATCGGGTTTCTTCCGGTGCGTAAGTGAATGATTTCAAAGGCGTGTTTTACTATGTTTATGGCTTTAGCCTTCTTTCCGGCGTTTTTTCCGGGACGCATGAGATCATTTACAAGCCTCTCCACAATGTTTACTTCAGCCTTTCCAAAACGTTTGTGCTCGTGGCGCCCCATACTGTGCGGGATTACAAGAGGCTTTAGACATATGTAGCGCCTTAGTCCCGGGTCTCTGACCTCAACCTCTTTGAAGCTCCATTTCCCGAAAAGTTTTATTTCTTTTTCTTCCGCTTTTTGCGTTTTTTGTTGTTCCCTGCTCAAGGCTTTCACCGCATTGGTTTCTGTTTCCTGCCAAGCACAAGTTCTTGGAGAGAAACACCGTTAACCATTATAACTTTCCATCTTACGCCCGGAATGTCGCCCATGCTTCTTCCACGAGAACCGCCTATTCCCTCTACTATGACTTCGTCATGTTCATCAACAACGTTTAAAGCGCCGTCTCCGGGCAGAAAAGCCGTAATAACCTTACCATTCTTGATAAGCTGAACTCTAACGCACTTTCGGATGGCGCTGTTGGGCTGTTTGCTTTCAACACCAACCTTCTCTAGAACTATGCCCCTAGCCATGGGTGCTCCTTCAAGAGGATCCGCTTTGACGTCCAAACCCAACATGCGCCTTTTATAGTACATGCTACTCCAGCGGAACTTTTGCCGTTTAGCCGCTAACTTTCTAGCGGCGAATTCGCCTCTCGGAGACTTTGAACCCATAGCTCCAGTTATCCTCTCGCTACGTCTAATCACACATCTAATATTTAAACTGAACGAAGCATAAATGGCAAAAGATAGAGGGGAGAGACGCTATTAGCCTTTTCCACAAGCCAAAAATGTTAAATTTTCTTTGTGTATGCTGCAGTCAAGAGAGAGGCAACGAGAAAAGCTGATAAAACCATGATGGACGGGAACTCTGGAACTAAGGCATATTCCAGAGATTCAGCAGTTAATGAGTAAGTCGACACCAGTCCTACTCTATAGGTATTCCAATCTAACATTACATTAAAGGAAGTCGTCTCATTTGGACCTAAATCCTGAGAGCCTAAATATGAACACAACGTTGCCACCACGTACCCGGATTCATTATAGAAAGCTGCTATCACCTTCACCGTGTGAGCCGTTTCTGAGGCAACATTCTTTATGATTCCAGAAACAACAAGATTGCCCGAAATACTCTCAATGTAAGAATTGCTTGAAAGAATTTCTAAACCTTCTGGAATCGGATCAGTGTCTGTTGCAGTAACGCTTAAGCTATAATGGTGAACTTGACTTGCCGCCGCAGTCGTCAAAAGTACTTCAAAGGGAGATTTTCTCCCCGGCAGCAGAACTTTCAAGTATGCATGCTCGTTTGCTGTCCCTATCATGTTGCCACCCGCGTCATAAAAGGTTGCAGTGATCCAAACATCCTTTACAGCACCGTCTCCAGCATTCTCCACCTCGCCTGAAACACGGTAATAGCCCAAAGCGTCACGCCATCCAGTGTGATTTGGCAACACAACCACAGTCCCACTTGCCTTCGCCTCAAAAACACACATAGCAAATAGCAGCATACCAAAAAACAGCACCAGCAAAGTTCCTTTCATGATTTTATCCCCACAGCTATTATGATATGGAGTTAACCAAACTTTAGACATCTTAATAACCTTTATTGTAAACAACAAACACAAGAACAGATTTAAGCCAAAGCCCCAAACTGATATAACGAGTGTTTTCAAATGGCTGCTTGGAGACTATTAAAGTTTGAAACCAACAACGCCTACATGAATATGGCTATAGACGAAGCTATTCTAAACGCGAGAATAAAAGGGCTTGTGCCCAACACCCTGCGTTTCTACCGATGGAACCCCTCGGCAGTTTCTATTGGAAAATTTCAAAATATAGGAAACGAGGTTCACCTGGAAAACTGCCTCAAGCACGGCGTAGATGTTGTTCGACGCATAACCGGCGGGGGCACCGTCTACCACGATGCTGAAGGCGAAATAACCTACAGCGTAGTCGCGGACAAAGCAAGTTTAAACGCCGAAGACATAACTGAAGTTTACGCGCGAATCTACGCTGGTATAGTTGAAGCCCTCAAAATTTTGGGGTTAAAAGCAGACTTCAACGAAGGCAACCCAAGAGCATGCCCAAACCTGACGGTAAATGGTAAAAAAATTTCGGGAAGCGCCCAGTGCCACAAATCCAGCGTAGTTTTGCAGCATGGCACACTGCTGGTAGACGTTGACTTGGAGAAAATGTTTACATTTCTGAAGGTGCCATGGGCAAAAACATGTATGGAAGTCGTATGCATAGCTAGAAACAAAATAACCTCGATAAAGGCAGAGCTTGGCAGAGACGTTTCACTCGAAACAGTGCAACAAGCCCTAATCAAAGGCTTTCAAAAAACGTTGGGAACACGCCTTGAACCCACAGATTTGACACCATACGAAAGAGAATTTGCTGAAAAACTTTGCAGGGAAAAATATGCCACCGCCAACTGGAACATGTATGGAAAAGAAAACTAGCGTTTCACTATCCTCCATCTAACGCCTTGCGGTGTATCCTCAACTATTATGCCCATGGCGCGCAGTTGCTCTCTAATCCTGTCGGCGGTCGCCCAATCCTTGGCTTTTCTGGCTTCTTCCCTCCTTCGAATGAGCTCTTCAGCTTCCGGCGGCAGCTTCGCCTCTTGCTTCACGTTTCTCGCCAAATCCAAAGCAAAAATCTTGTCGAACTCCATGAGCAAATCATACTTTTCGCGGTTAGTCAAAGCCTTCTCTTCCCTAACCAAAGCCCATGTGAGGGCTAAAGCCTTAGGCATGTTTAAATCGTCGTTTACCGCCTCAAGAAACCTTTCGTAGTATTCCTCAAACTTTGGACTTCTTTCAGCTTTTTCCTCCAAATTTTCAGCAAGACTCCTAACATGTTCCCTCAATGTGAACAACGCATTCTGAGCTGACTGGAGGCTTTCCCAAGTGAAAACGAGCTCAGATCGGTAATGGGCAGTCAGGCACAAATACCTGAAAGCCAGCGGATCAAACCCCTCATCCACCAATGTCTGAACCGTAATTATCTGCCCAGCGGACTTCGCCATTCTCACCGACTTGCCGAACACGAGAAAAGCTCCGTGAAGCCAATAGTTCGCTAGAGGCTTGCCAGTTAAGGCTTCAGCCTGTGCAATTTCATTGGTATGGTGAATTGGTATGTGGTCTATTCCTCCACAGTGAATGTCAAAATGCTCACCAAGATACTTCATGCCCATAACCGTGCATTCTATATGCCAACCGGGAAAACCCACACCCCACGGAGAATTCCACTCCATCTGCCGCTTTTTGTCCTTCGGAGAAAAACGCCAAAGACAGAAGTCAGTCAAGTTTCGTTTATGGGGGTTGAATTCAACTCTTGCACCAGCCTTTAGGCTTTCATTAAGCCTTTCAAAATCCATGCCCGTGAGCTTCCCGTAATCCTTCAACTTCGAAGTGTCGAAGTAAACGCCGTCATCAATAATGTACG
>JAGTQG010000016.1:0-16239 GCA_018396875.1 Candidatus Bathyarchaeota archaeon
AGTTTCGATAATAGAAAGAACCATTGTGGAAATCTTGTGCAGAAAATTTGGTTTAGAATTTAACGAGAAAGGGCCAATAATTTTCTCGGCTCCTCTGTTCTGCTCCATGATGCGGTAGGCGTATTGGCTTGCCACCAGCACAAGAACAACTGTTGCCGCAGTCACTATGACCGTCGAAATAGCTGGGCTGACTCCTCGCCCACCTCTTTTCTCGGTTTTAAACCCAAATTTTTTCGAAGAGTTAACCATGATTCCCCTTCCTTTTAAGCCCCAAACTTCACGAACATGGGCACTAGTTTGGCAGCTAAAACAGCGATTATGACGAGGACTGAGGCGTGTTTGAAGCCTGCGGCTATGGATTCTTCGCTTATTTTTCCAGCCACTATGCCGATTAGATAGCTGTGGAAAATGGCTGAAGTGACGAAGGTTGTTATCATAGGCCCTAAATCTTTTGTTTGGCCTGTTTCAGCCACGCCTAAAGTGCCGGAAGTGAAGCCTATCATCATCACTGTTGTTGCCACTAGGAGGATGGCGGCGAAGTATGGCATCATGATGTATGGGCGGACAGCCATTTTCTTTTCTTTTTCAACTTCTTGGGTTAGGTTGTTGAATCTGGCAAGGGACTCGATCATGGCTATGGTGCCGCCGCCCACATCTATTGTCTCTACGAGAAGGAACATTACCAGCTGGGCCATCCAGCTTTTGACTCGCTTAACAAAGTCCATAATCACTTTTCTAACGGGAACACCCCACGAAATTTCAGAGCTTATTTTTCGGAGTTCCTTGCTGAACTCGCCGTAGTCGCGGTTGGCGAGGCTCTCGATGCATTTTTCTGGAGAAAGCCCTGTTTTCCTAACTTCAGTCAAGTCTCTTAGGAAGCTTGTAATACCTTGTTCCATGCTTACTTTTTTGCTGTTGACCTTCTGGTGTACTATGGCTGCTGGGAAGGTGGCCACGAACAGCGACAAGGCGATGGCTACTGGCAAATCCACTATGGTTTGGAGTTGGCTGAATAATGGCAGTTGCATATAACCAAAAAAGTTTGTTAACAAGAGTAGTAGCAGTATGCCGAAGACGCTTGAAATTCCAAAGGCCTTGTAAGGCCGCATGTCTACAACCGGCGTTTTGGGCTGCATGCTGTGAGCCAAGTAGATGAACATCAGCGAAAGCATGGGTGTGAAAATGTACGTGTAGAGGATTATGCCCGAATACATGGAGATGCCTACGCTGTATATGGATTCAACGCTGAAAAGGATGTAAAAGCATAGGGACATCAAAACCATAACTATTATGAATGTTTCTAGGAGCATGCCCAGTCTTTCCGCCGCAGCCTTAACCCGCAAAGCCCTAGTCTTAAAAATGTCCTCAGCCTTTCTCTCTAAAAAGTGGCCTATGTCACCGCCAATAATAACCGTGGAAGCGTAGCCGGCGAGAAAATCCCTAAAAATGTCTAGAGGGTTCCTTTTAGCAGCATTTTCTATGGCGGTTAGTGGATCTATGCCGAAAATCTCCACGTCCTTTATTATTTCTCTTGCCTCGGCCCGCATGGCTGGCATGAGCTCCACTTCCGCCAGACGTTTGAAGCTTGTGTAGGGAGCTATTCCACCGGAGGCCATGACGCTGATATAGGCGGCGGCGAAGGGCATTTCCCTTTCGAGGTTGGCGGCTCTTTCCCCAGCCCTTGACAATGGGATTAGAAAGAAGCCTATCATGACGTATATTGGAAGCGGAACAAGGAAGACTAGTGGAATGAAGCCATAGAAATACAGTAACATTATAGAGAGAATGGAGATCGGCGTTGTTAAAACCGCTAGGAAAAGCATTAGTGAAACGTAGGTTTCAGGGTAGATTTTGATTTTCGCCCTTTCAAGATAGTCCTTAAACTCAATAACATGCCTCAAGAAATAGGGTGCTACCTTACCGAAAATGCGGAAGGACCAGGCCTCAAGGGCTTCTAGGAGCGGCAAGAGCTTTCACCTCCTCACCGGCGATAACTTTCTCGTAGATTTGGTTTGGCCTCGCATAATATTCGGCGATTATTGCGGCTACATCTCTGTAGCTTCTTATGTTGCGCTCTCTCATCCAGTGGAGAATTTGCCTGCGCCTTTCAATTTCGTCCAGCAGGTCTTTTTTGCTGACACCTAAGCGCTCTGAAATGTTGGCGAGCATTATGCTCTTGTTTAGGGCTGAAAGATGTTCGTCTTTGGCTGGATGCCACTTGAAAACTGTTCGGTAGTCCTCGTAGTCGGCTATTTCGTTAACGTTCATCACACGTCTATATGCCTTTTTCTCGCCGCCCTTTACTAGGTGAACTCGCTGAACGGACAAAACTATGTTCATCAGGGGGATGTAGGCTGGCGCTATATCCATGGGTTTCTGGGTTAAACGTTTCACTGCAGAGTCCAAGTTTTCAGCGTGCATTGTACACATGCCGCCGTGGCCTGTGGCTAACGCCTGGAAAAGCACGTAGGCTTCTTGCCCTCGCACCTCACCCACTATGAGGATGTCTGGACGGTGTCTCATGGAGGTTTTTACAAGGTCGAAGAGGGTTACCTCGCCTACATTGCTTCCGCCTAAGCCATAGCTTTGTCTGGCTATCAAGGAAACCCAGTTCTCGTGGGGGAGGTTAAGCTCCGCCGTTTCCTCAATCGTTATTATCTTGCTTCCAGGCTTGATTAAGCATGCTAAAGCGTTTAGAGCCGTCGTTTTTCCGGCGGCTGTTCCGCCCAAAACCATTACTGAAGCGCGGTTCTCAAGGCACATCCAGAAATACGCCGCCATCTCCTCGGAGAATGTGCCAAGGTTAATTAGGTCTATTATGGAGTAGGGGTCTTCCCTGAACTTTCGGATAGTGAAGGCTGTCCCGAATGGGGTTACTTCCCGCCTATAACAGACTGCCAACCTGTGCTTGCCGGGCAGGGAGGCGTCCACTATTGGGAAGGCTGAACTTACGTGTTTTCCAGCCATGTGTACAAGCTTTACAACCATGTTGTCAAGCTCTTCATCTGTTTCAAACACAAGGTTTGTTTCGATGCTTTCGTAGGTTCTGTGCCAAACGTAAACGGGTTTGTTTACACCGTCGCATGAAATATCCTCGATGTTTGGGTCTCTCATGAGCGGGTCTATTCTGCCAAAACCAACCAAGTCTCTTTCGGCATGATAGAGAATTTTATACCACGAGACGTCTGGAAGCCATCCTAGACTTATGCGGTATTTATCGACAATCTTTTTGGCTTCTTCGGCGAAGAACTTTCTTGGGTCTGTTATCTCCTCCTTAGGAGATTCTATTTCCGCCAAGAGAATTTCTAATATGCGGTTGTAGACGCTTCTTTCAAGGGGGTCAAGTTGAAGTTCGTCCAATATGTATTTGTATTCGCCTGTTTTTGGGTTTTGAACTATGGCTACGTGAGCGAAGGGTTCGTAGAGAGGGTACCTTTCAACAACCTTGAAACCTCTCGGCAACGGTTTCGGTGGCGGCGGAGGGATAGCCACTTGTTTGGATTTTCCGATTTTGAGTTTTATCCTTATCTTTCGAATTTTAGAGAGTTTGTCTTTGAGTTGGATTTTGGGCATTTTTCCTCGTCCCGTATTTCTGTTATATTTCTCTACACTTAGGTTATTAAATATTACGTCTTACGAAACGTTTCATTCCGCCTCTTCTTCCCCACCAAACGAAACAACAATAACACCAAGCTTAACCAACACTACAAACACCACTAGAAGCGCCACTGGAATCAGTACAAGCAACAACGTGAACCATGGAAACGCCGCCTCTACAACAACTTGGAAATAGACACAGTCAGGCTTCTCAACGCTGTTGTATCCGTACTTTGTAACGTTCACAGACACATAAATGTCCGAGGGTCCAGTAGTCGACGGAATGTAAATTGGCACTTCACAGTAGCCAGCCTCGTTGGTGTAGGTTGTAACAGGGGCTATGCTTCCGAGACTTGCTGTTACAGTAACCGTTGCATTTTTAACAGGCTGATCTCCATGCTTAACATAAACATATATTGTCGCATATTCCCCAGGTCTAACCATAGTGCTGTAAATGCTAACTTCCACTGTCATGTTTGCCGGTTTAGCCTCCAAAACCAGCGTGCAGTAGCCTTCAACGTAGCCTTCTTTCTGAGCCTTTACCGTCATGTTAACCATCATGTCCTGTGGAACTGCTGCGTTAAGAGCGAACGTAACATTGCCTTCAGCGTTTGTGAAAGCCGTTAAGGGCGCGAAGGAGGAAATATTGAGGTAAAGTGTGACGTTAGCGTTTGCCACCGGAACATCTTCGCACTCAACATGGGCGTTAACCTTAACCTCCTCGTCGGTAATCAATAGTTCGCGGCTAACGGTTACGTGAACAGTTAAAATTTTGGGTCTAACATGCACGTAAGTCCAGTTTTCGCCGCTAATGTAGCCCTCTTTTATGGCGGTAGCGTTCACCGTCACAGTGATGTTGGTAGTTATTTGCATGGCAGTTAAAGTAATCTCCATTAAACCATTTGAGTCAGTTACGCCAAAATGTGAGCTTAGGACCGCGTAGTCAGATGAATTCAAAGCCAAAGAAACTTGAGCTTCTGGAACTGGAACACCTCTCCAATAAACGTAGACAAATATTTTGGTGAACTCCTCCGACCTTATTTCTGACAGTTCCGGATAGATAACCACCGCCAGCTCTCTTGGGTACACTTCTATCAGGCATGCGCCAAAGCTTCTGGCATACAACTCCTTAACGGCTTCAACTTGAACCGTCAAATTCAAGGGGGCATATACAAGGGGCACTGTGAAATTGAAAGACGCCATGCCTTTGTCATTGGTAAAGCCTTCCCAAATTGTCTGATTACCCGCCCATGCCCGCAAACTCACATTTGCAACGGGCTCTTCATAAGCGTTTGTAACTTTTACAGTGACAGCTACCGTTTCTTGAGAGTAAACCTTCACATTTTCTGCAGTCACGTTAACGTTTAGCGGTGGGAGAACCCTCAAGTATTCATGGGCTGAACCGTCAGCGTATCCAGCCTTTGAAGCCTTAGCCATAACCCTCACATAAGTTATGTCTGTAACGTTCGGAGCGGCAAACGTTATCGTGCAGCTTCCGCTAGAATCCGTCGAACTAGTCAAGTTTGCAAAGTAGCCTCTTGCAACAGCGAATAGATTTACGTTGGCTGAATCCACTGGTGTTCCGTTAAATGAAACATTCACCGTGGCTGTGACAGGTGTGTTGTAGTCAACTGTGTCATTGGTGAGGGTGATGGAAACCTCCAATGGGGAAAGCCCATCTACAACATGCACTGTTGATGATGTAGGGCTGCTTGTATTGCCGAAGTCGTCCATAACCTGCAAACTTACAGTGTATAGTCCAAGAGAGTTGTAGGTGTAGAAGAACATTGATAGGGTTGTCCAGCCACTGTTCTGTCCATCTCCGAAATTGAAAAAGTATTGGTCGATACGGCCGTCAGCATCGTGGGATCCTGAACCCACAAAAGCAACCTTTTCACCCAAAGCAACTGTGGTTTTATCTGTCCATAAAACTGCAGTTGGCAGAGAATTTTTATGGTCTATTGGGGCGGTTAGGAAGAAGATGAAGTCTATGTTGACGCCGTTTCCGCCTACCTTGTTGCCTTTCCCACGCGGGTTTAACGATTCATGGTATGGTCCGCTTCTATCTCCCCAGAAGTTTTGAGTGGCGTTCACCCTAGCGTTGGGTGAAGCGTCCATGCCTATGGTGTTGTTGTAGATGTCGTTGAAACGGATTGTGTGGCTGCCTTGCTCGCAGAATACGCCAACAATGTTGCTATGAATATAGTTGCGTGTTATAGACATTGATGCATTTGTGGAAATGTAAAAGCCGTAATGGTTTAGGGCTACTGTGTTGTTTCTTATTGCAATGTCGCCGCTTGATTCCATAGCTAACGATATGCCGCTGTTATCATTTGCAAAAACATGGTTTCGGGTTATCGCTACATTCGAACTTGTTAGATTTCCATTCAAAATTATGCCGTCGCCATTTAACGTCAAATCGTTGTTTTGAATTGTCGCATTTCCGCCGGAAACCATTACTCCGCCACTGTTATTTTGCAGAATGTTTTGTTCAATGTGGACTGAGCCGTTCAACACTAGAATTCCATTTTGGTTGTTGAATTGTATGACGCTTCTTCGAACCACTACCGTGCCGCCATTTATAGTTATGCCGTTCGTTCCATACTCTACCACACAGTTTTCCAGAACTGAGGTAGGCTGATTTGCGCCATTGAAAATCAGCGTTGCCCAGTCTCCGGGCGTAGGGTCTTCCCTGTTCGATGTAAACTTTATAGATTTTTCCTCCGTTCCTTTCGCGAGAAGCCGTCCATTAACTATGATTGTGAAGGGGCCTCCGCCAAACCTTACCTCGACTCCGGGTTCAATGGTTAAAGTAACGTCTTCTTTTATGGTGACGTTTTGGCAGACGATAAAGGGGCTGTCTAGAAGAGTCCAAACCGTGTCTTTGTCGATTACTCCTTCTACGTATGTCGCCTTAACGGCTGGAAGCATGTTTATAGTAGGGAAGGTGAGAAGACTAGAGAGTAAAGCAAACAGAATAACCAAAGTCTTTAACTTGCTTTCAATCATGCCGGATGCATCCGTTCATGGTTTGGTGAGGTAATTTTCGACTAGGTTTGTTTAAAGGGTTATGAATTTTGAATTAAACTTGAAAATACCGACTTTCAATCCTTCTTTTGGAGGTTTAAGCGAGACAACAGTTTTAACCAAAAATCGCCACATAGAAGCGACAAGGTGAGGGATGCATCTTTGAAAAGTTTCACCGCTGTAGCTCTTGAAAACTTTCCCATGATAAAGCATGGAGATAACTTGGCTGAGATAATTGTGGAAGCGGCGAAACGGAATGGCGTGAAAATTGAAGAGGGGGACATAATAGTTGTCGCCCAGAAAGTTGTCTCGAAAGCTGAGGGGCGCGTTGTAAGGCTTAAAGACGTGGCACCGTCGGAGAAGGCTGTTGAAATAGCTAAAAAAACCGGAAAGAGCCCAAGGTTTGTGGAGTTGGTTTTAAGGGAAACCCGTAAAGTTTTGAAGGCTTCGCCTGAAATTCTGCTCGTGGAGGATGTCCGCGGACTGGTTTGTATTAATGCGGGGATAGATAAATCAAACATTGAGGGTTTAGATGCGTATGCGCTTTTGCCTGAAAACCCCGACGTTTCGGCGGAAAAGTGCCGCATGGAGATAAGGCGGTTAACAGGCAAAAATGTGGCGGTTATAATATGCGACACCTACAGCCGCCCTTTCAGGCGTGGGCAAGTGAACTTCGCCATTGGTGTTTCGGGAATTAAGCCGCTTAAGGATTACAGGGGGAAGCAGGACCTTTTCGGTTACATTTTGAAGGTTAAGAATGTGGCTGTTGCCGACGAAATTGCGGCTGCCGCTGAGCTTCTCATGGGTCAAGCAACAGAAGCCACACCGGTTGTGATTTTTAAGGGTTTGCAGAACATTGTGGAATACTGTGAAGAATCCAGCGTGAGAGAGTTGGAGATCACCCGTGAAGAAGACCTTTTCAAGGACGCCCTATAACAGTTTCCAGTTCATGGTTAGGAATGGGTTGTTTGCCTTTTCCTCCCCTATGGTTGTGGCGGGTCCATGTCCCGGATAAACTTTTACAAAATCCGGAAGCCTTGCCAGTTTTTCAAGAGAGCTTCTCATATCTTTGTCCGAGCCTTGAGGTAGGTCTGTTCTTCCAATTGAGCCGGCGAACAAGGTGTCTCCGGTGAAGATTTCTTTTTCGCCGAGAAGAGATATGCTTCCTGGACTGTGTCCCGGGGTATGTATGACTTTTAGGGTTATGTTTCCAAACTTTACGGTGTCGCCGTCTTTGAGAAGCATGTCGGCCGGTGGCGAGAAATTTTTGAAGCCGAAGAATTTTGCGATAACTTTGCCGAATGTTCCAAGCATGTGCGCGTCCTTTTCATGAATTAAAATTGGCGCTTTAAATTTTTCTTTGGCGATTCCGTTGCCGCAAACGTGATCTGGATGCCCATGAGTGTTTATTATGAACTTTATTTTTAACGCTTCTCCATCGACATACCTGAATACTTCAGTTGCCTCCGTTGAGGTTTCGAAGCCTGGATCAATTATTATGGCTTCACGGGTCTGGGTGCAGGCGGCGACATAACAGTTTGTAAAGAGTTTTCCAACGGTTAAAGTTTGAACCTTCATTTTGGGCAGGGCTCTCTGGAGAGGCTTATTTTTAAGGCGTGGTAAGAATATTTTGGTTTGAGCAGCAACCTATAAATCTTGTTGAATCTCTTATTTTCATGGAGATTGGGGAAGCTTGAAGCTTGAAGAGGTTTTGGCTGTTTCAAGTCAAATGAAATCCTGTCCAAAATGTAGCTCCAGCGAAGGCTTCTGGCTTGGCTTTAAACGTGACCACGCTTATGTTCAATGCAAAAGCTGCGGGTCAAGCTTCGAACTCTACCAAATCTACAAAATAAACGAAAAAGAAGGGAAGCCTCAAAGCAGGAAAATTTTTAGAAAATGGGGAGTTTTTAAAGGCTGAAAAAATGGAGGGCGGAGGTTAAAGGTTTTCTTTCTTTCGTTTTTTGGCTAAAGCGGTTATCAGTGTGATTATTGGCAGTATGGATGTTGACACGATTTTTTGATATTCAGGGATTATGTGAGATGCGAAGTAGACTCCGGCTGTTGGAGTTTGGGCTGCGTTTCCAGCCAAATCCACCGCTTCAATGTAGTACTGGATTGTTGTGCATGGCGGGTAAATGCTTGAAGGTATCGTGGCGACATATTCGCCGCTTGCCGGGTTCATTTGAATTTCTTTCCATTCTGTGGCTGAAATGTTGTAGTAGAGGGAAACTTTTTCAATGCAGAAGTCTGTGACTGAAACTTTCACTGTTATGTTGAAGCCCGCTTCTATTTCCACAGTTTCACCAGGCTGGATTGTTTGTCCAGGCGGATTCTGATACGGGTTAGATATTGTGGGTGGAGCTGTGTCTATGACCGTAAGGTTTAGCGTTAGGAAGGTTCCTTGGCGAAAGATTATTCGTGTAACATTGATGTTTTCAACCCACAGGTCTATCGGCACGTCATCAGAGGAGGCGCTGGCTCCCAGTATAAAGTATCCACTTGCGTTGGTTATCCACCTGTTCTGGGGATCTTGCACGTTGATCACTGTTGTACCCTCTTTTGCGTAGACAGCAAAGCCTGCTGGAACTGTTTTGTTTGTTCCGTCGATCCTACGGACCAGCACGTAGCCGTCTATTGTCATTGGGATGGGTGGCACTTGAGACTTAGCCGCTGAAATAAAAAGGGTTGTAGCTAACATTACTGTTAAAGCTGTCATTGTAAATTTCACAGGTTTTTCCATCCTTTGTCCTCCACATTGTTATGGAAAGAAAAGGTGGGGGCTATGGAACTGGTGGGATTAAGTCTTGGTCTTGGTAAAGGTATATCCAGAAAGCTTGCCCCGGACATAGAGTTCCTGCAGACCCTGTTTTGGTGTCAACCATAGTCCAGCTTTGTGACGCCGCGTCCCACACGTAGAGCCATCGGAAGTAGCTTCCCGGTTCAAGGCTTTCAAGATAGTCGTCTGCACCCATGGAGGTTGTTTCGGTGAAGCCTGCAAGACACCATCCTGCTGGCAGGTGGTATGTGGTTGGCAGGGCTGGCGGTTCTGGTGTCGGCAAGCCTTGCACTATTAGGACGTCGTAGGCTTTCATGTGGATCCAGTAGCCTTTCCCGTCTGTCATGGTGGTTGGATTCATAACCCATGATTTGGCTGTGTTGTCGAAGCCATAGGTAACAGTCACTCCAGCGGCACCCTGCTTCAGTATCAACGAGTAAATGCTGGACGTAGCCGTGCTGTTGGGTATAAGTGGCAGCGACACCAGGTTCCAGCCTTGGCGAAGCGCCACTGGATACCATGTGCCCTTTGGAACTGAAATCACTGTTGAGACGGCTGGACCTTCGTTGGCCCCAAAGTCAACTGCTGTAATGGTTATGTTTGCCTTTTTACCTGCATAGCTTGTTAGGCTGAGGACTAGTATGCCATTGAATGTTCTGTGGTAAGTACCAGGCACCGTGGTTAGTGTTTGGGCTTGAAGATCTGTAAGAGGCACGGTTGCTGTCAGTGTTCCATTAACGTAGACCTTGAAGCTTAAAACTCCAACATTGTCGGTGGCTGTTAAAGCTCTTACTATTGCTCCGCCGCAGATAGGCTGAACCGTAAACGTTGGAGCAGAAGGCTTAACTCTGTCTCGCTTAATTTCCCATGTTCTTGTGAAGTTGTTGGGCGTTGGCCAGGCACTGTCAACCAAAGTTATCTTTAGAACAACGTAGTTGGAGCCGGTCACATTGAAGGCGGGACTTGTTGCAGTTTTGTTGACAAAGTTCCAATATGAGGCGTTTAGATAAATTCTGCCAGTTATGGGTGTGGCTGGATTGTAGAAGGAGGCGTTGACTTTTATCTCTGTTGTGTCTGCTCCCATCCAGTACACATTTGAGACAAATGGCAGTTCTTCGTCACTTTGGTCTAGAACTTTAACGAAAACTGGTTGGGGTGCAGTGTTGTCTATTGTTGTTTGTTTCTCAGCGGAACCTGTGCGTCCAGAAGCGTCTGTGGCTGTTATCTTAACGGCTAGTTTGCCGTCTGGAATGGCTGTTTTGTTGGCGAAGGCGAAATCGTATGTGGTGTGACTGAGCCCATGTCTCGCATAAACTATACGTTCAAATCTTGTGTCGTTGATTGTTAGGGTTAATCCATACTTTGTTATGTTTAAGTCGTCGCTAACAGTTCCGTTTATCCATATCTTTTTCCCAGCGCCCACACTATAATAGCTGGTGCCCGACCCTGGCGCGGATATAGTAACCGTTGGAGCCTGCCCGTCAACAGTTACTGGAAGGTTGCGGGTTCCGAGGAGGGCTCCGCTTATATCCCAAGCCGTGACAAGCCAGTTAATTGGATCAGCGCCTGCGGATTGTGTGGTCATGTTGACGAGTATCCAGACATATTCGCCTGTCAGTAGGTTTGGACCCCAAAGCTTGAATGTTCTTTCAGCTGAGTCGTGGATTGCTGACCATGGTCTGCTGCCGCCATAATTCACTATGGCGTTAAAAGTCCATCCGCCGGGATAAGTTATGTTAATTACTCCGAGACCGGTGCTTGAAGCCAAATTCTTTACTGTGACGTTAAAGTGGTAGCTTTTGCTACTTTGGACAAGTGACGGCGTTATTGTGGCTGTGAATTGAGGATTGAATGTCACAGTGAGCCAAAGGGTGTTGTTGAGGCTTGCAGTAGTCTCTGAAAAGGCGTCTACACCAAACTTGACGGCTGTCGGAGGGACAGCACACCACTGCACGGTAACCTCAAACCTAGTCCATTCATTAGCCCCCAAATTTGAAACATCGCTATCTTCGGCTATAGAAAAGTTGTAAGATTTTTTTGCAGACACCCATTGGACACCCCACCTGCCTGTGTCATTTCTAGCTCGTGCACTTACGGGAGTAAAGCCGTCTGGCAAGATTATGCTTGTTTTGTTTATGGATTCAGCTTTACATGTTACGTTAAAGGTTAGGGTAACTGTTGGAAGGGTGGTTGTTGTCGGTGTAACTGTTGCTGTGTGTTGGGGAGTAGGACTACTACTCACAGAAGGTGTGTATGCGACTATAAGCATTGTTGCCATTATTAGTAGGCTTGTTAGGGTTAGAGAGAGTGTTCTTTTTCCTCTATTCATTTTGTTCACGCTCAGAAGGGTTTGTGCGATGTTTTGTTATTAAAAAGTTTTTAGGGGTTCAGAATCCGAACCCAAAATCGACCAGACTCCAATAAACTTTTCTACCACCATTACATTTATAAAACAGCCAACAAACCCAGGAAAGAGCGCAACCATGACCACAGCACAATCCAACACAACCATCCAAACAGAATTCGAAAAGTTAAAAGAGGTGGTTGCCGCCCACTTCCAAATAGAAGACGCTCTAATAGAACATGGTGTACCAACCTTCTACCTAAAACAACCCCAAGAAACGAAGCAGCCTTTCCTACAATTGCTGAAAATGTTAGAGCCAATGGGTTTGATGGCCATTCTGCGAAAAATCGACGGAAAAATAGTCCTAAAGATTTTACAAAAGCCACTTTCCAAGCCAAGCAACGTTCTCGTAAACTGGCTACTCCTCTTCGCGACCATAGGAACAACTTTTGCCACGGGATACATTCTTTCGGTGAACCTTGCAAACATAGGCGGAACAATAAACCCAATCATTGGAGGCATAATGTTCACCGCTGCCATAGTAGGCGTGCTCGGAACACATGAAATGGGACACAAGTTAACCGCCAACAAAGAAGGAATAGAAGCAACACCACCATACTTTATACCAGGACCACCCCCTACCTTCGGCGGAATAGGAACCTTCGGCGCAATCATAATTCAAAGATCATTACCATCAAACAAAGACGCTTTATTTGATGTAGGTGCAAGCGGCCCAATAGTAGGTTTTATTGCGGCAACCATTGTAACCGCTATTGGACTGACAATGTCGGTGCCAGCTCAGCCTGTAGAAGGAGCCGTCGAACTACCAGTTCCTTTAATGATGATTTTTATTGGGAGGCTTCTTGGATCCTTCAGATTGATTCCGCAGCCCAGTTCTGGACAAACATTGTACCTGCATCCGGTGGGTTTTGCCGGTTGGGTCTGCATGGTTGTCACTATGTTAAACCTTCTTCCTGCAGCCATGCTGGATGGTGGACACATCGCCAGAGCAACAGTTGGCGATAAAGTTAGGGCAATTTTAACGGCAACCTCAATAGTTCTGCTGGTTTTAAGTAATTTCTGGCTGATGGCGTTGTTTGTACTTTTTATGTCAATGCAGAGACACCCGGGACCATTGGACGACGTCTCAAAACTTTCTACCAAAAGGAAACTTTTAGCAATAGTTTTAATTGCAATCTTCGTTTTGACGTTTCCAATGTTCTAATCAGTCTGTAGTTTTGTTGAACGTTTGTACAGAAATCTTTATTAAATATTATTATTTCAGAAATCTTGAGAGAAAATGAAAGGCATCCCAATACTAATGGTTTTCCTCACAATCTTTCTAGCGGCTTCGCTTTTGATTCCTGTGCCCATGTTTCCTGGAAACATTTTTTCCAGTTTGTTAGGAAACATCACAGCAGAACACCGAGAATGGATTAGCGCCGTTTTTAACGCCGTTTTTTATGGAGTTATCTTGTGGCTTGTTTTTGTTGCTGTAAGTCGAAAATTTGAAGAGGAAAAGTAGCCTTTAAATTTCACCTTGCTGTAGGAAGCCCACAAGTCTTATGGTGCTTCCACACTTTTTGCATTGGAGAACAAGTTCCGCTAGTTCTGTTCCCTCAACAATTGTGTCCACTATCTCGTACACTTCGTCACTTTCATCGTCTGGGGATATGATCACTCCACATTTTGGGCATGGAAACGCTCCATCCCCCTCAATCTTCGTCAAATCAATCGTGTAAACCGCGCCTTTTTTGTTGACTGTAACCTTCTTCATCATCTGTCAGCGACTTCCTTTTGAGGTTTTACGTCCTCCACTTCACCTTCAAAAATATAATTAACAGTTATGAATCAGCAATTCAGATTGCAGATAAACAATTTAGCACAATCTTGTCATGGAGAAGGGATGCCAGCAACTTTTGGAAACGGAACAGCATCCCAAATATTTTCGAGTCCGCAAATAAATCTTGTAAGTCTTTCAACACCTATACCAAAACCAGCAGAGGGCGGAATGCCAGCCTTCAACATGTCTAAGTACCAACCATATTGGGAGGGGTCCTCACCGCCGCGCCGCATCCGCTCAACAAGCCTTTCATAACGGTACTCCCGCTCGCCACCAGAGATAGCTTCTCCAAAACCTTCAGGATAGACGAGGTCAAAGTCTTTTAAAACTCCAGGGCTTTCCTCACTCTCCATGTAGTAGAAGCTTCTCGCGGTTGCCGGATAGTTTGTTATCCAGAAGGGTTCCATGTGGGCTTTTGATAGAGCTTCCTCTGCCTCCCACGGAATTTCTTCGCCATAATTGACCTTCATGCCCATGTTCTCGAGGATTTCCAAAGCCTCTTTGTAAGTGTACCGTTTAAATGGTCTTTTCGGAACTGTTAGGGTTTTGCAGCGTTCTCCAAGCTCTTTGCAGCATTTCGCCTTAACATCAGCTATGACTTGACAGAGCATTCTCTCGCCCAAGTCTATGACCTCGTCGCATGTGGCATAGGCTACCTCAAGGTCTATCTGCCTAAACTCTGTCAAATGGCGCCGCGTCTTCACAGTTTCAAGCGGCTCAAGGCGAATGTTAGGCGAAAGTGCAAAAACCTTAGGCAACGCTGTAATTATCATCTGTTTGTAGAGGATCATGCTGCTCATAACCTTAAAAGGCACACCGTAGTAGTCAATGGTAACCTGCTTGGCGCCTCTGATACCGGGATCTGTGACAGGTCCTATGATGGGTGCTAGGATTTCTGTGAAACCCTCATTTTTTAGGAAAGCCCTTATTGAGGATATGATTTCATCTTGAACCTTGAAAACATTGGCTAAACCGTTATTCCTTACAGTTAGGTACCTTTTTCTCAGACTCTCTGAAAGGTCTAAGGGAAGATTCTTCATGAGATGTTTAAGTGTTCAACGTGGCTATTAAATTTTTTATTTGAAATTGTGTAGTTTTCTCAAACAGATAACTATTTAAGCTTGAATTTCTGTAATTTTTACACATGGAAATAAGACTCGACGAAAAAGATTTAGCCATACTCTCCCTACTGCAGGAAAATTGCCACATGACTGCTAGAGAAATAGCTCAAGAAATAGGCTCGCCAATAACAACGGTTTTCGCAAAGATAAAACGAATGGAGCAGCTTGGAGTAATCAAGGAGTACAGAGCGGTTTTAGACCACAAGAAGCTTGATTTTGGCGTTACAGCCTTTATTTTGGCGTCTTTCTCCTACAGAACAAACAGAGAGGAGCCCTTATCCCAGAGAGCTATCGCAGAACAGATATCAAAGTTTCCGGAAGTTCAGGAAGTTCACATAATATCTGGAGATTGGGACATACTGATAAAGGTTAAAGATAAAGATGTGAACGCCATTGGAAAATTTGTGGTGGACAAGCTTCGCACAGTTAAGGGCATAGAGAAAACTCTAACATGCATGGTTTTCGACACTTTGAAGGAGACAACAGTCATACCACTACCATTAAAAGGGCTTAAAAAGAGTAAAGGTAATTACGTTGAGCGGTAAACCAAACCAGAACGGAGGCTTACAGAAGTGAAGTATGACGTCATAGTGGTGGGCGCTGGAACAGCTGGCTGTTTAGCCGCGAAAACAGCAGCGGAAGCCGGTTTAAAGGTCTGTTTGATTGAAAGGAAAAGCCGCAGAGAAATAGGCGAAAAAATTTGTGGAGATGCTTTAGGGGAACATCATTTAAAGGCTTTGGGGTTAAGCCCACCCCAGCATGGCGAGCTTGAAAAGCGAATTGAAGGCGTCAAAATCTACTCGCCCGATTTAGAGACTGTTTTCACGGTTAAGCATGAGGATTTTTCAGGCTATTTGTTGAATAGACGGCTCTTCGGACAGTGGCTTTTGAAGCTGGCTTTAGATGAAGGCGCAACATTGCACGATTGCACTCAATGTCTTGAACCCATAATCGAGAACGGTTATGTTGTTGGAGTTTCAGCCAGAAACGTGAAAACCGGCGAAAAAGTTCGGTTCGAAGGCAAAGTAACCGTGGATGCTAGTGGCTTCTTGGCGGTTGTTAGGCGGAAACTCCCAAAGGAAATGACGATAGAAAACGAAATTTCAAATGAGGACGTGGAAGCCTGTTACAGGGAAATAAGGCAGTTGAAACAGGAGGTTGGAGAGAAAAGCTACTGCGAAATCTACTTGAACCAAAACGTTTCGCCCGGAGGCTACGCTTGGCTCTTTTACAAGGGTAGCGCTAAAGTTAACGCCGGCTTAGGTGTTTGTATGCGAGGCAACTTTCCAAACCCAAAAAAACAATTTTACAAGCACGTTTTAACTCAGCCACTATTCGAAGGCTCGCTCTTGCTGGATGGCGGCGCATGGTACGACCCCACCAGGCGGCCGCTGGACAACATGGTTGGAAATGGGGTAATAATCACTGGAGACGCCGCATGCCTTGTAAACCCGATTCACGGTGGCGGCATAGGGCCGTCCATGCTTAGCGGCTATTTGGCTGGAAAAACAATAGCTGAAGCCTTAGAGCA
>JAGTQG010000016.1:16529-25762 GCA_018396875.1 Candidatus Bathyarchaeota archaeon
AAGTTAAAGCCCATTACAGGAATTATCCGAAAACACCTAAAGAGTTTGAAAAGTGGCGCTTGAAAACTGAGGCATTATTTAACGAGGCTAGGTCAAAACTTTTAGAGTAGAAAAGGCATGCGAGTCGCGGTTCTAGCTACGGGCGGTAAGGATTCCACCCTCGCCCTATACAAGGTTTTGAAGGCTGGCTACGAGGTAAAATGTTTAGTAAGCATGGTTCCACTGAGGGAAGACAGTTGGATGTTCCATTACCCCAACATGCACTTGATGGACTTGTTTGCAGAAGCTGTGGGGCTCCCCCTTGTGAAAGGTGAAACCACTGGAATGAAAGAAGTTGAAGTTGAGGATTTGAGACGAATTATTGCTAAACTTGACGTGGAAGGTTTAGTTTGCGGCGCAATAGCATCCAACTACCAGAAAATGAGGATAGAGCAAATCTGCAGACAGTTAAACCTTGAATGTATAATGCCTCTCTGGCAGCAGAACCCCTATGAAATTTTGGTGGAGATTTTGGACTTAAACTTTGAAGTTGTTATTACTGGCGTCTACGCTTACGGATTTTCAAAAGAATGGTTAGGACGGAGAATTGACTTAGAAACGGTGAAAGCACTAGCTGATTTGAACAGGCGGTTTGGCGTTTCCTTGGTAGGCGAGGGCGGCGAATATGAAACCTTGGTGCTTGACGCCCCCTTCTTTAGGAAAAGGCTGAAAATTGTTGAGGCGGAGACTGTCTGGAAAGGTCAAAGCGGATATTTGCTCGTTAAAAGGGCTGTGCTTGAGGATAAGCCGAAATAGCGGTTTGCTCTTTTGGAAAAGTTTATTTTGTTGGCTTGTGAATCATTGAAAGCCGAGCGGCGGACAAAAGTCCGCTGGGATGTAACCGCATGGTTGAACCGTAAACTAGTGCGAGGTGAAAAAATGGCGTATAAATATATTGCGGAGGCTTGGAAAAATCCGGACGAATCGTATGTTGAAGAGTTGATGCGGCAGAGGCTTGTGGAGTGGCGAAAGCAGCCCACAGTGGTCCGCATAGACAAGCCGACACGTTTGGACAGAGCAAGAGCGCTTGGCTACAAGGCTAAACAAGGCTTCATAGTGGTCCGTGTTCGTGTGCGGCGCGGTGGTTTACGAAAGCAGCGTCCGAGGTCTGGTAGGAGACCAAAACGGATGGGCGTTAGAAAATACAAGCCCGCCAAAAGTTTGAGGCTTATTGCTGAAGAGCGGGCTGCAAGAAAGTTTCCAAACCTTGAAGTCTTAAACTCCTATTGGGTAGGCGAGGACGGACGCTACAAGTGGTTTGAAGTTATAATGGTGGACCCAAACCATCCAGCCATAAAGTCTGATAAGGACATAAACTGGATATGCGGGAAACAGCACAAAGGACGCGTTTTCAGAGGACTGACAAGCGCAGGCAAAAAGGTTAGGGGACTGCGAAAGAAAGGTCGAGGAGCGGAAAAAGTTAGACCAAGCAAGAAAGCCGCCACGAAGGAGTAGCCGTTCCATGGAAGCCCTAAAGCCGCTAGTTTTCAAAAAAGGCGGAAAACAACGCCTTGGAAAAGGTTTCAGCCTAAACGAGCTGAAAAAGGCGGGATTAAACCCGAAAAAGGCTCTGAAGCTTGGAATATCAATAGATGTTAGAAGAAGAACGATGCACGAGGAAAACGTTGAAAAACTTAAGAGGCTTTTAGAGGCTAAACAGCAAGAGGAAACCCAAAAACAAAAGTCTAAGCGGAAAACTGAGGAAGAAAGGAAGGAGAAAGCTAAAAGAGGCAAGAGGGAAAAGAGTAAGACGTGATGAGCCGTTTTGTCTTCTAAAACGCCAGTAGCCTACATTGAAATAAGGGTGTTCGCCCACGCCACAGAGGACGAAGAGAAAGTGTTAACAGCCGTGCGGAACACACTTCCATCGCATGTGGCTGAAAACCTAGCCTTCAAACGTTCAAGCTTGGCTGGACACCATGGAAACCCCATCGTGCTCTTCGAAGCGAAAATAAGGGACAAGGAACAAGCAAAGGCTTTTCTGCAAAAGTTGGCTTCGTCGCTAAACAGCCTAGACAAGGAAACTTTAGCCAACGAGATTGAACAACACATTGAAAAAGGATGCTTATACCTGAGGCTGGATAAACAGTCTGCCTACTTAAACGAGATTAAACTTTGCACAACAGATCCCATACATTTCCGCATTCATTTTAGAAGAGCGAACCCAAAGGAAATAGTAAGTTTTTGCCGAGAGATCGGGATAATCCTATGAAACGCCGTTTCGCCGACCTCCATTTACAGCCAAACCTAAGCGATGTCGAACAGACAAAAAGCATAATAGCGAAAGCTTCGGAGCTTGGCTACCGTTTAGTGGCTGTGCCACTTCCCATAGCCGCTATGGATTCCTTCGCTAAAAAGCTGGCGGCAGCATGCCAAGAAAACAGGCTGGATTTTGCCTCCCGCCTCGACTTGAAGCCCAAAACATCCAAAGAGCTCTTGCAGCAGCTGAGAAAGTTTAGGAGAAAGGCGGAAGTTATCGCTGTTGTCTGCGAGTCTAAAGAGGTGGCACGGCAAGCCGCAAAAGACCACCGAGTGGACCTCCTAAACTTTCCAGCCATAGACCCCCACAGAAGATTTTTTGATAAGGCGGAAGCAGAACTAGCCTCCAGCAGCGTCGCCGCCCTCGAAATCGACATAAAACCGCTTCTCACACTGAAGGGTCCCGCAAGAATTAGGCTTTTAGCAGCCCTGCGTAGGGAGACGGCTATAGCCAAAGACTACAATGTGCCAATTGTAGTTTCAAGCGGAGCCACAAGCCCATTGCACATGCGAAAACCGCTGGAGATGGCGGCATTAGCATCACTTTTCGACTTAGACAAGCCAACGGCTTTAAGTGCAGTTTCAAAGACACCGCTCACAATTGTCAAGAGGAACCGGGAAAAGTTAAGCCCAAACTTTGTGGCGCCGGGCATCCGCATAATACGCAAGGGAAGCGACTGCCAATGAAAGCCAAAATTAGACGCAGATACCTAGCGTTAGAAATCGACTCCAAAGAAAAAATCGGACAGAAAGAATTAATGGACGCCATTTGGGATGCCGTGTTGAGGCTTTACGGCGAATACGGCGCAAGCAAAACAGGCCTCGCATTAATCGAACATGATGCGGAGAAAAATCTTGCCATAATCCGTGCAGCCCACACTGAAACAGAAAAAATTAGAGCCGCCATAGCCACCATAACAGAGGTGGCCGCTAAACCAGCAGCAGTACACATCCTAACAGCCTCCGGGACCCTCAAAAAGCTCCGCAAAAAATTAGAAACACTTAAACCATAACATATTAATGGTACAAAGCTGCATTGTTTTTTGGGGGATGATGTAGCCGTCCCAGTCTGATGGATGCGTATGAGGAGCTCATGACGGGCGGACCCCTATTTTCCACTATTGGCCTTTTAGAGGTGGATTTTTCTGTCTCTTTCCCTTTTCTTCGCTAGTCCGAAGGCTAATGCCAGAATCATGCCCATTATGAAGCCGCCTATGTGCGCCCAGTATGCTACTGGGCTGCCAACGTCAAACAAGCCGTAAAGCCACTGAAGAAGGAACCAGAAACCCAAAAATAGCACGGCAGGGATTGGCAGAATGAAGTAGGCTATCCACGTCAAAATTTTTGCTCTGGGAAAGAGCACAAAGTAGGCGCCTAAAACTCCGGAAATTGCCCCAGAAGCGCCGACAACGCCTATACTGAAGTCTGCTGGAATAGTTAAGCCCAAATACAGGCTTGTTATGTGGGCGAAGGCTGCTGCCAACCCGCATAGAACATAGAAAACTAAGTAGCCTGCGTGACCGAAGATGTCTTCGACGTTGTCTCCAAAAATGTATAGGAAGAGCATGTTGCCAAGTAAATGCCACCAATCGGCATGCATAAACATGGATGTAATCAACGTGTAAAGCCTTTCCCCATGCACGACTTGTTGGGGAACCATTGTAAACTTGTCTTCAATTTGGGCGGCTATCTTCTCTGAGAACAAGATGTTATTTGCAGACAGCCAATAAACCAAAAATATGACTATGTTGGCGATAAGCAACATGCGGTTTACATGCGGCGTCCTCAAGGGACGGTTTATGTCTTTAAGCGGAAGCAAACCTCTTAAGCCTCATTGAGCAAACATGCATTCATCACACTTAAAATTTTGTATGCGACTGTTGCAGTCAAAGCGTTAGGTGAGACATTCAATCATTCTATTGCACGTCAAACACTCGTCTGGTATAGGCATGTTCTTGGGACGCTTCTTTAGGAACCCAAAAAAGTGGGGACACTCTCCTCCAGCTTTCGCATGCTCATCCATAACTTTTTGACTACTATCTACTGAAACTTCTCCACTTTCCCGCTCTTTTTCCGGAGGAGCCTCTTTAACTTTTGTGAGACAGCGGGGACAAGCATAGTAGGTTTTAGAGAGACCATTTGCGGAAAACGTTGCCAAGATAGGCCTTTGGAAAACTTCACCGCACTCGCTACACGTTAGACTGTTTGCTTTCCCCTGCTCCGAAAAGTATGCATGTGAGTCGTATTTTGTTAGTGGCATGGTTTCAAACTCCGCATGTATTCCAAATCTTAATATTTAATAAACTTTTTCGTATGAACGTTCAACACAAAAACACATCACCTGATGTGGGCCGGGCCGGATTTGAACCGGCGACCTTTCGGTTATCAGCCGAACGCTCCAACCAAGCTGAGCTACCGGCCCGCTATAGCCTCCAGACTGTTATAAAATTCAATCATTATTTTTAAGGTTTTCAGAACACTTTTAACCAAAACAGTGGCAATATGTCTTGCCAAAAGGGGCCCGTGGCCAAGTACGGACCAAGGCGCCGGCCTTCGGAGCCGGAGAACGTGGGTTCAAATCCCACCGGGCCCGCTCTGGGTTTTAGCGTTTGAGGGGAAAATGTTAAATGGAGTTTTGTGGTTTTGGATAGAGGTGTGTTTGTTGAACCTTTCGAGAAGTCAGTTAGCTAAACTCATTGATTCTACGCTTGTTAAGGCTACTGCCACTAAAAGCGAGGTTGAAAAGCTTTGCTGGGAAGCCGTCCAATATGGTTTTGGGTGTGTTATGGTGAACCCTGTTTATGTGCGGTTGGCAGCTTCTTTGCTTAAGGGCACGGATGTTAGGGTTGGCTCCACTGTTGGCTTTCCTTTTGGTGTTTCTCTGCCAGATGTCAAGGCTTTTGAAGCCGTTAAGGCTGTAGAGGACGGTGCATGCGAACTTGACATGGTTATGAATTTAAGCGCCTTTAAGTCTGGCGACTATGAGCTTGTTAAACAGGACATTGAGGCTGTGGTGGCGGTTAAACGCATATCCAGCGACATAACCGTGAAAGTGATAATCGAAACGCCATTGTTAACGGATGAAGAGAAGATAACTGCCTGCAAAATCGTCAAGGAGGCGGGCGCAGACTTTGTGAAGACTTCGACAGGCTTGTTTGGTGGAGGCGCCACCGTAGAAGACGTTAAACTCATGCGGCAGGTTGTGGGAAAAGACTTAGGGGTTAAAGCCGCTGGTGGCATAAGAACCTACAAGGATGCAGTGGCTATGATTGAGGCAGGTGCCAATCGGATTGGAACAAGCACCGCCATAGCAGTAATCCAAGACGCGCCATAAACACCGAGCTACATTCTTTCAGGCGCAGTTATCCCAATAAGGTTTAAAGCGTTCCTTAAAACGATTCGGACCGCGTCAACCAGCGCCAGCCTTGCGTCGCTGAGTTCGGGCGGTTCAGCCTTAATCACTGGAAAGGCATTGTAGAACGTGTTGAATTTGTCAGCTAAGGCGTTGGCATAGTCGGCTAAAAGGTTGGGTTTGAGGGTTTCTACAGCCTCAATGAAGGTTTCTGGGAATTCTGCCAAAGTGAAGACCAGTTCTTGTTCAAGCTTCTCCTTTAAAAGACCATAGTCTGGTCTTTCGGGTTTTCTTGCGGCTTTGCGTAGGATGCTGCATGCTCTTGCATGCGTGTATTGGATGTAGGGGGCGCTGTTCTTTTCAAAGTTTATGACTCGGTCCCAGTTAAACTCGACTGGTTTAGCCGGGTCAACCTCCACAAGCGCATAGCGAACCGCTCCGACGCCGACGATTTCGGCGACTTTCCGCTTTTCATCTTCTGAAAGCTGTGGCGAACGTTTGGAAACTTCTTCGTAGGCTCTTCTTATGGCTTCGTCTAAAACCTCATCTAGGGTTATGTAGCGTCCACGACGGCTTGACATTTTATAGCCCGGCAGCGTTACCAGGTTGTAGGCGAAGTGGACAAGGTTTTCGGCATAATCCCTGTAGCCCAAAGCGTATAGGGCGATTTTTAGCTGAAGCTGGGCGAGGGACTGTTCCATGCCGATGACGTTTATGCATTTTTCGGCTTTACTGAACTTCCAAATGGTGTAGGCTATATCCCTTGTCGTGTAGAGCGTTGTGCCATCCGCCCTCACAAGCGTTAGGCTCGGCACTTCATAATCCTTCCTCAAGCCAAGCTTTTCCCGCAAGTCCAAGAATTCAACAACTTTTCCGGCTTCAAATTCCAAAACACCGCCAAAAGCGGTGACAAAAGGAGTCTGCCTCAGTTTCTGGAGGACTTCCGCAACCAGCCCGCTCCATACAAGGTCGCTTTCCCAGTCCCAAGAATCATAAAAAACGCCGGCACGGCTTAGTGTCTCTTTAAACCCTTCAAGGCAAAGCTGGCTTACTTCACGGATAAGCCTTTTAGCTTCCTCTTCTCCAGCTTCGTAAGCTCTGTTTAGTTCGCCAATGCTTTTCTCGGGGTCTGGATCCTCGTTTATTTTTTCGAGCAGTTTTTCGAAAAGGTCGGGATATTTTTGTTTAAGCTCGAAAGCCACCGACACCCAGTCGTCGAGTTCCCTGTTGATTTTGGCTGTTTCCTCTTCGGCTGAAACCATTTTCGCCCTTTCAAGCTCCTTTTTAAGCCTATTTATTTCGACAAGGCAACTGGTAACCGTGTAGATTTTCCCGATAAAGTGGTCGGGTTTTTCCGCTGGTTTGGGTTTGCCGAGTTTTTTGTAGCCATAAGCAATTACGGCGGTTTGCCGCCCCACATCATCCACGTAGTAGTGGCGGAAAACCTTGTGTCCCCTTGCGGACAACATACGGGCTACGGCGTCGCCAAGCATGGGGTTTCTGGCTTGCCCAATGTGGATTGGGTGAAGCGGGTTCACACTGGTATGCTCAACAATTATTTTTTTGGGCTTTTCAGTCTTAACTAAGCCATATTCTGAGTCTAGTTGCCGAACAGACTCCAACGTTAGGGCTGAAAGCTTTTCAAAGTTGGCGTGGAAGTTTATGTAACCTCCACCAGCCGCCGAAACCTCCTTCACAAGTTGAAACTTAGCCTTGTCCATGGCTTTAACAAGCTGTTGTGCTAAAACCAATGGTTTTTCGCCTACATGCTTGGCGAGCTCGAAACAAGCGGATGTGGCAAGCTGCCCAAACTCCCAGACCGGAGGCTTCTCAAAGGCGAACTGCTTCAACAATTCTGCCATCTGAAGTTTGCCCGTAGCCTCTTTCAGTAGGGCTTCGCATTCCTTTTTCAGCTCGGCTAATGGGTTTTCTGAAATCATCAAGTTTTCGCCTTTTCTCACTCGGCTAACAGTAAATGTGAACACTAACGTATAAGCTTAACAAACATACTGCGTTTACCATAAACTCGCCCCGGGTTTTACTCGATGCGTATATAAGCTGAAAATGAAAGTAGGCTAAATAATGGAGCTGAGAAAACTTGAAGCCAAAAATAGTTTTTTCTGAAAAATGTTTAGAGTATGGTTCTTGGCACATTGAAAGCCCAGGGCGAGTGAAAAGGGCTTATGAAATACTGCGCGAAAGGGGCTACGGGTTCGTTGAACCAGAACCCGCAAGAGAAGAAGACTTGCTTAAGGTTCATGACGCAGACTATATCCAACTACTTAAACGTGGAGCGGTAGAGGACCCAGACACACCAGCCTATGAAAACATCTACGAGTATGCGAGGCTTTCGGCTGGCGCCGCAATCTTGGCCGCAAAAATAAACGGCTTTTCACTGATGAGGCCGCCGGGACATCACGCTGGCAGATATGGTGCTGCTTTAGGCGCCTACACAAAGGGTTTCTGTTACATAAACAACATTGCTGTGGCCGTAAAATACTTGGACAAGCCCACGCTTATCTTGGACATCGATGGTCACCATGGGAATGGGACGCAGGAAATTTTCCAAGGGGACCCGAAAGTTGTTTTCATTTCTTTGCATCGATATCCGCATTATCCCGGGACTGGCGCATACTCAGAGGAGAACTGTTTAAACTTTCCTTTACCAGCGGACTGTGGAGAATCCGTTTATCTCAGAACACTTGAGGAGGCCCTTCGGAAAGTGGACATTGGAAAAGTTGAAGTTGTTGCTGTTTCAGCCGGTTTTGACGCTTACGCGGGAGATCTAGCCTCCTTGGGGTTGACGGAGAAAGCCTACACAAAAATAGGAGAGATTCTTGCGTCTCTTGGAAAGCCAACCTTTTTCGTTTTGGAAGGCGGGTATATTGGCGAAAACGTTGGGAAATGCATTGACGCAATGCTTAGGGCTTTCAGTGAACACTCTGAACATTAAAGCTTATCAATGGAAAAGGCGTAATGTTGAAGCATGAAACGGTTAAATGGTAAAGTGGCTGGAGCCCTAATATTCGTCGGCGCCGTCCAATTCATTCTCGGCATGCTGGTTGCTGAATGCGTCTACCCCAACTACAGCGTCGCAAACCATTACATAAGCGACTTGGGAAAATTAGACGCTGTGTCTGCGCCCCTTTTCAACACGTCGGTTTTCCTGCTTGGATTATTAGTGGCGGTTAGCGCCTACTTTTTGAGGCAGATTGTCCGTAACAAAGTTTTCTTGGGTTTTCTTGTTCTATGCGGTGTTGGCGCCATGGGTGTTGGAATATTCCCCGAAGACTTTGGCATACTACACACTATAGTTTCTTTAATAGCTTTTCTGTTCGGAGCCTTGTCCGCCATAGCCTCCTATAAGTACCAGAAGCCACCCTTATCCTATTTTGCAGTAATTTTGGGTTTGACATCGCTGACAGCGCTTATACTTTTTGCGACAGGCATTCATCTTGGTTTGGGCAAGGGCGGAATGGAACGCATGATAGCCTACCCAGTGCTGTTGTGGGCCATAGCCTTCAGTGGACACCTGCTAAAAGAGTGAGAAAAATAGGGATTGGAGGCAAATCAGCGCTTTTTT
>JAGTQG010000016.1:26068-28942 GCA_018396875.1 Candidatus Bathyarchaeota archaeon
ACATTTGCGTTTGGAACATCTTGCCAAAGAGAATCAACAACGTGAACATCGAGATACCAGTTAACGTAAAGCACCGATTGACCGTAAACTTGAACCTTCATAGTGGCCGTTGAGTTCTCTGCCCAGAGTACTGAGGAACCATATAAATAGACGGCATCGACTACTGAATCCGTAGCATTTACTCTAGAAAATCCAGAAATATCCACCCACTGGGCATATACCCGGTATGCATAGACCGCTGAAGAACCTGACACCTCGAGTGAACACAACCGTGAATCGCAAATAATGGTGTCCACTGCATCTGCAAAGCTAAATCTCCAACCGTAAACTTGAACATTGCTTAATGAAACATTGGGGGCATAACCGCCCGCCCCTATAACAACTGAACAGTTTTCTAGAAAGTTCCAATAAGCAACCAGCTCGGGCTCAATTCCTTGAATATTACATTGCGTTTTTGAAGATTGAACGCTTAAAATATCGGCAATTGTGGAATCTGAAACTTCAACCTCCGCGCCATTCGCTGCGTACAAATAGTAAATGTTTGTGTTTTCTACAATAACATGAGACTCATCAACGGCTCTTAACAGAGTAAGCCCAGAGGAAAACAGATGAAGCGATGCAAGATTATAGAGCGATATTTCTGTAAGAGTGGACTCGGAAACATCAGCAGATGAAGAATTATACAACAGTAAATATATTGGAGAACTTGAAACAGGCTGTGTGCGGTTTATTTGCACCGTGCTATTTTCATAAAGCACAATCCTGAAATGACGGTTACATGTGTCAATTGTAGCGTTATCTATCACCAAGCGTGGGTTTCCGCCAGCGGCATCTCTTAGAGTTATGTTAAACTGGAAGGGGGCCGTTTGCATAAACGTCAATCGGGCATTCTCTATCACCAGCGTAGCATTTTCCGTCACAATTATGCTTCCATCCATGTAATAGTTGCCAGTAATGGTGTAAACATCGTTGTCTGAAAGCACCAAATCTCCAGAAGCAATCTTAATATGACACCAACCAGTAGAAGGCCAAAAACCAATAGGAGTGAGGGAACCATTATCTGCATAACCCACACGGAATCCAATGGTGTCCCCAATTTTCAAGCTGAAGTCATGGGCGTTGTCAAAGGAGTCAAGCGGATGAACACATTCGAAGTAATTATGGACACCGTCGCCTGTTTCATCATGATACCCATCTATTGTTCCACCGTCAGCTACATCGCTGGGCCACGCTGGGTCAGTTATGTTGTAAAAGACGTCGTATGGTGGGCCAGTAATCGTAAAGCAGAAAAGTCCGTCGTCTCCTTTCTCTGGAACGCCATCATTATCGTTGTCAAAAAGGAACATAAAGACATCCCGTGTGTAAGGGCCCGTTCCAAAATCGTCGTCGGTTATCTTTGCAGCTAGGTAAAGGTTGCCTCCATCATTCATAACATATATTGTGCCATTGTAGTTGGTTATGTTAAAGTCGACCTTGGCTGCAGTGCTCCACTCTTCGTCTTCGATGTTTCCGTCAATCTTTGGCGGTTTACAGGTCCACGCTGAAAGCACGCTGCTTTCTTCTGCCATAACAAAGGAAAAATGCATAACCAAACCTGCTTGGAGGGCAACAGCCAATAGAAGAAATACTAAGAGAAATGGTGCAATTTTATTTTTCATTTAAAGTCCTCAAATCTTTGAATGCCTACATGCAGATTGACAATGTTAAATAAGCGTTATGGACGCAAAATATGAAATCAAAATCCAAATCTGACCAAAACTCAACAAAAACATGTTTAAATAAGGCTCAAAACCGTTTCTGCAATAAAGTTAACTTGCTCAGTTTTGACGCCGGGATGGACTGGCAGCGAAAACACTTGCTCGGAGGCTTTTTCCGTTTCCGTAAGCTTAAGCCGCCTAAACCTTTTGTAAGGCGGCATCATGTGAATTGGCCATGGATAATAGACTTCGGCGCCTATGCCCTTGCTTTTAAGCTGCTCCACAATAGCGTCCCGTTTCCGCCTTGAAGCGCCCTTAAGCCTAACAGTGTAAAGGTACCAGCTGTTCCTGCACAAAGGCTGCTCCCTTGGAAGTTGCAGATTCTCCGCCTTGCAAAGTTTAACCGTAAGCGTTTCGGCGTTTTCTCTTCGCCTAGCAAGAAAACTTGGCAGTCTTTCCAGTTGAACAAGGCCGATAGCGGCTTCTATCTCTGGCATTCGATAGTTGTGACCGATGATCGTGGACATGTACTTTTGCCGTTCGCCATGGCACCGTATAAGCCTCAGTTTTTCGGCTAACTCGCCATCATTTGTTGTTATCATGCCACCCTCGCCCGTGGTCATGTTTTTGCTGGCGTAAAAACTCCAACAAGCCAAGTCAGCGTAAACGCCAACCGGTTTGCCGTCATAAACAGCGCCGTGGGCTTGTGCTGCATCTTCAATTAACCTTAACCCATGTTTGTCGGCGATTTCCCGCAACGATTTCATATCCGCCGGCGCACCATAAAGATCCACTGCAATAACAGCTTTAGTACGCTTTGTTACAGCTTTCTCAACTTCCTCAGGCGAAACGGTGTAAGTTTCTGGGTTTATGTCCACAAAGACCGGTTTTGCGCCAGCCATGACAACGGTTTCCGCAGTTGCCACAAAAGTGAAGCTTGGAAGAATCACTTCGTCGCCCCGTTTCACACCGGCAGCCACAACAGCCATGTGCAAGGCGGCGGTTCCACTGTTAACGGCGATGGCATGTTTAGCCTCCACAAACTTTGCAAACTCCTCCTCAAACCTCCTAACCATCGGGCCAGCGCCAAGCCCATGCGTCAGCACACCGCTCCTCAAAACTTGGACAACAGCCTCGATTTCCCTCTCCCCAATTTGCGGAGCATTTATCGGAATCA
>JAGTQG010000017.1 GCA_018396875.1 Candidatus Bathyarchaeota archaeon
AGTTTTTAGCGACAGCTTCTTTGTTCCGGAGCGGGTTTGGGGCGTAGCTTACGGTGAAATTATCCTAAACTACAACGTTACAATCACGGACCAATTTGGCACACACTACTATAACTTCCAAGGGATCACTTTAGGCTTTACCATGACTAGTATAGAGAACGTGTACCTTAAGTCCCTTGAGGAGCAACTTGAAAACTTAAGGGACACTATTGACGGGTTAAACCAGACTTTCAGAGATTGTTTTGGCAAGAGCCTCACTCGTGATGAACTATTAAACCTCAACCAGACTCTTTGGGAGCTTCAGCGGGACTATGAGACTCTCAAGGGTGTTAAGAGCGAGCTTGACAACACACGGACGGCTATGGTTTTCTTGGCTGTGGTTGCGGTTTTCTTTGTGGCTACGACGGCTTATCTGGTGTTCCGCAAGCCTAAAGACTACTGGTAGCCCTTTAATTTCTATTCTTTTTTATGGAGGTTTTGGGCTGCTATGAAGGCTAAGCCTTTCTCTGTTAGGGCTTTTGCCGTTCTGTTTACGGCGTCATGCTTATCCAAATAGTTGGCAAGCAGCTTTGGCATAAGCCCTTTCTCTATTATCTCCTTTTTGGGCATGAAATAGTCTAGTATGTCTGAAGGATGGTCGCGGGTTTGTTCTATTTCTGGCGGTGCGCCCTCATGTTTGGCGCTTATGTTCTTCACGTGGTCCGCTATTTCCAGCAGTTCGCCGAGGCGGTCGTATGGTTGGCGTACTATACTTTTGTAGGCTTCTGTTATGTGGTGTTCTATGCGGACTGAAGCCTCGAAGCCTAGGGCTTTGCGGGTGTAAGCCGCCAACTCTATGGTTTGGTTGTTCACCGAGTTGGATAGGTTGAATCCAGCCAAGGGTGTTGTGCCGTCTTCTCGGCTGAAAAGCTTTGCCATCAATAGAATCCACAAAATCGAGTAGGGGTTGTCGGCTCCTAGGAAAACGGAGATTTTGAACTCTATGTCCACGCCGAGTTTGTGCAAGAGAAAGCCCAGCAAAACAGTTCCAATGTTTGTGTTTAAAACCTGCCTTACACCGTATTCCATGTAATAGTGAAGGTATTCCTCAACCCATTTCAAAGCATACTCATTTGGAACGCCCACACCGCCGAAATATCCCGTTAAAGTTTCAGGTCCGCCTAAATGGACGTTAATGGGTTTGCCATCTGGTCCAGGCATGGTGCCCTTGGTGTCCAAAGTTTGCACATAGGAAGCTCCAATCACTTGCATGGCGGCGGCGAAAGCCAAAATGTCTCCGTCTTCCACCTGCTCCCTCATGGATCTGACACGAATGTATCGGGCTGGCATAAGGTCTCGCTTTTTAATAGCCCTTTTTGCTTCTTCAATGAGCCAAGGGAAAAAGTTGCACGCGCTTATTTCAAGTGTAACCGCGCAAGCCTCGTTAAACTTCACGGAATCCGCTTTTCTCCCCAACACTTTTCTGCGGTATTCAGGTATGCTTATGAAGGCTTCTTTGTCGCGCTGCTTGATAAGCCATTCAAGATCGCTGATAAATGGCGACTTCATTTTTTCAAGACGCTGCATGAGATTTTCCAGTCTGCTGTTTTCTTTGGCTTTGCGGTTGATCTCCTCAATTCCGCCATGTCTGTCAATAATCTCCAAGACGCTGTTCACAAGGGGATTGTCTTCCCGCGTTAGAAAATCGTTAACCTCTTCCAACTTTTCCTCGTTAATCAGAATTTTTTCTCTCAACCTTTTCAAGCATCAACCTCCAATGAAAACCTCCTATCTTATCTTGAAAGCTTAAATTGTTTAACATTTATGGTAATTCGAGGTGCAAGGCATGTTTAAGCCCGAGGGAATAATGCCTGCTCTTGTTACACCGTTCACGGATGACGGTAAAGCCGTAGACGAAGAGCGCCTTCGATTTCTAGTAAACCGTTGCATAGAGTTGGGGGTTCACGGAGTTGTTCCATGCGGCACAACGGGCGAATTTGTAAACCTAACCCTTGAAGAACGGAAACAAGTCATAAAAATTGTGGTGGACGAAGTTAATGGACGCGTGCCTGTCATCGCCGGAACAGGAGCCAGCGGCACAGACCAAGCCCTTGAAATGGCAAAATACGCCAAGGATGTGGGCGCAGACGCCGCCCTAATTGTGACGCCTTATTATCTGAAGCCAGCGGACCGCGGAATCTACGAGCATTACGACACCATTGCGAGCAAGGTGGACATGCCAATAGTCCTCTACAACATTCCCCAGTGTACCGGTGTTCAGCTGACCTGGCAGATGGTGGAGGACCTGGCGCAAATTCCAAACATTGTGGGTTTAAAGGACAGCAGCGGACAACTCAGCTATATTCTGGCGGTGCTGGAGAAGGTTAGAGACAAAATAAATGTGCTGTGCGGACACGATGAGGTTGTGGTGGCAGCCCTAGCTGCCGGATGTTCAGGCGCCATCCTCGCCAGCGCCAACGTAATACCAGACATTTGGGTCCAAATATACAACCACATCAAAAATGGAGAGCTGCAAAAAGCCCGAGAACTCCAATACAAGGTTCAAAAAATAGCCCGCATAATCGCCGGAAGCGGCCCCGTCGGCACGAAAGCAGCCCTAAACATGATGAAAATCAAAGTTGGCCCTGTTAGATTGCCCCTAAGCGTTGGCGGCGAATTAACCTACGAAAACAGGGAGGAACTTCGCCTTGAATTGGAAAAAATTGGCAAGATAGAGCCGAAGCCTGTAACCTTCCAGATTGCAGAGAAACCCTTAGAACAGCGGTTTATGGCCATTGACATAACCCCAGAAGTAATAAAGGACTTCAGCCTGCGGGTAGGAGAAGCCTTAGCTGGCTCAGGCGCTGAGGTAGCCCACATAGACTTGGTGATAGGAAGAAAAGACGGCCCTGTAGGCGCCGCCTTCGTTAAGGCTAAGGCTGCTCCTACGCCTGGACATGAGCCGCTTTTAGCCATACTAGAGCCAAACCTCACCGTTAAGCCTTTGACGCTTATTGTTCCAACGGTTACAATAACTAACATGCGGCAGGCCAGCATGGTTTATGGTCCAGCCCAGACGGCGGTGGCCAAGGCTGTGGTGGACAGCGTTGCAGACGGCACAATACCAAAAGAGGCTGTTGAAGACCTTGTGATAATTGCAAATGTTTTCGTCCATCCGTCAGCTGTGGACCGTCAACGCGTCTACATAAACAATTATAAGGCTATGCGCCACGCCATAAGGAAAGCCATAGAGGGAAGACCAACTATAGATGAGCTTATAGAAAACAAGGAACGCGCCAAACATCCATTCAAGTATTCGCCCTAGAAAGCCGTGAGAAGCCCTTGCAGAACCAAAAGGTAGCCGAAGGCGAACATGTCCTCCTATACTTAGACCAGAGGAGAACATACCTCGTCAAAGTTGAAGCTGGAAAAGTTCTTCACACGCACAAGGGCTTCATAAAACTCGACGACTTAATCGGCAAAGAGTACGGCTCCACGGTGACAAGCAACCTCAACGTCCAATTCACAATACTCAAGCCGTTGCTCCACGACTACATAATGAAAAGTGTCAGACGAACCCAAATAATGTACCCAAAAGACATAGCCCTCATCATAGTTTTCAGCGGGATAGGCCCAGGCAGCCGTGTTGTAGAGGCTGGAACAGGCACGGGTGCATTAACCACAGCCCTAGCCCACTTTGTCCGGCCAAACGGCCGAGTCTACAGCTACGAAATCAGAAAGGAATTTCTCGAAACTGCTGAGAGAAACATTAAGCGAGCTGGCCTAGCCGACTTTGTGGAACTAAAAAACAAGGACATTACGGTGGGTATAGACGAAACAGACGTGGACGCTGTTGTATTGGATATGGCGACGCCTTGGCTTGTGGTCCCCCACGCCTACAAAGCCTTGAAGCCGTGTGGAACACTCGTCTCTTTTAGCCCAACCATAGACCAGACAGTTAAAACCGTGGAAGCATTGAAGGCGAACGGCTTCATAGACATAGAAACCCTCGAATGCCTCGTGCGGGGAATGCAAACAGAACGGGGCAAGACAAGGCCTCAGACGCTTATGACAGCGCACACGGGCTACATAACCTTCGCAAGAAAAGCCCTAAAAATAGCAGCAACAGAAACGAGTCAAGGAAATAATGATGATTTCTGAGAGGAAGCCTATCAGCTTGTCAAAAACACTAGTAAATATGCTCACGCCTTGCTAGTTTCTGCTATTATGGCTGAAGTGGCGAGGGAACTAAAAGAGGACACGCATCTTTGGAAGATTGTTGGTTTACTCCACGACCTCGATTATGATGAAGTTAAAGAGATATGCAAAGGCATGGAGTTGTTGCCGCAGAGAGTTGAAGGATAAGCTTCCAGAAAAGGCGGTTTATGCAATAAAGGCGCACGATTATAGGACTGGATTTAAACCCGAAAGCATGCTTGACAAGGCATTGATAGCCGCAGACTCCGCAGCCATTTTAATGGAAAAATCATGGAAGCCAAAAAGGAGTTAACTGTCAAAGCCCTTCAAGCTGAAATAGCGGAAGCGTCGAAAACTAGCCCGTGGCATAAAACCAACATAATGAGGTGCACGGAATTCGGGTTAAGCCTAGGCAAGTTTCTCCAATTATGCATAAATTCGGTGAAGAAAGAACCTGAGGTTTAATCTCATTCAACAGATGCCGTGGCTGCTTTCGTTTTCTTTAGCAAGTTTTTCCAGACGGGCAGTATACCCCTATTTACGAGTAGAACCACGCCAAGTGAGGCAAAGCATATGGGCACACCAACCATAACGCCTTGGGCAATCAGAAGCAGGCCTTTTGAGAGAATATCAATAACGGGCACTAGGGATGCTGGAACCCCGTTTCCATTTTGGGGCTTTTTCTCCTTCAAGTTTATGTAGATTGTCGAGTAAACGGTTTCTTGAGGCTGCTGGGTTTGCTCGATTTCTTCTATGCTTATGTTTATGTACGTGACTGAGCCGTTTACGTCGATGGTTTCTCTAACTTTGAAAGTGAAGGACGTAACATTTTCCGTGGGCACCTTGCAGATTAGCTGGCCGCTCCACGATCCGTCAAAGTAGGTCATGCGCAGAGACTTGACATACCCGCCCTTATGCTCTGTTAAGGCTTGAAGACTGCTGACAACATTTTCGAAGGAACCCTTTTCAAGTTCACCCTCTATGGTTTCAGTGATAACTTGAGAGCGCTGCGTGGAGCCGCTGGTTTTCGCTAAAGCCCACTCTGAAAGGCTTCTCTCCCCATAAAATGGCTCACAAGGCCCACACATCATGCTTGAATAGTAGACCAGCATGACGACAGCAGCGCCGAGAACCACCGCCGTAACTATTTCTTTCTTCTTAATCCACATGTTTTCACCGAAAAAATATTACTGGAATTCGCCTATAATGCCATAGTTTAGAACATTATTGTACAGAAACTAGAACATGGAGGCTAATGGAAAAACCTAGCCTTAGTTATGGAGTAGGCGGCTAAAGCGGCTGCGAAGCCAACCGCCAACATTAACAGCCCAGCGAAAACGCCTTGCATCGGAGCCCCGCGGATTCCATAAAGCTCTTCAAGGCTTTCCATTCTCTTAGGGATAGCTTGGGGCGCAAACTTGGATTCAAAATCTGGTGGGGCAACTGGCACAAGGAACAGCGGAACCACAACTGCCAGTACTCCGAGAACCACCGCAATTAAAGCGTAAGCCAAACCCTTTTTCATGAAGTCTTCCTCTATAGCCTTCTAAATTTTTTCAGCCTTTTAAAGCTAAACTTTAGAACAATTTTCAAAACGGTTTCGCCCTCCAAACGCGGATTGTTTCAATCCAGAAGGCTACAGCAGCGATGAACCCAAACACGAGGGCGTAAAAGTTCGGCCACACATGGGCCAAAATGCATAACACGCTGTAAGTAGCCAGCATGGTTGTAAATAAAACCGAATAGAACAGAAAGCGGGGGACCATGAAGCGGCCCATGCGGGTGAAAAACTGTAAAATTCCAATTTTTACCTCCTCCTCCAGCGCATATTCACCTGTTGGTTTCTTCTTGACGAGGCCAAGTTCTTCCAGTTTTTCGAGGTGGTGAACTGCTATGCTTGGGCTGGAAAACTTTAAGGATCTTTGAACTTCGCGGACGCCGACGCTGCGGTTAGGCTGTTGAAGCATGTACCAGTAAACGATTAACGTTTTCCCCTTTAAGGTGGATTCCAGAAGCTTCTGGTCAAGCTCTCTTGGAGGTTTGTTGGTTTTCGCCAAATTTACCGCCAAAATATCCTTTGCGTTCGTGTGCTTTAAAAGTCTAACATTTGGAAAAGCATTTAACACCCAACGGTTGAAAATAACAGTTTAAAGAGGGAACCGTTTATGGAGCTTTTCATAAGCGAAAGCGAATATAAAAAGCGCATAGAAACTGTCAGGAAAGTTCTCCAGAAAAGAAGGCTTGACGCGTTATACTTGACAAACGCCACAAGCATATTCTATTTGACAGGCTATTCGTTCATATCAACCGAAAGACCCGCAGCGCTTGTTGTCCCGTTGGATGGAAAGATAACTTTCATGGGACCCTTGCTGGAAAAGGACCATGTTCCATTGAAGACTAGGCTTATTGAAAATGTCAAAACTTACCTAGACTATCCAGGCGAGAGGCACCCGATAGAACATTTCGCCGAGTTTCTCAAAGAGATGGGGTTGGCGAAAAAGCGCATCGGCATAGACAACAAGTCTGGAGCTGCTGGCATGTGGGGATATAAGGGTCCACCCATAACTAGGCGGCTTCCCGAAGCAAAGTTTGTTGATATGGCGGATCTTGTGCCAAAAATGAGGCTTGTCAAATCGCCGGCTGAAGTTGCCCTTATACGGGAGAGCGCGAAATGGGCGAACTTGGCGGTTTCGCTTTTGCAGGAATATGCCTCGGAGGGCGCTTGGGACGTGGAAGTAGCCTTAGCCGCCTCGTTGGACACCACAAGCATTATGAAGAAGACTTTAGGCGTTGATTTTGAACCTCTGCGAAACATTTTCCCAGTTTCTGTCTGCTTCAGGGGACAAATAGGTGAGATGAGCGCCATCCCCCACGCCATCGGAACAAAACGCCCTATCAGAAATGGCGACGTCCTAATTGCTGAGGCAGCCGTTGAAATAGGCGGGTACAGCTGCGAGCTTGAACGCACCATGATTGTAGGCAAGCCTTCAGCCAAACAGAAACGCTACTTTGAGGTTATGGTTAAAGCCCAAGAAGCGGCGATCCAAAAAATGAGGGAAGGCGTGGAATGCGGCGAAATCGACAAGGCTTCAATGGAAGTCTTTAAAAAAGCTGGATTAGCCCACTTAATTAGACATCATACTGGTCATGGACTGGGGTTAGAGGTGCACGAACCCCCATGGCTTGACATTGGAAACAGAGAGAAGCTGAAGGCTGGTATGGTTGTGAGCTGCGAGCCAGGCATATATGAAGTGGGATTCGCCGGCTTCCGTCACTCCGACACCGTACACATAACAAAGGATGGATGTGAACTCCTCACTTATTATCCAAGAGACATAGAGCAGCTAACAATAACTTAATCATCAGCAAGAGCGCCCATACCCATCACGCCTAGGACTGGAGCAAAAGCTTGCTGCGACGGGTAGTGTGTTCGCACCGCTTAAGTTTTCGCTTACCTCCGTTTCCCTTAGACTATGGGTTTCAGTCTGATTTTTCTCACATTATTTTCAACTTTGATTTCCACGTTGTATATTTGGGTTTTTGGTTTCACTCCGTATAGGAGTGTGGCGCCGTTAATCTGGCATATCTTTAGGTGTATGTGCGCCAAGGCTCTTAAGTGATTGATTGTCTCTATTGTTGGTCTCGCAATGTTGACTCTCAAATCTTCAAAGTTTTTGATTCTTGCAATATCTTCACCTAAAATTCTCAATGCTTCCTTTTCACCATAGATGTACTCTAAGGTGTCGTATCCCACAATGGTTAGTACTGGTTTTTTCGTGTTCTCTCGAAGTTCAGTTACAGTATCCCAAAACCTATTCATGTCTTCAGCTATGTAGGCTCCTTTTAAGGGTAAAACGTATGGGTGAACCTTCACGGGCTCACCTGCAACCTTGAAATCGACTATTCTAAGGTTTCTGTTTATTACGTTTTCATCTACGTGCGGTTCCACTATTTTTTTGCATGTTTGGGCGCTTAACCCCATTGGTGGAAGAACGGCTACTCCATGGTTTTGGTTTAGGAAGTTGCACATTGTTGGAGCAGTGAGGCGCTCTAGTGGAAAAGCCACATCAGCATCAACCTCGATCAAGTTGAATCCGCCTTTAACGAAAGTTCCGCCGATAAGCTTGTCTAGATCGCTTATCCCCGTTGAGTAATAGTTTTCGCCATGAGGAATAACCTCATACCTTCCCAAATCTTGAGTGAATATAGTTTGAGGTGGAAAAATGTGGATTCCGCCATCCAACGTAAATGTAAGCCTTGGATAATTGATTCTGGTCCCTCTAAGTTTCACGATTTCCAGCTCCCTTAAAAGTCTCTCATTGTAGATTCTTCTCTTAAGCAGGATTACACCATCGGAGACAAACTCTTCAACACCTAAGCCTATAGAATCGTTTCCTACGGGAATTTCTGAAACCATTAAAGTAGTGCATCCAGCCTCCTGAACAACCTTTCCAAGAACAGTATGTATCAACGTCCTAGCGTCAATAACCCCCTCATATGCTTGCGAAATAGCAGTAATGGGGTCAATGACGAGTCTTTCAGCATTTAAGTCGTTAATCTTTTCCAAAATCATCTTAATCAAATCGGAATGTATCTCTTTTCTGCCTGTGATCATCTCCAAAAATGCAAATTTCCCCTCGTCCTCCAGTTTTTCAAAATTGAATCCAAAGGCTTTCATAAAACTCATGAAGGCTTCACGTTTTTCTCCGAAGCTTACATAAACCCCATTTTCGCCGTGAACCTTTGCGCCTTTATAAAGGAACTGGGCTGAAAACACGGTTTTGCCGGTTCCTGGATTGCCGCACACAAGGATTGTGCTGCCTTTCGGAAAACCGCCGCCGATTATATCGTCCAAACCCTCAATTCCAGAAGTCACCCTCTTATCCATAATTATCTCCCCTCACCCTTTCTAGAAGCCTTATGGTATGCTGTTGCAAGCTCCCTAAGCATTTGACGAATCTCTTTAACGGACTCCGAGCTACCTTGCTGGAGAAGCTGCAAAAACTTTTCCGGATCAACATCGGTTTCAGCCCGCCTCTTAAATGCCTTAACCCACAAACCAATTAGAACATCCGTCCCGTCGCCAAAGACTCTCTTAAGCTCTTCATAAACAGCCCTAGGGCGCTTCCATAAAACCTCAAAAGGGTCTCCTCCAAGCCTACTCCTCAAAACAAAAATGATGGTTTCCGCCGCCGACTCGGAGAGGGACGCCGATACAACATCATTAAACATCTCCCTTAAAACATTTAAAACAAAGTCTTTGCTGGTAGTGGACATTGCAATTCGAATATATAGTCTACATTCAACTTGACATATAAAATTTTAGGAAAAGTACAACCATTAATTGCCGTCTGAGTAACTCTGAGATTTCATCCGTTGCGTCAACCTAATGCCTTCTCATCATCCGGCAACAGAATATGGGAAAATGAAAAATAAAAAGCTTCACATACCCTATCTTGGAAATGAGCCGCAACCTTGAAGCCGCGTTTGTTAGAAGGCTTTTAGAGTTTCCATACCTTCCAAGTCCACTTTGCGTAGTGGATGCAGCCCTAAACATGGTGGAGGTTAAACCAGGCGAAGTTTTCGCCGACCTCGGCTGCGGAGATGGAACAGTACTTGTGCGGGCAGCTGAAAAATTCGGAATCCACTGTGTGGGCTTTGAGATTAATCCAGCCTTGGCTAAACTTGCCTGCCGAAAAGCGAAAAATTCCGGAGTAGGCTTCCTGGTGGATGTGGTCTGCGCCGACCTTTTCACTATGGACCTGTCAAGGGTCAACGTGATATATGTGTACCCATTCCCAACAATAATAGACAAGCTTTCAGAGAAAATAGCCAAAGAATGCCAAAAAGGCACAAGAATACTTGTCCACGACTACCTATTAAAGGGACTAACCCCAACCAAAAGCATTCAAATAAACGATAAAAGCTTCCACACCCACACAATACATCTCTATCGTATTGAATAATAGCAGAAGGCAAGCAAAACCAGAGAAAATAACGTACTTGTTAAGTCGAAAGACTAGAAGGGAGGGGGAGACAAAAATGGCTTCTTAAACAGCTCCATTTCCCATGAAAATTTCAGAGGGGCTATCAATTTTGAAAGTAAAGTGCAAGCACAAAAATGGATTCTAAATCTAGATTTTGAGTTCATAAGTTAGTTAAATATGCTTATCCTATTCTGTCTCATGCCTGGAGGAAAGTCCTTGAAGCATGAATTTACCCCTCAACAGAGGAGGCATATAAAAGCAAAAATGGCAGAGGTTTTCAAAGAAAACCTTACAGGCTTGTCTACAGAATTTCAAAAAATATTGTTAGATGATCTTGTCACAGCTTTCCAGAATAGAATAAACGTGTTAAAACGTGTACAAGCGAAAAGGGGCTCCTAATGGAGACTAAAGAGGAAAAAGACGTAGTTTCAATCCATAAAAGCTTTATATAAAGCTTGGGAAAATATGGCAAAGAGGTTTAGATAATGAGACGGTCCAAGCTTGAAATGTACATCGACATCCTTAAAGTGCTGGCTCACAGGGGCCCGTTGAAGCTAACTCACATTATGTATAAAGCTAACGTAAACTGCAGTGTTTTAAAGGAATACCTTGATTTTCTAATTAAACAAAACCTTGTCGAGGAAAAAACAGTTGGCAAGAGAAGGGTTGTCTACGCCATAACCCCAAGGGGCATAACGGTCCTTAAACATTTCAGAGAGCTTAAGCAAGTTCTGCCCATAATAGAAGAAGCCAGAAACAAGGCCCCTGTACCCTACTAGCCAGCACTTTCTTCTACAACCTTTTCCCCTTTACAAAATTTTGGACAGCGTTCTATCTAGATGCCTTGCAGACTAAGCCTTCAACTGATTTTTCGTATGGATTTTGGGTTTTAATTGATTTTGTAGTTACTTTCATAATTATGAGTGTTTCGTAATACTTAATAAACACTTTTCCTAAATAAAACGTGTACACATGTTAAACAAGAGGAAGTGCCATTGTCAAGCTCAGATAAAGAGCTCTCTGGGAAAAAACCTATTCAGATACTGGAGAAAATTAAAGAGAGTCTTGAGCGTTTAAACGAGAAAATGGAAATAATGATTGAGCTTCAGAAGCATGGAAAACGCGAGTTTGAACCCCTAAGTCCAGAAGCACCTTTGGATGTTATGACGCTTCTTTCTATGCCCGATCACTTGAGGAAAACCGCAATGACAGTCTGTAGATTGGGCCGGGCTACTGCTGATGAAGTTGCTAAGCAAACTCACCGGGCGAGGGCTGTTGAAAGCGCCTATCTAAACCAGCTTGTGATTATGGGTTATCTCAAAAAAGAGCGGAAGGGGAGGAAAGCCTACTTCTACGTAGATAGAGAGGGGCAGGGATAAGTATGGGCAAAATAGTGGCAGTTCATTCCTACAAAGGTGGGACAGGAAAAACTCTAATCTCCACGAATTTGGCTGTAACGCTGGCTAAGTTCGGGAGAAAGGTTTGCCTTATGGACTTAGATTTTAGAGCACCAAGCCTTTCAACGCTGTTAAACCTTAACAACGCCGAATATTGGTTGAACGATTATCTTAACGGTGTGTGTGAAATAGACAAAGTCTTGATAGACATAGGTAACAGAATAGGCTGCCAAAATAGGTTTTTTGTGGGTTTAGCCAATCCTTCAGTTGAAGCGATCAGGGATATGTCATCAAAAGATAGGAAATGGGAAATGCGTGCCTTGGGAAGGTTGCTTTCGCTTAGGGACTCTCTTTTGAATGCGAAAAGTTTTGATTACATAATTTTTGACACGAGTCCCGGGCTGCAATATTCGTCCATAAATGCTATAGTTGCCGCTGACCTCGTAGTGGTGGCAACAACTCTTGACAACTCAGATGTGGAGGGGACAAGACGCATGTTGCAAGACCTTTACGACCTTTTCGAGAAGAAAACCGAAATAGTGCTGAACAAGGTCATGTACAGCGATGCCTTAATGTCTGGACGAGACAAACTTCAATCTATGGTCAAAAACGTTTACGGCGTCCCCCTTTTAGGCGTCATACCTTGCTTTTGCGATGTTCCAAGGGCTGAGGGAAAAATAATATTCGTCCATGAAAAGCCCGAGCACCCATTCACAAGAATTTTAGGAGATGTAGCTGCCAGAATAGATAAACTCCAAGTTTAAGCGTGTTCCATCAACAGTTTCTGGCTAAAAACTGAGACTTAGTTCATCCACTGAGACCTTTGCAAAATCTAAGAGCAAAGTGGCAAAACTTATAGATGGATCGATTGAATATAAGCAGCGAATTTAAAAGGGAAGTTTGATCTTGGAAAACTCTGCAATAATATTGGCTGGCGGTCCATCCAAAAGATTTGGGTCCAATAAGAGTTTAACTTTACTGTTGAATAAGCCTCTCATAAAATATACTTTGGACGCCGTAGAAGGAATTGTTGAAGAAAAAATTGTCGTGGTTAGTTCTAAGGAACTGATAGAAATTTTCCAAAAAGTTTTAGGTTCAAACGTTAGGATCGTTGTGGACAAATGCGATGCACAAAGCCCCCTCATAGGCGCTTTGACAGGGTTCAATGAAGCTCAAGGCGAGTATGCGCTTTTGCTTCCATGCGACACTCCGCTAATTTCAAGGGAGGTCCTAGCTTTGCTTCTTGAACTCTGCATAAACAAGAATGCAGTTATTCCACGCTGGCCCAACGGTTATATCGAACCGCTGCAGGCAGCATACCGTGTTAAACCCGCCTTGGAAGCGGCGGGAAAAGCCTTAAACGAGGGAAAGCTTGACATGCGTTCCATGATCGAAAAACTTCGTGGGGTACGTTATATCTCCACTCTTGTCCTTCAACAGTTTGACCCTGAGCTTCGAATGTTCTTTAACGTGAATACACCTTTTGATTTGAAAAAAGCTGAGCATGTATTGAGAGGACAGAGACAGCGTAGTTAATCATGACTTTAGACTTTTGGCGAAATTCTCCGTCTCAGAGAAGAGTTTTTCAATATCCGCTCTCGTGTGGGCTGTGCAAAGACAGCCGTTGTGTGTTGGGAGGAAGAAAACACCGTTTGCTATTAATCTCAAGTGGTATTCGTTAAGCCTTTGTCTATCAGCTCTGAAGGCTGCTCCGGGCTCCTTAACTTCCTCCTTTGTGAAGTGGACGCCAAACAGAGAACCAGTTCCAGTTACTTGTATGTCTACTCCCTTAGACTCGAAAATATCCGTCAGTTCATCTCTTATCTTGTCCCCAAGTCTATTCAGCCTATTTATTAACAGCCCATCTTCCAGCATTTTTAGAGTTGTTAAGCCAGCGGTCATGGTTATCGGGTTTGCTGTAAAAGTTCCACCATGGAAAGAGGTTTGGGGTCTCGAGTAACGTGTATGGTCTACACGTTCCATTATTTCAGCTGGTCCACAGAAGGCGCCTATCGGAAAGCCTCCGCCTAGAATTTTTCCAAGGACCGTTATGTCTGGTCTAACCCCGAAATATTGTTGAACCCCGCCAGGGGCTAGGCGGAAACCTGTAATCACCTCGTCAACTATAAGCAGTATCCCATGCTGGTCGCAAAACTCTCTAAGACCCTTTAAGAACTCTTTCTCGGCTGGTATGGCGCCGCCAACTCCAAGTACTGGTTCAATAATTATTGCTGCCACTTGATTCTCCAAGCCTTCCAACCTTTTCCTTACACCTTCTAAGTTGTTGAAGGGTAAAACCAAGGTGTCCTGGAGGGCTCCTTGCGTCAATCCAGCGGATTCTGGCATATCATAAGGTGGCTTAACCGCCTTATGAAGGGCGTCGTACCCTCCATGCCATCCACTTTCAAACTTTGCGATTTTTGTCCTTCCTGTATAAGCTCTGGCGAGGCGCACTGCATACATGTTTGCCTCCGTTCCGGAATTTGTGAAACGTATCATTTCGGCGCTTGGGATCATTTTCGCAACTTGTTCCGCCAAGGCTATTTCCAGTTCATGCGCCGTGCCATAATGAGTTCCATTTTCCAATTGTTTCTTAACAGCTTTCACAACGGCTGGTGGACTGTGCCCAAGGATAAGCGCCGTGTGTCCAAGCCAAAAGTCAATGTACTCGTTTCCATCTACATCGTAAAGCTTGCTTCCTTTTGCCCTAGCAGTGTAAAATGGATATGGATCAAAAAGCCTTATTGAGTAGGAAACACCGGCTGGCAGAACCCTTTTAGCACGTTCATATAAAGCCTTAGACTTTGGAGTTTTCGAAACATAATCTTCAAACGTTGTTCTTCCCTCCAAGATTTGACCTTAATGATTTCACAAAGCCCTTATTAAACTAGCGCCCCTGAAGAAGCTTTCAAAAACTTTCTTTTCCAAGGGCAATCATAACAGCGCTGCGAGCAAGAATCTGCAAAGGATCAATTACTGGCTTAGCAACATCGCCATTCTTCAAAACAAGAGATATCTCAGTGCAACCGCAAATTATAGCGTCGGCGCCTGCATGAATGAGGTGATTTGCTTCCTCAACCACAATTTTTCGTCCTTCAAGAATTTTTCCTGCTTTTATGCAACCATAAATGGCGTCCATTACCCGTTTTTGTCCCTCATTCGAGGGATAAACAACTTTAACGCCTACTTTGTCCAAAGCTTTGTCAAAAACCCCGCTCTTTACGGTTCCCGTTGTCCCCAACAAGCCAGCCTTCCTTACTTCCGGAAAATTTTCAGCCAAGGTTTTGGCAGTTAGCTCGACCATGTTTAACACTGGAATGCTAATGCTTCTTTGCAGTTCCTTGATATAATGGTGAGCCGTAATGCATGGCATTACGATAAAATCCGCACCAGCCCTCTCCAAATTCTTAGCAGTTCTAATCATTTCTGGCAGTGGATCTTCACCCGTTCCAAGAATCGCCGCAGTTCTATCCGGAATTTTCGGGTTGTTATCCACAATTATTCTAATATGTTCCTGATCCTTCTTTGCAGGAGTCTCCTTAATGATTCTATAAAAAAGTTCAGCGGTGGCTTCTGGACCCATGCCACCCAATATGCCAATAATCTTCTCTTTCATGAAATTGCCTCTACTTGAAGTTTAAGACAGACTTGTTTAAAAGGCTTCACGAAGATTTGCAAAAGAGTTAAATTTTTAAGTAAGAACTTTAAGAAATGCAAAAATCTAAAAATTTCTGTGCATCTTAAGTTTTTTCTCTCAAGAAATTGTAATAAATCTTGCAATTTTGATAAATAATTCTGAGGATTCAAGTGATTGTTTAAATGAAAGTGTTTATTTTCATCCTTTAAGTGCAAAAATTGTACAATAAAATGCAAGCAAAAATGGCTTTTTACGGTTAAACAGCATTCACTTATTAAGACCTTTTAACCAGTTAGTTGAACGGTCGTTCCTAAGGCTAGTCCAGGCAAGCCTTTTCTGAATCTGGCTCTAACAAGCCCTTTCTTGCCGTGTAAGTCCACGATTTTTCCAATTATTTTTGTTTCCCCGTTGTTCCAAACCACTTTACGTCCGATTAGTCTACTTGCCTCTGAAACCGAGTTAACATGGGGAAATTGGATTATGCACTCTTTGGATCTTTGTGTTTTTGGTCCAACCCTGTAATTGACAATTACTCCTTGAATTTGCGACATAGATGTCTTTTCACCCCTTTGTTATATCTTGATTTTCAAATAGGAGGGTCTTTAATTCGTTTCGCTGTTTTCGAGCTCTGAAAATTGTTCGATTTTGAAGTTTCCCTTATCCCTTTTTAGAATTCTAACTTTTTCTGGAAGTTTTCCATTTTCCCAGTCTTTCCAGCTTATTTCCTTGAAAACCCATTTTTTGCCAAGATGAGCAGCAACAACTGCGTGTTTAAACTGTTTATCAAGCGGGATAAGTTCGTCTAAAAATCTGAAGAGTTTTTCTATTTGCTGTTTTGGGAAATACGCGTAATAGCCAGCATTTTTGACTTCGAAGGCGTATATGTGGTTTTCCTTTCTAGCGATAACATCGGGCAGTGGGCTTAAACTTGGATTGCTTACCGGTATTCGGACAGCATTGAATCCGTTTTTCTGCAAAAGTTTTACGAGAGCATTTTCGCTGTAAAAGCCCCTTCTCCGCCATCTTCGAATGGCATCTATGTCAACCCGCTTAGTCATTGGCAATACACTAAAACAAGGTTGCAGTCGTATAGTTAAAGCTGTTTCGCGTCTTAGACTTTTGGTTTTCGACGCGTTTGAACAGGAACTTTAATTGTCGCTCCCTCTACGAGGCATTCTCTCAAATAATCGTCCAGAGTGGCTGCCGGCACGACTTCAATTTTATAATCCTTTGGGTCAATGGAATATTCAAAGTTCTTTTTAGGAATGACTACTTTTTTGAACCCCCAAGCTTCAGCAGCCTTAATCTTCTCGTGTACCCCGCCAACAGCAGTTATTTGTATAGTGTCACCAACACCTAGGTTTATTTCACCCGTGACCGCCACGTCTTGTCTTATGGGTTTACCCTCAATTAGCGAACAAAGCAATATAGCCATTGTCACACCGGCGGATGGGCCGTCTACACCGTAGGATTGGGCGAAGTCTATGTGAGTAAAGTAGTCTTGGGCTATGTCTATGCCGTATTTTTGGAGGATTACGCTGCGAACTTTGGCTATGCTGTCGGCTATGAAACTTGCTCCCTTGGCTACTCCTGTCACCTTATAGTAACCCTTAATGGGATAGTTTCTTGGAAGGTCGCTTCGCTTAACCATGGTAGCCTTCACACATAGAACACTGCCCGTCATCTCGCCGCTGTAGGGATCTCGAACAATCGCCAAACCATAGATTTGTCCAAGCTTGACACCTTCGGGCTTTATCTCGAGAAGTTTACCCCTCTCATTAATTTCATGCTCTAATATTTGCCTTTGAATAGTCTTACAGTGGTGTTCTATAGCTTCGCGAACATGCCGCCGCTCAACAATTTTGCAGCCCTCGTTCATAGCAAGGGTTGCCGCCGTCTTGATAATGGAGATCAACGGCCTAAAACGGGTGGTTAAGGCGTCTTTCTTGTTGCTTCGTCGCCTACCTTCGTCAATTATTTCTTCGCAAGCCTCACGGCTGAATGGTATTAAGTTGAAACGTTTAACTTCTTGTGCAATAAACTGTACATATTTGCGGCGATTCTCCAAGGTGTTTGGCATGTCGTTGTTCATCCTAACGACTTTGCCGTAGCCATAAATCCTGTCCATCAATGCCGGGTGGATCTGGTTTATACTGTCAAAGTTTCCAGCACCTACAAGGAAAGTTATGGCTGGAACGGGCTCTGTAGAGACAGCCATCGCCGCCGTGTCGCCGCCGTGCCAACGCCCCCTCATAGTTATGGGAAGTTGGCCGTCCTCAAGCACGGTGAGAAGGGTTACAGCCTCTTCTGGGTCAAGGTTCTTTATCTCGTCAATATATAGAATACCGAAGGAGGCTACATGAACGTCTCCAGCTGTAACTCGCTGATGTTCCGGAGTGCCCAACCCACCGGTTTGATATGGATCCCATGCTATTGAACCGAAAAGTTGTGCGCTCCTATGTCCCGTGGCGTCAACGAAGGGAGCCCTCCCAGAACTGTTGTCAACTATAAGTTTTGGTATGTCGCTTTGTTGGGCGCCGCCAATACCTTTAAGGGCGCCTAAACCGCCTATCCGAGAGAACCACCAAATGAAGACTCCGAAGAAGATTAGGCTTCCTCCTGGAATGAAGGTCAACGGGACGAAGCCAACCACCCTATCAATGAAGTAGTTTGTGAAATTATAGTTATAGTATTCCTGCAGAGGCTCGCCTAAAAACATTGGATTAGCATTCCAAGTCTGCCAAGCCTGATACATAAAGTAGAATCCTAAACTCATTAAAAATAAGCCCATAAAAATTAAGAAAACTTGCAGGACCTTTAACCCGACTTTTGTGATAAACTTTCTTTTAAGTTCCTTAAGCTGTTCCTTCTGAATAATTTTCTTTCCTTCCCCGGCTGGATGAATTGAAATCTTAGGTTGGCTTGGGAGAACTGGATTCTTCCAGCATAAAACGTCAAAAAGTTTGATGCCCTCTTGCTTATAGATTTGAGTTAATTTTTCAGCTAAAGCCCTTCCAATAAGCGACTTTCCGGTACCTGGATCCCCTAAAAGCAGAAGGTAGGGTCCAGGACTTATGACGCTTTTTGCTGAAGGTTTAGGTTTGTCTGGACTGCTCCAGTTTTCATACCATTTTGTCTTCTCCAACCACTTAAGCTTGTGAACCCACTCGTCGAGACATAAGAAACACTCTTTTAAGGCTTGGTCTTGTCCAATAACCCAGTTTATCAAGTTGTCGTCTACTGGAAAGCCTTCAGTGCTTTTGAAGGTTCCCCAGTTCCATTTCACTTTAACCTTTTTGCCATTAACAGTTCGTTCCAGAATCTCCACATCATTCCCAAAATAATCAAGAGACAACGCTTCCCAGCCTTCCCGCATCCTCAATCACAATGCCCGCTGCGAGTAATTATAGGGTTATTTCAGAAATGACAATATGAAAAAATGGAAAACATAGCAAGCCAAATTTCGAAAAACGAAAAACCTTTTTTCCAACAAAAAGCCCAAGAAAACTTCATTTGACAAGAAGAGGAAAAAGCATAAACCGAAACTTAATGAATTGAGGCTTGCAGTTTTCGTCACTTAAAACATTAGGATGAAAATCCAATTTAAAAGCCTCAAACGGCGAAAGAAGCCTTTAAATCAGCTTTCAACTCAGCCCTTAAACCAAAAGCATGGACTTAACTGATGCTTCGTAAAGAGACTAACGAAAATCTCCATGGAAAACTTGGGCGGCGCATCTTCGAAAGATCTTCGAGCTTTTCAGGCATCGTTTGCATATAAAGACCAATGTTTATCATGAAATACTTGTCTTGATTTTAACAGCAACAAAACTGTATTAAAGATTAATGGCTTCACCGGTTGATGCTTTTGTATACGATTCAACAAACCATTTGCCGTCAGAAACTTTTCACCAAGGTTTTGCGGTTGGATAATGTGAGAGAAAAGGAGCTTTTTCTGGGTTGTTCTTCTATGAGCGCGGCAAGTTGTTTTGTCTGGTGTAGGCTAAACAGTTAATATTTTTCAACTTCATGGATCCTCATTTTACTTTTAAGTTGTTCAAGTGATTTCGGTATTACCTTCATTTCAACATTTCACCAGAGTCACTAGGGGCGGAAGCCGTATACAAAAGCATCAACCAAACTTCTTGTTCTTCGCTTAGAAAAGGTTATGTTGCTCTAGCCACCTGTTTTAGGTTTATGAAAACAGGAGAGGTTATCCGGGAATTTGTTGCAAAAGACGGCCGCAGGGTAATCCTTAGAACCCTTAAATGGGAGGACCTTGACGACTTGCTGGATTTTATTAACTCACTTGTTGAAGAGGGTGCAAACATCCTTAGGACCGAGAAGGCTTCAAGAGATGAAGAGATTGAGTGGCTTTCTAATGTTTTCAAACGTTTGGAGAAAGGTGAAATCTTCTGTGTAGCTGCTGAAGTAGATGGGCACTTGGTGGCTAACTCGGAAATCGTAAGGGGAACTGGCTATTCAAGGCACGTGGGCTTTATAGGCATAGCTATCAAGAAAGGTTTCAGAAGCATCGGCATAGGAACGGCGATGATGAAAACCTTGGAGGAATACGCAAGGAAAATGGGCTTAAACGTTTTAACATTATCGGTTTTTGCAAATAACCAGCCCGCGATAAACCTTTACAGGAAAATAGGGTTTGTGGAAACTGGAAGGATTCCCAAAAGGTTTTTCAAAGATGGCGTCTACATAGACGAAATCATAATGACAAAAGTGCTTGAATAAGCCGGTGAAAATCTTGGCACGCTTTAAGGTTTACAATACCACTTTCACATTTTCAACTAAAGGCGAAATAGAATTTATAGACTTAACCGACAAGGTCCAAGAAGCGGTTTCCCGCTCCGGTGTAAAGAACGGCGTGGTGCACGTTTTCGCTCCTCATGCAACTGGAATCCTAATCCTAACGGAAAGCGAGTATGGCCTCTTAAATGACATTAAGGCTTTGCTGGAAAAATTGGTTCCAAAAGGTGCAAGCTACATGCACCCTTCAAACGCTCACTCCCACCTCAGGTCGGTTCTGCTCCCTCCAGACAAAACCCTGCCCATTGTTGATGGTAGGGTGGAGTTTGGGACATGGCAATCGCTCATGTTTGTTGAGACAGACGTGCATCCACGAAGAAGAACTGTAATCATCCAAGTGATGGGAGAGACCGGCGAATAAAGCATTAAACTAGTCTTCCGAAAAAGTTTGAGCTGACCCTTAAAGGAATGTAGAGCCGATTTTCTCAGAAACCAGCAGAGATAGAAGCCCTAAAACTTGTTGAATTGGAGAAACTGACCTTTGAGGAAGCCTCCGCAAGAATGAGGCTTTCAAGAAACACTGTTTGGAGACTGGCTGAAAAGGGCGCGAGAAAACCTGCAAAAGCCATCGTCGAAGGTAAAGAAATTCTAATATCACATGAATAACAAACTTCGTAAGGCATCCTAATATTCTAGAAATGCTTAATTTCAAATTTTTGATAAAGGATTCCATGGCATTTTCTAATTCAACATTCAATTTTTCTAGTTTGTGATAAAAATGATGTTTTCGTAGTTTTACGCATACATGAAAATCAAAACATAATGATAGCTGCATTGAAAGATCCGGTTTTAAGAAGCATTTCATATGCTTGGTTAACGCTGTTAAAGCCCAATGTTTTAGTTGTACCTCGACATTCTATCTTGGGTCGTTTTAAAGTATATTTAAGGTTCGTTTATTTTCGGATTTCCGAAACGTTTTATAGTCTGTGTGTTAAAATTACGAGTGCTCGTAAATTGGTGGATCGTTTGGCTGTTGAGCTTTCCCACGAAGCGGAAGAATATATTGAAGCCATCTACAAGCTTCAGAAGAGAAGCGGGGTTGCCAGAACAAAAGAGTTAGCTAAGGAGCTAAATGTTGTGCCGGGCTCTATAACGAATACTATTGCACATCTTGAGAAACATGGGCTTGTGGAGCACACTCCATATAAGGGTGTAAGGTTGACAGCCGAGGGTGAAAAACTGGCGCTGAACGTTATTAGGCGGCATAGGCTTGCAGAAAGATTGCTAACTGACCTTTTAGAGGCTGATTGGAGCATTGTACATGAAACTGCTTGCAGGCTTGAACATGCCTTAACTGAGGATGTGCTTTCTCTTTTGGAAAGACGGCTTGGCTATCCAAAGTTTTGTCCTCATGGAAACCCGATACCTAGGGAGAATGGCGAAGTAAATGATGTGGAATGTTACCCGTTGACTTCGATGGCAGCAAACCAAACGTGTATCGTCATCAAACTTCTTGATGAAAAACGGGAGACACTTCTATCTTTAGCGAGCAAGGGAATAAAACCAAACGTTCCAATCCACATAGTCAAAGCTGAGGAAGACAGCCTTGTTTTATGTGTTGCAGGAGAAGAATGGACGATAAACCGCAAGGAAGCCGAAAGCATATGGGTTAAAGCCGTTGAAAAGGTGGAATCAGCAAATGTTTAGGAGAAAAGTTCATGGAGACGATTCATGGAATGACGAGGAGCTTTGCGCTTTAACCGAGTTGGCTGAAGGCGAAAAAGGAGTCATAGTGAAAGCCATAGGAGGCTTCGGCTTAGTCAGGAGGCTTGCTGAAATGGGGTTAACACCCGGCACAGAGGTTAAACTCGTTAAGAAAGGCTCATTCGGCGGACCTGTCGAGGTTGAAGTTAGGGGCGTAGCACTTGCCCTTGGACGAGGAGTAGCCTCCAAAGTGCTTGTTAAACCAGTTAAAGATGAAACCCATGACTAGACATTTGCGTGTGGCTCTTGCCGGAAACGCCAACGTGGGTAAAAGCGTTATATTTAACCAGCTTACCGGCTTAAATCAGGTTGTTGGGAACTGGCCTGGCAAAACTGTGGAGCGGGCTGAGGGAACCCTACATTTTAGGGGCTACACTATACGTGTGATTGATTTGCCAGGCACTTATTCGCTGTCAGCTTTTTCTATAGAGGAAATTGTTTCAAGGGAATACATCGCCGTTGAAAAACCCGACGTCATAATTAACGTTGTGGATGCCTCAGCTTTGGAGCGTAACCTTTACCTTACGCTTCAGCTTTTGGAGCTTGAAGCCCCCGTAGTCATGGCGCTCAACCAGGTGGATTTTGCGGCTAAAAAGGGCATCCGTATAAACGTGGAAAAGCTTTCTAAAATGCTTGGGATACCTGTTGTTCCCACAGTAGCCATAACTGGAAGCGGCATAAACGAACTTTTGATGACCGTTGTGGCGGTAGCGAATGGCGAAATAAAGCTTAATCCCCTAAAAGTCCGGTTTGGAGCGGAAGTTGAGGAAAAAGTGCAGAAAATCCAAAAGCTCGTTGAGGAAAGAATTCCACAAATGTGTGCTGTTTACCCGGCGAGGTGGATCGCCATCAAAATTTTGGAATGGGATGAAGACATAGTCAGTAAACTAAAAAATTATGAAGATGGAGCAAAGGTTTTGGCGTATGCCAAAGAAAAAGCGTCAGAGCTGGAAAAAATGCATGGTGAGCCTTCTCCTGTTATATTGGCTTCTGAAAGGTATTCTATTGCAAGCAAAATAGCCAAGGAAGTAACTACTTTAGAGACACCGCCAAGAGTAGGTTGGGAGCAGAAACTTGACACCATAACAACTCATAAAATTCTCGGTTACCCTATTTTGATTGGCGTCATTTTAGCCATGTTTTCGCTAATTTTCATCGGCGGAAGCTTCCTCTCAAGTTTTTTGGAATCCCTGCTTGGAAACACACTTTCACAAATTGAAGTGGTTTTGGCATTTCTGCCCCATGAAGCTGTAAAAATCGTGGCAGATGGAGTTTTTGGTGGAATAATGGCGGGAATAACCATAGCCTTACCCTACATTGTGCCCTTCTATATTATCCTCGCCTTGCTTGAAGATAGCGGATACCTACCAAGAGCAGCTTTTCTAATGGACAACCTAATGCACAGGGTGGGGTTACATGGAAAAGCATTCATACCGCTTGTTTTGGGATACGGCTGCAGCGTCCCCGCCTGCATAGGCTGCAGAATCATGGAAACTGAACGAGAACGCCTTATAGCTACTTTCGTGGTTACCTTAGTGCCTTGTGCCGCCAGAACCGTGGTTATTCTTGGACTTGTTGGGAAATATGTAGGTTTGCACGCCGCCTTAGCCTTATACATCTTCGACTTAGCGTTGGTTTTCATTTTAGGAAGAATTGCCTTCAAAGCGCTGCCAGGCGAACCGGTAGGCTTAATAATGGAGATGCCTCCATACAAGAAGCCTTCACTGAAGATTGTTTTAACCAAAACTTGGAGTAGAACTAAAGATTTTGTCTATATAGCTTTCCCAATAATAGTTGCCGGAAGCCTCGCCATAACAGCCTTAGACGTCACAGGCTTTATCGGCTATGTCACAACAGGAGCAAAACCCTTAATAAGTGGCTGGCTTGGGCTTCCGGAAGCCGCAGGTGTGCCGTTGATTTTTGGTGTTCTGCGTAAAGAATTGGCTTTAATACTTTTCTCGGAGCTTATCCCGCTAGAAACGCTTTCAACAGTGCAAATGATCGTCTTCGCTATTGTCACGATGTTTTATATCCCGTGCGTGGCAACCATAGCCGCGCTTTTGAGGGAACTCGGATGGAAAAAGACCATGGCAATTACTGTTGTAGATGTATGTGTTGCCCTACTCGTTGGAGGAATGGCTTACAGACTTCTCTCGCTTATTATGGCTTAAAGCTGGCTTTTGACGTTCTGGAAGCAGAAAAGAAAGCCCTAACGCGATGAAAGAGAAAACTGTAAGCATATAAAAGGCTGGGTCAAAGCCGTAGAGATCAGCTAAATACCCTGAGATCAGCTGGGATATGGAGCCTATGCCGAAAGATGTAAAGAAGAAGACACCGTAAACGGCTCCTCGATGGGTTTCTGGTGAGAGAAAACCCGTAAGCGCGTTTAGAGCTGGCTGATGGGCATAAAAGAAAACACCATACAAAACTATGAAGACGCTTATTCCGATAAGGTAAACTGGAATAAAAAGTAATGAAAGCAAGCCCAAGCAGATTCCAGCTGAAGCTACAATAAGCATCTTTTTTGAGCCATACTTATCGGAGCATTTTCCACCGATCCATTGTCCCGGAACTCCAAAAGCAAGAACAAGAGTGTAAGCCACAGAAGCCCACATTGGATTCACAGCCCTATTGTCCTCAAGATATTTCGGGAAGTAAAGCTCCACGCCCTTCATAAAGAACCCGATGGCTATGTTAAAAACTAGGAGAAGCCAAAGCTCCCGGATTTGTAATGCTTCCACAATGCTTCCGGCGGCTTGCCTCTTGCCTCTATGGCTTTTAAACCCAAACTTTTTGGTGAACAAGAAAGCAAAGATTATGCAGAGGCTTCCAAAAAATGCGAAGGCTACGGGCCAGCCTAAAGATGACCCTATAAACCATGCAATTGTGGGTGTTAACACAACGCCCACGGTTCCACCAACACCATGAAGTCCCATAGATTCGGACACGTGCTCGCTAAAAGTTTTAGAAATCAACGAGTTCGCCGTTGGGTGGTAGAGGCTTGAACCTGCAGCCATCAGAATTAGGGCTAAAGCAAAAAATGTTAGGCTTTTTGTAGCACCAGCGGCGAACATGATGAAGGTGGAGAATCCTGAAAAGAGAAGGAAAATTGTTATGGTTTTTGCTTCTCCAATTTTGTCGCCTAAAGGTCCACCTGCCAATGCTCCAAAACCGTATATGAACGACGCTGCCATGGAAACTGTGCCTATAACCTTGTTTGAGACGCTAAGGTCAGCCATTATAACCGATAAAAGCGGAGGAACAATAACAAACAGCGAGTGGTTCAGCGAATGCGCAGCCCCAAGCAATAGAAGTCGGAAATCCTTACCCAAAGCTTTCTACCCTAACTTAACTTGAGGAGCGAATTCTCAATTCATATCGTAGATTGATAAAGCTTTTGATAAACCTTGATTCTAGCCTCATAGACAACGCAACTGCTGAAAAGAAAGCGAGCGTACTCGGAGGTGCTGTAAAAGGGCGTAATGTGCGGTGAAAACTTTGGAGGAATTCGACAAGATCTTGGTGAAGGTTATCGATGAAACACTGCGATATTCGCTTGGAGATAGAACAGTCGAAATCTTCTATGAATATTTGAAAAGGAGGGGTTTCACTTTGTCAGATATTCCACGAGACCCGGATTTCTTCTTTGAAGAGTTAAGGGCTGTCTTAGAGTTTGAAGATTCTGGAATGCGTTTTCGCCGAATTTCAGGTATTGGAGTAGTTTCGATAATAGAAAGAACCATTGTGGAAATCTTGTGCAGAAAATTTGGTTTAGAATTTAACGAGAAAGGGCCAATAATTTTCTCACAATGGATTGAAAAAATTAGGGAAGCCTACTCCATGAAGTCCTCAAATTCAACCTTAAATTTGGTGGGAAGGGAGGTGAGAACGATCTATGGGAAAGGCAAGCATTCTAATAGTGGATGATGACGAAGACATACGCAAGATGTTCAGGCTGATCCTTGAAGGCGAAGGCTACGACGTAGACGAAGCCAAATCAGGAAAGGAAGCCATAGAAAAGGCTAAGGTTAAAGTCTATGATCTTGCTTTGCTTGACATAGTGTTGCCAGACATTCAAGGAACTCAGCTACTAAAAAAGCTTGGGGAAACGACGCCAGAAATGGTGAAGATAATGGTTACGGGCTATCCGAACCTTGAAAATGCTGTGGAGTCTCTCAACTGCGGAGCAGACGCCTACCTAATAAAGCCTGTGAACTTTGAGAAACTAATCAACATTGTGAAGGAGAAGCTTGCAAAACAAAAGGCAGAAGAAACTCTTACGATAGAGAAAATCGCTGCTTTCGTGGAAACCAAAACTAAAAAATTGCTCCAAGAAATGGAAGAAAAGACGAGTAGCTGTTAAATAATCGTGTTTTATTTTTACTGCGGAAGTTATATCAAAATTTAAATGTTTTAGCATTCATAATATTATTACTCCTTTAGACGTTTGGAGAAGGGCGTTTATGGCTGACGTCATATTGACAGCTGACCGCACCTTAATGAGTGACTACCACCAGAACGAGTTTATAGGTTTTGGAACGTGCGCCCCTCCAAACGTCATTCCAGACTGGCTCTACAGTTTCCTATTTTTCCCGCCGATAAAAACTGTCAAAGGCATTCCAGTGGCGGCTCCCTATGGGCTTAGAAAGATTGAAGCTCAGCTTTTAAGCGAAGGTTTTGACGTTTTAACAGTTGACCCTGACCACCTTGGGAAGTATATAGATGACGCGAAGGTTTTAGGCGTCCACGTCATGGATCCTTTCGGACTTGGACCTGCATCCAGCACCTTTGCTGCAATTTTGAAAAGGGAACCTTTCCTTGCCCAGTATTTTAGGCGTTTGCTTGAAAAGCCTGAGATTAAAAGGGCTAAGAGGCGTGGACTAAAAATAATTGTGGGCGGTTCTGGCGTTTGGCAGTTCCGTTACAGAGAGAAATTTGTGGAAGAGCATGGGATAGACTGCATAATAGACGGTGAAGCTGAAAAGGTTATAGGGAAAATTGTGCGGGCAGCCTTGAACGGTGAAGAACTGCCAAAATATTATGAAGTAGGCGTGGAAGAAACCCCAAGGCTGGAGGAAATTCCAAACATCCTAAATCCATCCATCAATGGTTTGGTGGAAATTGGGCGAGGATGCTGTAGAGGATGCAAGTTCTGCAGTGTAACCCTCCGCCCGCTACGATGGTATCCCATCGAGAAAATTTTGGCAGAAATAAACGTAAACATGAAGCACGGTTACACTTACGGGGCTTGCCTCCACGCCGAAGACGTCATGCTCTATGGCTCAAAAAACACCACGCCAGACGATGAAAAACTTGTTGAACTGCATGAGGTTGTTGTCAAAAAATGTGAAGGCGGGTTAAGCTGGAGCCACTGTTCTTTGGCGACCGTAGCGCTAAAGCCAAAGCTTTTCCAAAAAGTGGCCGAAATAATACTGCAAAAACAGCCATGGTGGGGCGCTGAAGTAGGCATTGAGACGGGCTCACCGGAACTTGCCAAAAAAATCATGCCAGCAAAAGCACACCCCTTCAAGCCCGAAGAATGGCCAGAAGTTGTCCGCACAGGGATGGAACTAATGCACGACAACAACCTTGTCCCAGCATGCACGCTTATAGTGGGCATGCCAGAAGAAACCGAAGAAGACTTGATAAAAACCATAGAACTCGTGGAAGACCTAAAACACGTCAGAAGCCTAATAGTCCCCCTCTTCTTCGTGCCGCTGGGCAAACTCAAAAACGAACAATGGTTCAAAGAAACTCAAATGACAAAACTCCACCAGGAACTATTAATAAAATGCCTAAAACACGACTTCCACTGGATAGACGACCTAATAAGCCGATCCTTCGCCGGAAAATGGTACGCAAAACCCATGCAAACCCTATACAGAATCTTCGTAAAAATTATAGAACACAAAGCCAAAAAGGCCGGAATCACATAACAAAAATAAACTTAAATACACCATTTAAACTCAAACTCTGATGAAAAGTGTGCCGCCGTAGCTCAGACTGGTAGAGCGGCTGGCTGTTAACCAGTCGGTCGTCGGTTCAAGTCCGACCGGCGGCGCTTTTTCCATGCTTTTACCGAACCGGCGCCCATCACTTGGGCTTCTTAAAGAAGAGGTAGCCGTCTTTTTCACATACATAGCTGAATCCAGCCTCTATTAGTTCAGCTATTTCTTTCGGTGTTTTAGCCACTTTGCAGATGTATTGCTCTTCGCCTTCAAACTTTGCCAGTTGAGTATACTTTAATGTGTTCTGGATTCTTTTATGCCCAAGTATTTGCATCACATGAAGTATA
>JAGTQG010000018.1 GCA_018396875.1 Candidatus Bathyarchaeota archaeon
GCTGTCACATTTAACATTACAGTTACAAAATGCAGCGGTAGCACTAGTAATTTGACTTCAATTTTTGTAGAAATGTACGAAGATGGTACTTTGAAGAATACTTTGATTGTTTGGAACGGTTCAATAGGTAATCCTTTAACAAATCTCTCGATAGAAACAGGTGGAGAGTGGACTTTAACATGGAAAATTACATGGAGTAACAACGCGGTCACAAGCGATTATGTGGACGTAGAATTAAGGCTAGATGTGAAATCATAAGTCTCCCTTTTTTCTCTTAGTTCCACTTTTAACCAAAACGTTTTTTCCGCCAAAGTTTAAATGTGAAACGAGACAACGCTATTACTAGTTCAATCTGAAACAGGAAGGTAGAAGTGATATGAGTAGGTCGTCTTTGTTTTCGGGTTTTTATCGGCTTAGTCCAAAGGAGCGTTTGGCTTTTGTTAAGGAGTTTGCTGGTTTGACTGATGAGGAGTGTGCTTTGCTGCAGAATACTGGTGGTTTGCCGTTGGACTTGGCTGACCGCATGATTGAGAATGTTGTTGGCGCTTTTCCAGTGCCATTGGGCATCGCTGTGAACTTTCTCATTAATGGGCGGGATTATTTGATTCCTATGGCTATTGAGGAGCCTTCTGTGGTGGCTGCGGCTAGCTATGCGGCTAAAATGGTGCGGGAGGGCGGAGGCTTCCATACGAGTAGTACTCCGCCAATAATGATTGGGCAGGTGCAAGTGGTTCGCGTTAAAGACCCTTATGCGGCTAGGCTTCGCGTTTTGGAGGCTAAGGAGGAAATTCTAAAAAAGGCGAACGAGCAGGACCCGGTGCTAGTTTCCGTTGGCGGCGGAGCCAAAGACTTGGACGCAAAGGTCATTCACACGGTGCAGGGGCCGATGGTCATTGTGGAGTTGCATGTGGACGTTCGGGACGCCATGGGCGCTAACGCCGTTAACACCATGTGTGAGGCTGTTGCTCCATTGGTTGAGCGGGTCACAGGCGGACGCGTTTACCTGCGGATTATTTCGAATTTGGCTGTTAAACGCCTAGCCAGAGCGTGGTGTGTCGTGCCTAAGGAGGCTGTTGGCGGCGAAGAGGTTGTGGATGGCATTGTGAACGCTTGGGCTTTCGCAGCTGCCGACCCGTTTAGAGCGGCCACACACAACAAGGGTATTATGAATGGCGTAATTGCCGTTGTAATCGCCACATGCAACGATCACCGGGCGGTTGAGGCTGGCGCCCATGCTTATGCGGCTAGAAGCGGCCACTATACGACGCTTTCCACGTGGGAGAAAAACGAGAACGGCGATTTGGTGGGTTCCATAGAACTGCCGATGGCTGTTGGCATTATTGGCGGGGCGGTGCGAACTCATCCAATAGCCAGAATATGCCTAAAAATTCTCGGCGTTAAGACGGCAAACGAGTTTGCCGAAGTTCTTGCGGCGGTGGGTCTAGCCCAAAACCTAGCCGCCTTAAGAGCCCTAGCTCACGAAGGCATACAGCGAGGACACATGGAGCTTCACGCCAGAAACATCGCCATTATGGCTGGCGCCACTGGTGAGTTGATAGACCTAGTCGCCCAAAAAATGGTTGAGGAACGCAAAATCCGCATGGACAGAGCCAAAGAACTCATTGAACAGTACAGGGCGACGGGAAAAATCTAAAAGATGTGTTTGCCGCATTAGAAAGCGGCGGTACAATGAAGATCCTTCCGGGGCCAGCTTCTAAAGAGCTTGGCGAAAGAATAGCCAGCTTTTTGGGCGTAGAGCCAACCCCCGTCTTTTTTAAGGCTTTTCCAGACGGCGAATCTTACGTGAGAATTGAGGGGCTTGTTGAAGGCGAAACAGCGGTTATTGTGCAGACCACGAGTCCGCCGCAAGACCAGCGGCTTATTCAGCTGGCTTTGATGGTGGATGCCGCTAAAAGGAACAACGCCGAAACCGTTGTGGCGGTTGTTCCCTATTTGGCTTATGCCCGTCAAGACAAGGTTTTCCTTAAAGGCGAGCCGATCAGCATAGAAGCCATTGCAAGAATGCTTAAGGCTGCTGGTGTCGACAGCTTAATCACCGTAAATATCCACGAAAAAAACGTTTTGGCAAAGTTTCCGTTTCCAGCAAGAAACCTTTCGGCTATACCGCTGTTGGCTGAACACTTCAAGCAAAGAGGCTTTAGGGACGCTTTTGCGTTGGCTCCTGACAAGGGCGCCGTCGGCATAGTTCAAGAAGCCGCAAAAGTTTTGGGCTGTGAGTGCGGCTACTTGGAGAAACATCGGGACCGTTACACTGGACTTGTAAGCGTGGAAAAAAGGGAATTCAATGTCAAAGGCAGAACAGCCATAATATTCGATGACATAATTAGCACAGGCGGCACCATTGTGGCGGCTGCCACCCTCCTTTACGAGCTTGGAGCCGCTGAGGTTTACGCTGCATGTGTGCATCCGCTCCTGGTGGGAGAAGCTGAAAAACGTCTGCGGGAAGCTGGAGTTAAAGAGGTTATTGGAACAGACAGCGTTCCCAGCCACGTGAGCAAGGTTTCGCTGGCGCCGCTTATAGCCCAAGCACTGCGGGAGCTTCAAAGTGGCTAGGCTCTTCTTTTTATTATCAGGGGAACATGAAACACTGCCGACCGCCGAGCTTAAAGCCATTTTCGAGGCTGAAGGCTACACCTATACGGTTCTTGGAGCACTTGACCAAGTTTTGAGGGTTGAAGCCGACGCTAAATGTGTGGAAGCCGTTAAAAGGCGGGCAGCCTTAACCAGACTTTGCGCATTGGAGCTTTTCACATGCGAAGCCGACTCAATCGAGGCGATTAAAGCCTTACGCTCAGTAAATGCTGGCCTCCTTCTAGAGAAAGGCGAAAGTTTCGCAGTTCGCATAAAACACGTGAAAAACCACGCCAGACATGTTGACGGACTTGCTTTGGAGCGGAAGTTTGGCGAAATAATCTTAGGCATGGCTGAAAAAGCAAAAGTGAACCTTCAAGAACCCCAGAAAACATTTATGGGAATTCTAACAGACGGCAAGTTGGTTTTCGGCTTGAAGTTGGCGGATGTTCCGCCTAAACCCTTCATGGAGAGGCGCCCAAAAAACAAGCCCTTTTTCCATCCATCGGCGATGCCGCCGAAACTGGCAAGGTGCATGGTGAACCTAGCTAGACCGAAGGCCGGCGAATTGGTTTTTGACCCCTTCTGCGGAACCGGAAGCATGCTAATAGAGGCTGCGCTGATAGGTTGCCGCGTCCTAGGCGCTGACATCCAAAGGCGAATGGTGAAAGGCAGCCGAACCAACCTCGCCTATTTCGGCATAACACCAGAAGGCCTCATCGTGGCGGATGCAAAAAACCCGCCGGTAAAAGCCGTAGACTGTGTCGTGGCGGATCCGCCCTACGGGAAAAGCGCCACAACCCTAAAGCGGACAACAAAACAGATAATCGAAGAATGCTTAAACGCGGTTCACGACATGCTCGGCGAAGACAGGCACGTATGCATGGCGGCGCCAAAAACGGTTGGCATAACCCAAATAGGCAAGGCATTGGGCTACAAGCACGTGGAATCCCACATGGTCTACATACATAGAAGCCTAACCCGCGAAATCGCAGTGTTCAAGAAGACTTAAAACCCATTCTCTCCAATTTCTCAAAAAGCATCTTTACGACCATTAAGTAAGAATTTACGCTTTCTTGCATATAGAACTATGATGGATATTGTTGGTACGACTAGGCCGATGGCGGCGGTGAATTGTATTGTTAATCCCCATAAGTCGAAGGCGATGGTTGCAAAACTAGTCAGTATTGTGCTCCAGAAACCCCACTTCTGTCCCGCCAACAAGCCAAGGGCAGCGATGAGCCCTAAAACGCCCAAAAGCAGAAACATGGCAAAAAGCATAATTGATGTTGTTGGCGAGATAGGCGTATCTAGAAACTGGCCCATTCCCTCTGGTGTGCCGAACGCTACAAAACAAAGTCTGCCTACAGACTGAACAATCCATAAAAAGCTGACAAAAACCACTATCTTGTCCCTTGCCATGGAAGCCATCATTTTTCACGTTCCTTATTAAGCTGGATAGCTATGTTCTTGCCGAATTCCCTGCATTTCGGCAGCTCATCTTCTAGGATGGGCCCCTTAATTCCCCTAACCTTTATTGATAAGCCAGCAACTATACGCGTAAAGCCGGGAGCTTTTTCGTTTATTCGTTTCTCCATTTTCTTAACCGCCTTCTCGAAGTCTCCACCCATATAAGTGTCAAAAACAGCGTACTTCCTTCCCTCCAACCTTAATTCCCCAAGCTTGTCGATGAAGCTCCTGACGCCTCTTGTAGGCCCGCCGACGTGGTTTGGAGAACCAATTAATATCGTGTCATAGAAGGGGATTTCCTTCAAGTCTACGTCCTTCAACTCCCTTAGAGAAACCTCAATTCCATTGGTTTCCTCTATTCCTTCGGCGATGGATTCTGCGGCGCGTTTGGTGTTGCCATAACGCGACTCAAAAACTATAAGCACCCTCACCATAAACAACCAAATCCACTTACGAGTTCTCAGCTAACCTATTAAGGCTTGTGGACTAACACGAATTTTACCGTTTCATGGTTTCGGAAAGCATAAAGGCTAACAAGGATATGCTGTATACTCTGAACGGTGTAGTGCATCCTCATGGACTTGAAGGTTATCTTCTTGGGTACTGCTGGAAGCGTTCCAACCCCGAAAAGGAGTTTACCAGCTATCCTAGTGAAGCGTAAGGGCGAGCAGCTGCTTTTTGACTGTGGTGAAGGCGTGCAGAGACAGATGGTGATGGTTGGCGCTAGTTTTCATAGGGCGACAAAGGTTTTCATTACGCATATACATGGCGACCACGTTTTAGGCTTGCCGGGGCTTATGCAAACCATGGCGCTGCACGATAGAGAAAAACCGCTTATCGTCTATGGTCCCCCGGGAATTAGAAAATTTGTTGAATGTGTAAGGGAGACAGTGAAGTTTGACCTAACGTTTCCAATAGAAATTCATGAGGTCAATGAGGCTGGCGTGGTTTGCGAGACGCTAGAATATGCTGTTCAAGCGGTTTGGGCTAATCATGTGACGCCAAGCTTAGCCTACGCCTTGGTGGAGAAACCCCGTCCCGGAAAATTTTATCCAGAGAAGGCTAAAGCTTTAGGGGTTCCGGAAGGCCCCTTGTGGGGGCAGCTGCAGCGTGGAAAATCCGTCAGGCTTCCAGACGGCAGGATCATAAAGCCTGAAGATGTTTTAGGTCCGCCTAGGCCTGGAAGAAAGATTGTTTATACGGGAGACACTAGGCCTTTTGAAGGTTTAGTGGAGTTTGCAGCCAATGCGGATCTGCTTATTCACGACGCCACACTTGGCGATGAGTTGGCTGAAAGAGCCTACGAGGATGGGCATTCAACACCGAGTCAAGCGGCTGAAACTGCCAGAAAAGCAAGCGCCAAAAAGCTTGTCTTAACCCATATTAGTGCGAGATATGAGGATCCTCGTGAACTTTTTGAGCAAGCCCGTAAAATCTTCGAGAACACTGTTGTGGCTGAGGATTTTTTGTCGATTGAGGTGCCATTTTCAAGCGAGTAGGGCCCTAAGCTTTTCAACGCTTTCTTGGATGTGTTCCACGGATTCAACGACTACCGTTTTGTTGTAAGCTGTTTGCCTCAAAAGCTCAGCAAACTTCTTCCAGTTCACCGTTCCATGGCCAACACCCAAATGCTCGTCATCCTTCCCGCTGTTGTCATGGGCGTGGATGTGCACAATCTTGTCGGGAAACGTTTTTAGGAAAAGCTCTATCTGCCCGTTAATGTTTGCGTGGCCCACGTCTAAGGCTAAGCCGATGTTTTCGCTTATTTCTTCATAGAACTTTTTGAAGTGCTCCACGCTTTTCATTAGGAAGGGGTAGGGCTCCGGAACATTTTCTATGGCGATTTTTACGTCGTGTTTCTGGGCAATTTTGTATAGCATTTTTGCAGTTTCACGGTTCTGAATCCAGTCTGCTCCGGGATAGAACATGCTTATGCCCGTTTTCAATCCCGGATGGAAAACCCAAACTTCAGCCTCCAGCAGACTTGCAAGCTTTATGGAATTTTCTAAACGTTTAACCATGGCCTTTAACATGCACTTGGATGGGGAGGCAATGTTTATGTCTGCGAAGGGCGCATGAATAGAAAACCTTAATCCGCAGTTTTTCCCAAGCGTCTTCAGCTTTGAAACCCTTCTTTTGTTTAGGGCGTGTAATCCATCGTCTACTATTTCCACGTAATTGACGGCCATTTTTGTCAAGGCTTTAGCCATTCTGTTGAATGGTTTGCCTAGACAGTGAAGCATTGAAACTCCGACTTCTATTTTGCCCAATCGGTTCACCGCAATTCGTACTTGCTTTATCCTTTTATAGCTTGAACTTTACTCTTTTGAGGTTTAATCTTGTTAAGAATTTCGGGTGAGCAAAATTTTTATGGTAGTCCTTTTAAGTAGCTACCCGTGGTGGCTATTCATGCACCCGCCAAGCGATGACCCCGCGGGGAGGGTGCGGCGAAATGTCCAAACCAACTTTTAGACCTCTCAATATCGGCAGAATCATGGCTTTTGACGAGAACAACAAGATTTACGGCCTCGCCTTAGAATCAAAAGTCGAGCAGGGGAACCTTAGAAAACTTGCTGAACTAGCGGACAGCCTCGGAATAACAATTTGCTACATCCAATTTTCCATGGAGGAAACCCAAAAACCCGTAGTAAACGCCATAGCCTTCTTAGACTTTTCAAAGGCGAAAGCCACGCCAGAGGAGGCCTTGGAAATTCTTACAAATAGCTATGACTTTGTCAAAAACGCGAAAATAATAAAGCCCCAAGGAAAAGGAGTATTGTTCGATGACTACTTTTTCCCTCTCGTGGCGGCGGGTGAAAGAGCCGTCGTTTTCAGAAAAACAGTTTACGAGGCCCTTCTTAACGGCGTGAGGGAAAGGTTTGGAACCGCCGGCGAAGCCATGCTTTACTATCAAGGCTTCATCATAGGCGCAGAAGCCTACGACTACTATGTTAAAATGGCGAAATCTAGTACGCTTGAGGCCTTGGTTACTGTGGCTAAAGCCATAAACATGACGCTGGGCTGGGGCATAATTGACAACGTGGAAATAATCCCGGAAAAGGGACACGCCAAACTGTGTATTTACCAGAACTTCGAGTGTGAGCTTGGCATAGGCAAGGGAAAGCCTCAAAGCCATTTTTACAGAGGAGCCATTGCCGGATTATTTACACGTTTCTTTGGAAAAGACGTTGAGGTTGAGGAGACGAAGTGTATTGCCATGGGCGACCCCTACTGCGAGTTCAAGGTAAAAGCCAAGTGATTTTATCAAAGTTTTTATATCCATGCCATATGCTATATTGAAAGTTGTTGGGGCGCGTAGGCGCCTATGGCTGGTGAAGGTAAAGGCAAAATTGTTGACAGGGGTAAGAAATACCACAAAATTTTCATCTACATACCTAAAGAAGTTTCGTCGGACACCAGTTTCCCATTCAAGGTTGGGGAGGACGTAACCGTAAGGATTGAAGGCAACAGACTTGTGATAGAAAAGCGTCAACAAGCCTCAAACTGAACATTTATACCATCTAACGCGTTTATTTAAAGTGGGAAAGTTATGGCGGATGAAAAGGACATAGTAGAGTTTCTCAAAACGCGGGAGGCCGGGGCTTCCCTAAGCGAAATCGCCGAAGGGTTAGGCATTCCAAAGTATGGACCGAACTCCGCCTATGCACTTTTACAAACCCTTAAAAACAAGGGGGTTGTGGAACGCCGCGGCGAGCTTTGGGCGCTCACGGAAGAGGCTAAACCAAAAATGGTTGAGAAACCGCTGCCTGTGGAAGCCCCAACGGCGAAACCTGTTGAAGAAGCCACACCAAAGGCTGAAGCTGTTGCGTTGGCTCCGGAAATCGAAACTTTGGTTAGGGCTATGGCTCAAACTTTGGCTGAAGCCATGAAAACCGCAAGAGTGCCGGCGGACGAGTGGGAACTGGCAACAAAGCCCATGACCACGGAAATCCGCGAGGGAAGAGAGAAACTCGAAGCCTTCGTGCTTCGGCCGGATGAGGCTGTTGAAGCTAAGAAGCCTCTGCTTGGCTTTCCAACGGGCACTTTTCTCGACCACCTGTTCCTAACTCCTGAAGGCAAAAGCTTAGGCGGCATCCCCATCTGTGGACAGTTCGCCATAACGGGTTTGCCAGGCGCAGGCAAATCCATCCTTGTTGAGGAGATAGCTGTCCGAGTGGCGGCTTCGGGCAGAAAGGTGCTTTACGCCACAGCCGAGGACACTTGGAAGAGCGCCACACCCCGTTTTGATCTACAGTCTAGGCTTAAGCAGAAAGCCGACATTCTGGGCTTGGACTGGGAGAAAATTCGCCAGAACCTTTTTGTTTTGGACACGGTGGCTTATCCGGAACTTCGCGACTGGAACACTTTTGCGGAAACCTACCGTTACGTGGCTGAAAAAGAGAAAATCGAGCTTGCCATAATAGACTCTGTGACGGTGCTTGAATCCTACCGTGGCGCCCTAAAATACCGTGTTATGGAGTTGGCCCGCTACAACCAAGTCCACGGCATAACAGCCCTCTACGTAAACCAGCGCAGCTCCGAAGTTTGGGACAGCTACGACATGGCAGGCGGAATAGGCTTAGCCCACAACCTCGACGGAACCATAATAGTGGATTATGGACGCGTTTACTGGCAGGACCAGCAAGTGGACTTGGGCGTTGAAAGAGGCGAATTCGTCCGCATAGTCCGCGTCTTAGACTGCCGAATGTGCAACTTTGAACGCCGAAGGATAAGGGTGGACATAACGAAGGACGGTTTCCTAAGGGTTGTTGAACCCTTGCCCAAAGCCCTTGAAGGCGAAAGTGGCTAGAAGCCATGTCGATTGTTAAGCCGCCAACACTGAAAGAGCTGATTGAGGCTTATGGTTCTCCAAAAGAAGCCATTCTAAAGCTTATTGAGGCTGGTTTTTCGCCTGAACAAATCGAGTGGCGGACTGGCATACCCTACTTTCTGATACGCCTCTACATGGAGGACATCCAGCCAAAAAAGGACATGCCCTTCGCGAAAATAGTTGAAGTTTATGAGCGGTTGGCGGTTCTCCGCGGTAAAAAGGGCAAAGAAACCGAACTAGCCAAATTCTTCCAAAGCACCGCTTTACCGCTAGAGGTTAAGGCACGCTTCGCCCTTGGAATGATAACCGATGAAAGCCTAAAAGTTGGTCCGGGCTTAATCGAAAGGTGCATAAGCCTAGCCACCGGCACCTCTTTAAGCGAAGTTAGAAGGCTTATGATTGATTATGGCGAGCATGGCGAGGTTGCTTATCTCTTAAAGAAGCCTTCTGAGGCTGTTCTCTCCGTCAACGAGGTTTATGAGGCTGTTCGGCTACTGCCAAAACTGAAGGGGGTTAAGGAGCGCGAGCTTTACGTTTCCAGCCTTCTGCGGGTTAGCACACCGTTAGAGGCAAAATATATTGTCCGACTTCTTTTGGGAGACTTGAAGCTTGGCTATTACGCAAGCACTGTTGTGAGGGCGGCAGCCAAAGCCTATGGCGTTCCGGTGGAGCTTATCCAAAACGCCTGTGCCATAATGGGGTTGGCTGAAGGCATAAGCTTGGCTTCTGAAGGACTGCTCAAGCTTGCAGAAGTGAAGATGCGTCCAGGACAATTTATCAAGCCTCAGCTTGCCCACCTATATGAGCCGGACAAGGTTGTTTATCCGGTGAGGGCTGAATACAAGATTGATGGAAGCCGCCTTCAAATACATAAGTGGGGCACTCAGATATGGCTTTTCTCGAGGCGTGGTGTGGAAAAATCGCAGACGCTTCCGGAAATCGTGGAAATAGCCAAAACTTTCAAGGCTCAAAGTTGCATTGTGGACGGTGAAGTTTTCGCCGTTGACCAAAATGGCAACCCTTTGCCCTTCCAAGTGATGCTTGAAAGAACTGTGCCCAGAGAACTCGCGCCTGAAGAGCTTTTAGAAAGAATGGCTAAGGTTCGTGTAACTTACAGAGCCTTTGACATCCTATTCCTAAACGGGAAAGAACTCATTGAACTGCCGCTTGACGAGAGACGCAAGTACCTTCTGGAGGTTGTTCCGCCCGAATATTTGGCTGAAGGCGTGGAATGCCAGAACGAGGTTGAACTTATGCGCTTCTACGACGAAGCTTTGAAGAAAGGCTATGAGGGTATTGTTGTCAAAAACTTAAACTCGCCCTACGAGATTGGACAGCGCACCTATACTTGGCTGAAGCTAAAGCCGGAACGTGACACCATAGACTGCACAATAGTGAAAGCGCTTTACGGAAAGGGAAAACGCGCCGGCTTATATTCGTCGTTCCTTTTGGCGGTGCGCGACCCGAAAGAACGGAAACTCTACACTATTGGAAAAGTTTCCAATTTGCCCGAGCAAACTATGGATGCCCTCGCAACAATCGTTGAGCGGGCAAAAACAGGCGGGGATTATGAAGGCGTTTTCGTAAAACCCACATTAGTTGTGGAGGTAACATACCAAGAGATTCAGGAGACAGACGAGTACACTAGCGGCTACGCTTTACGGGTGCCAAAAATAGTGAGGTTCAGAACGGACAAGACTGTCGAAGAAATAGACACGATTGAGAAGCTTAGGAAGCTCTATGAGCTTCAGTATGAACGCTTCCCAGTGCAGACCATTTAGAAGGTTGGTTTAGGTTTCTCTCCACTTCGCCTTAAAAATAACAAGTAGGATGGCAAGGACAAGCATAGCCAAGAGGACAAGCCACCGAGCTAGAACCATTTCCTGTGAAAAAGATGCAAGGCCAGAGTAAGCCCTCATAAGCCCAGCAGCGTTGGACGTTGGAAAGAGAATGGCTACCCAACTTAACCCGCCCAACAGCTCTTCTGGGTAGTAAACCGGCGGAATGAAGATTAAACCTATTCCCAGAACATTGGATAAATTGTTAAGCGTGTATATGCTTGACCTTCTCAAATACGTGGATATAACAAAGCCTATACAAGTTAAAACAGCCCAGCACAAAAGCAAAATAGCGACAATCCAGCCCAACGCTTGCAGCGGCAAATAACCCTGCCACAACGCCAGCACCATGAAAAATGCGACGCCCGGAGAGGCAAACAGAAGCGGAGCTAAAGCTGCCCCAACCATGTATGAGATTGGATGAACCGGCATGGCAACAATCATCTCCCTAATCTTCACATATCTGTCAAAGGTTATGTCTTGAATGGCAGAGGCTACACCTATAAAACCCACCGTCGAGATCATGGCGCCTATCAAGCCATAGCTGATTTGGCCTCCGAAGACTAACATGAAGAAGAGGGGTATGCCGCTTATCAAACCCATAACCATTAGAATTAACGGCTGCCTTTTCAAGTCCGGAAGAGCCTTCAACTCAGCAATTATCCAAGCGTCTCTAATCATTTTTCTAGTGTTCATTTAACTCTACGCCTCCAACAAGTTTCACGAAAACATCTTCAAGTGTGATTGGTGCTGCTTCCGCCTTCAATCCACTTTTTAGGGCTTTTCTGACAAGTTCTATAGCCTCGTCGCCGCTGTTCACGTAGATCACCCGTTTGCTTCCAAAACTGACCGAAGAATAGTTGTTAGCAAACTTTTCCAAAAGGTTTGGGCTTCCTTCAACCACAACCCTAAACTTTTCCTCAGCCAAGCTCTTGATTTCCTCAACTGTTCCCTGGGCGACAAGCTGACCTTTGTTTATTATGGCAAGTCTGTCCGAAACCATTTCGGCTTCCTCCATAATGTGGGTCGTTAAAAGGATTGTTTTGCCCTGCTCAACCATCTCCCTCAAAACACTCCAAACTTTCCTGCGGGCGACAGCATCCAATCCGCTTGTAGGTTCATCCAACATTAACACTTCAGCGTCCGAAGCCAAAGCTGCTGCAATTATAGCCCTTTTCCTTTCGCCTCCAGAAAGCGTGGCGCACGTGCGGTTTCGAAGCTCCCACAACTCGACAGCTTTTAAAGCCCTTTCAGAAACCTCCTTAACCTTTTGTTTTGCCATGCCACGGAGCAGTGAAAAATAGTAGCAGTATTCCCAGGGCGTAAAGTTGCCGTATGTAGCAACGTCTTGGGGGACAACAGCTATATGCTCCCGCACTTTTTCAGCTTCGTCTAGAACGTTAAACCCTAAGACGTAGGCTTCGCCGCTCGTAGGCAACAACTGCGTGGAGATGATTCTCAAAAAAGTGGTTTTTCCAGCACCATTTGGCCCTAACAGCGTAAATAGTTCACCCTTTTTAACTGATAAACTAACACCTCTCAACGCTTCAACAGTTTCCTTTCCATGATAAACCTTGACAAGGTTTTCAGTCTTCACAGCTTCCAAAGCTTTGGGCCTCAGATAGACTTAACCTTGGAGCGACTTGTTAAGGGTTATGGATAAAAGTGTCCAATCCTTTGATCACCAATAGCTTTTAAAAAATTCTTCGCAGTGGAATTGCATGATAGTTTAGGCCTATGTTTGCTGTGCTTTTGCTCTGTTCTCTGCGGGCACCTATGGCTATTTCTATGAATTCTTTCACTGTTTGGTTTGCAAAGGTCCACGTGGGCGTTCCATATTGGAGCCCGGTGCATGTCGAATCTGCGTAGACGTAGAGAATTTTGCCCAGATACGGATAAGCAGCTTCTCTTGGATATCCGTACTTTGGAGTTGTCAGAATTTTGAAGGGCCAAAGTTTGCATGCCGTGGGCTTCATGTGCTGTAGTCCACACAGGTGCATGTTCGAAAGTTTGTAGAGGAATATGCATGAGCCGTTGCTTTTTCGCCTCAAGTAAAGCTTGTTAAGGCTTGTGGTTGTTGTCTCCACTCCATAATTTTTGACTATGTTTAGCCATTCTTGGAAGCTTAGGACTACGCTGTAGGCTTTGCAGCACAATCCGCACGTGTTGCATTTCCAGTCTGCAATGTACTGCCATGGTACAAACAACATTCTCTACGGGCACCAGCAGCTTCCTTTTCCTAAAATTTTGGATGAAAAAGGCTTCCATTAAAAGTTTATTTTGTTTTGTCCAGCGGACAGTACGTCTTAAGCTTTTCAACAATTTCTTGTGGGATTGGAACGGCTTTTAAGGTGTGTCTGTCCACGGCGACGGCGACTACGTATCCATTTGCAAGGAGCTCCGCCGTCTTCTTGTTATATATTTTGAAGCCATACCTCACAGACTTTTCTTTCAACTCTTCTACGGTTAGCTCTATTTCGAGGAGGTCGTTGAACCTTGCCGGTTTCCTATACTGGCAGAAGGCTTCAACCCGCGGCAATATCACGTCTTTAACGCCAAGCCAGTCTGTTAATCCCATGTGCTCATAAAATTCCTCTTCAGCCCTTTCGAAAAATCTGAAAAAGTTTGAGAAGTGAACTATTTGAGCTGCGTCTGTGTCAACCCAAGAAACCCTATACAATGTTTTGAAGGACTGCAACCGAGCTTCACTTCTAAAAGCTGTTAAACCTTCTTGTAAAGGTAGATGGTGTGGGATGGATATCCAAGCTTTGGGTTCTCGCAGAAATTCTCAACTTTGACTGGTTTCCAGCCCACAATTTCATAGTCGTGGGAAACCACACGGGCGCCGGGTTTAAGTTCCGCCTCAAGCTTCGGCTTAATCTTCTCGTTGGCGCTTGTAGTCAAGTATAGAAAAACCACATCAGCCGGGGACAAGTCCACAGTAAACATGTCTCCGTGGACTATTGTCACCCTGTCTTGGAGACCCTCCTCATAGACGCTGCTTAAGGCTCTTTTTGCGAGGTCTTCGCGGAGTTCGACGCCGACGGCTCTTGCCCCAAACTCTTTTGCAGCCATTATGACTGTTCTGCCGTCCCCGGCGCCTAAATCAAAGAAGACTTCTCCGGGTTTTAGCTGCGCCAAAGTAAGCATGTGGCGGACAACCGGAAGTGGTGTTGGGACGTAGGGGGCTATGAACAGTTTAAGGAGCCTCCCATCTAGGATTTAGCAGTCTTCTCCTATATTTTAAAACTTTCTGGTCTAAGCTACATATGTTGCCTTTTTAGGCGTTGGGCGTCTAGACTCTCCACATTTCATGGCGCTCTGGGCGCACAACTCTAGATACTTTTCTTCGTCTCCGGAGCCCACGGCTTCAGCTGCTTTTCGGCAGAGTTCGCTGGGTTCTTCGCAGCCTTCTTCCTTGCATAAGCCTGAAATGTATAGGCAGATGTCATGCACGTCTTTAGGTTCGAGGACGGCTCTGTTTGTACGGATTAGGAGGCAAAGTTCCCTTGCCAAAACACAGTTTTTCACATACTTAATCCTGTTTAAGACTTCTTCGCGGAGTCTTTTTCGGCTTATCTCCAAATTCTTATCTCCACACTTTTAGAGCAAGCTTGCTCACCCAGATTAACGTAGCCTCCCATTTAAAAGTTGTTGTGAGTGCGCCAGTGCTTCACCAGAACCTTTTGCTTATGGCTTTGCGCTCCGCCTCCAAAACAAGTTCGTAAAATCTGTCGTCGAGACGTGAATCCTTTTCAAGAACCTCCTTGATGTCTGAGGGCTGAACTTTTCTTGCGCACAAAGCCACAGCAGCAGCCTTCCCATACTTCTCTATTAGGCGGGCAGTTTGAACAGCTTGTCTCCGCAATTTTTCTTCGCTTTTAGTCAATTTTTCGCCCTTCTTCTCGATGAGCGGCAAAACCTTCTCCTCTTCCTCCTTTAAAAGCCCCAAAGCTTCGGAGCCACATTTTGGACATTTGGGTTTCGCCGGCAATTCTTTAACGCGTATCATGTCGGCGTAACTCCAACAGTTCGTGCAGACAAAAACACATGTCTCGTTCAGAAGCCTCGCCTTGGCAGATTCAACGAGCACCGCGCGCATCCGTTCAGGCGGAATAAGGTCTGTTTTCATGCTTACACGTTCTATGCCAACCCGTGCAACTGGTGTGGCTGTCCCGCGGGTTTCCACTTTCTGGACTGTTATTTCGCCGCTGCGTATTTTCTCTAAAACTTGAACAAGCCTTTCAACATCCAAATCTTTAAGGAAAACCTCTTTTAGGGCTTCCTCAAAGATTGGTGTTCCCTCGAAGCTTTTGAGGAGCCTCTGGAGGCTTACATTGCTGAAGTCCGCCCACTTTTCAAGGGCTCCGAAACGCCTTGCCACGTGAATCATGCGCCTCTTGAAAAGCCCAGTTTTAACAGTGGCTCTTGTTAGACTGTCCCTAACGGTTTGCCCGTCCATAAGGGCCATTTCATTGAACAGTTCAATGATTTGGTCCGACGTTGCCGCACCCATGGTCTGTACGAATATGCGGTAGGGATCATGCTGCACGACGACGCCATACCCGATCCTTTCAGATAGCAGTTGTCCAATGAGTTGGGCTAAAGCCCTATTAGTTAGAGAGCCGAAATGGGCATGAACAATAACGAAGTCTTCCCAGTCCTCAACCAGTATGCGTTTTTCCGTTGGCACAAGCAGCCCAGCAGAAACTTGCTCGATGGTTTCAGCCAAAGCGTCTAAAATTGTTTCTTTATCGGCTGGGTACTGTTCGCTGAGTTTGGCGGCAACCTCCTCGGGTGGAACACCCATGCGCATCTGCTCTTCAACAAAGCCTCTTATGGCGCCTACTTCTTGAGCCACCTCGAAGGGCACCGGGATTTCTTCGCCTATCCAGCTTGGAATAGCCCCAGTCGGATCGTCTACCGGCTTGACGTAAACCTTGTCGCCTGAAATGTGAACTATTCGCCACGGGCTTCCACGGATAATGAACTTTATTCCGGGCTTGCCATACTCCGCCATGAAGGCTTCATCCAAAATTCCCACAGCTGAATCGGTTGTCTCGTCCACAACTAGATACTGCTTTTCCTCCGGTATCATGGAGAGGTTGTCAAAGTAATATTCGAAGAGCGCTTTGGTTCTGCGTGGTTTAAGGGCGACCTTGTCTTCGAAGGAAACCCACGCCAGCCTCGGGAAACGGTCATGCATATACCGCAGAATCTTTTCAACATCCTCTATGTTTAGGTCTGTGTAGGGGTAGGCTTTCCTAAACATTTCAAGAATTTCGTCAAACTCTAGCCTCTTTTGTTTTAGGAGAAGTCCCGCAATTTGGTGGGCTAAAGCGTCGTAAGGCTTAGGTGGAATATCAACGGGCTCCAGTTCTTCCCTTAGGGCGCGTCTAGCTATGGCTAAAGCCTCAAGCGTGTCGTCTGAATCCATGGTGACGATTATTCCTTGGGCTATGTGGCCTATCCTGTGGCCGCTTCTGCCCACCCGTTGGATAAGCCTCGTAACTTGGCGGGGGCTCATGTATTGGATGACCAAGTCTATGCGGCCCACGTCTATGCCGAGTTCCAGGCTGCTTGTACAAACCAAGCCTTTCAGTTCGCCGTTTTTTAAGCCTCTTTCGGCGGCTATGCGGGAGGGCTTTGCCAAAGAGCCATGGTGTATGGAGACTGGAAAGTCTATGTCCCAAACCTTGAAGCGGCTTGCCAAAACCTCTGAGATAGCCCTTGTGTTCGTGAAGAGCAGCACAGACTGGTGGCGGCTGATATAGTCGCGGATAACCCTAAGCCTCGCCGCCACCTCCGGGTGCGTGTAAAGCCTCTCCGCCAACTCGAAATCTTCAGGTTTGGGCTTTGGAAAAAGAATTTTTAAGCGCATTTTTCTGGCAACTGGAACCCGCACAATCTCTACTGGGCGACCGTTGCCGACAAGGAACTTGGCGACTTTCTCTGGACTACCGATGGTGGCTGACAACCCTATAACTTGGAAGTCTCTGCCGATTATGGCGCGGAGCCTTTCAAGGCTTAGGGCTAGCTGGCTTCCCCGTTTGCTGTCAGCCATCTCGTGGACTTCGTCAATTATCACCCAGCGCACATGCTGCAAGTGCTGCCTCATAACCCAGCCGACCAGAATAGCCTGCAAAGTCTCAGGAGTCGTGATCAAAATGTCAGGTGGGCTTCTCGCCTGCCTTGCACGTTCACGGGTTTCGGTGTCGCCGTGCCTAACAGCCAACTTGATGTCTAGGTTGTTACACCACCATTCTAGGCGCTCCAGCATGTCACGGTTTAAAGCCCGCAGAGGCGTTATGTAAAGCACCTTAATGCCCGGAGGCTGGGGCTCCTGCAAAAGCATGCTTAAAACTGGCAGAAAAGCGGCTTCCGTCTTGCCGGTGGCTGTCGGCGAAATGAGCAGAACATTTTTTCCCTCGAGGATTAGTGGAATTGTTTTTTCTTGGGGTTCCGTTGGTTTTGAGAATCCCCTCTGCTCAATCAAGCGTCGAACAGGCTTAACTAGAAGGTCAAAAGCGTTTTTAGGCTGCTCTTTCAAGACGCGGTTAACCTCAAACGCCTATAAAATAGCGGGAAGCCAAAGGTAAAAGCATTTTGCAGCTAACAAATGTTTTGCTCAACACAAAATATATGACTGCAAAACTCTAAACGAGACTAAAGTGGAGGCACAAGCCGTGAATGAAACCATTGAAGTTATAAAACGCAGAAGAAGCATACGAAAGTTTAAGCCGGAACCAATCCCAGACGCATATTTGCAGGAAATTTTGGAGTGCGCCATACTTGCGCCTAACGCACGGAACCAGCAGAAATGGCACTTCACGGTAATCCAAAACAGGGAAATGCTGAACAAGATGGCGGATCTCATGAGGGAGAACATGCTGAAATCAGGTATAGAGCCTCTGATGCAAAGGGCGAAAGACCCAAACTTCAACCCTTTCGGGGGCGCTCCCACGTTGATTCTAATCACGGCGGATAAAACGGCTCGCTTCGCTGAAATAGACTGCGCCCTAGCCGCCGAAAACATTTTGATAGCGGCTGAATCGCTGGGCTTAGGCTCACTTATAATGGGTTCCACGGAACTTTTGTTCAAGTCGGAGAAAGGCGGAGAACTGAAAAAAGAGTTGGGGGTGCCAGAAGGCTACGAACACGTCTGCACAATAGCATTGGGATACAAAGATGAAAACCCACCGCCGAGACCGAGGAGAAGAGACGTAATTAACTACATAAAATAAAGTGGGGACTAGCGCTTCTATTCCAGCAGTTTCTTCTTAGCCTTTTCATATTCCTCTTTTGTTATCGCCCCAGCATCAAGCAGCCGTTTAAGTCTTTCAAGCTGATCTACTATTGTTTCCGTGGGTGTGGTTGCTGGAGGCTGCTGAGGAGGCGATGTTTGGGGAACAGTCTTTTCGGCTATCTTTTCCACGGAAACCGCAATTCTTTGCTGTTGAAATACTTCCCGCCACTCTACTAACTTACCCATTAAGGTTTCTCTGGCTTTCGCTGGCTCCAATATGTCCCAGAACATGTTGCCCCCACCCCTAACAATGGTCGGCGTGGCGGCTCCACCTCCGACCATTACGCCTCTTCCAACGGCGGCTCCTCCGCCCACATATCCAACCTCAAGCCCCGTGGCGGTTATGAACACCAGCGAGCCACAGTTAAACATTCTTGCCAAAAGACCTTGCATCACGTGCACGTCCCTAATCTGGTCGAAAGTTATTTCTCTAGTGTAGCTTCCAAAAAACCAAGACTTCTCTATGCGGACGGACTTTTCGGTTATAAAGTACATGTAGGCGTTCTTGTTGAAATAGTAAAGCGTGAAGAAAACGAGGCAAAAGGCCAGCCAAAACGGGATAAGCAGTGGAACAAAGAAGAACAAAGGGCTCAGTAGAATGCTGACAACCACGAAAACAATGGCGAATTTCACAAGCGTCTTCTTCATGAAAGGCTTCCCACTCCAAAGAACAGACAAACAATCACCAACCTCAACAGTATCTTCAAGGTTTAAGTGTTTAAAAACAATTACTTTTTGAACTTTAAGAGGGCTAATCCGTTAATTTTTTGATGATACAGGAGTCTAAATTTTCTTCGCCTATTTTGAAGGTGTCTGGCTCCCCCCTTCTCAGTATTGTCTTTAAGGCTGTTGGACTTAATTGTCTAACAAGCCGCAAAATTTCTCTTCTGGCGTTTTCAAAATGTTTTTCGAGGATGGGCTTTTCTCGGTACATAACTCCTGCGAGTGGGCAAATTTTCTCCATTTTTAAGTACCATTCAATTTTGCCTGTTTTGGCGTTTATGTCGAAGGTTATGGGTCCAGCTACGCATGTTTCGGGTTTTACTGGATGCACGATGCATTTGCGTGTGGTTTTGTCGTAGAATATGCAGTAGCCGTCCGTTGTTTCTCTTGGGAAAGTGTATTCAGCATGCACAAATGGATTATCAATATGGATGCCATGTGTCTTCAAATAGTCTAGAATTGTCTTTTCACGTTCTATTGTTATTGGTGGTCTGGCGTCCCAGCAACAGTTTATCTTGCATGTGCCACACACGTCGAAGAAGTTTTTCTGTCTTTCCTCTTCGGTTTGCATGTTTACCCGCTCAGAAAAACAGCTCATTAGCTTCCAAACATTTTAAAAGTTTCGAATAAACATCTACAATTGCCTCTTCTGGGCTTGTTTTCTGCAGTCTAATCAGCACTTTCTCCCGAATAACTTCTGAAAGGCTTCCACACTCTACACGCTTTTCTATTAATGGGAGATATTGCCTTTCTTCCGTTGTGGCGTTTTCCCACGCGATCTTTAGGAAATGTCTACAAACATGCCTAGCTGTTGGTCCGTTTGGATTATTCACTTTCGCCTCTAAACCATGCTTTATGACTTTTTTAAAGTCTTCAGCCAAAACTTCCGTCGGCAATGGGGGTAAAAGCCTTTCACCCGCAAGCAGGCCTCTAAGCAACGCCCTCATAAAACAGCTTAAAGCCACATCAGCCTTTATGCATTCCTGCTCGTCCATCACCCGAATCTCCAAGGCTTTTCGGTCAAAACGTATGACAACGCCTCTAGAGTTCACCCAATCCTTGTTGAGGATACATGGGTGAGCGCCAACCCGAGCCAAGTCATTGGAATAGCGTCCAATAACATCGCGCCTATACTGCTCAAGGGATTGAATGTATTCTGGAACAACCATACCAGTTATGGAGGGCACTTCCCTCTGATTCTCCATGTAAAAACGGAGACGATTATCCACATATTCGCCTAAACACCCCTCATAAATGGGAGATGAAGCCGAAACCGCTGGCAGGTAGGCGCAGATGTTCGCCAGCAAATTATGCATTAAAACGGCTTTAGCTTCCCTTGCGTATGGAAGGTTAAGCTGGAAACTTTGAATGTTAAGCCAACCATGTTGTCGTAAGTTGAAAATTCTACTGAAAGCCTCGTAAATCTGCCGGTGACGGTGAGGCCAAACAGCCGTTTCCCAAAGCCTAAGCGTCGGATGCATCCCAGTACCCAAAAGCCTTGCACCATAACGGCGCTCAAGCATTTCGTTAAGCCTTAAAACCGCCTCGTGCATGGCTTCTTCAAAAGCTTTCGGCGACTTGAAGGGTTTATTGGGTTTAACTTCCATAACATGCAGCTGCAATTCTTTTCCAAAAGTGAAACCGCCAAACTCTACAAAGTTCACGACCCGCCCATGAACATCCTTTATGACCTTATCCACAATGGGCAAAGCCCTCAAGTTTTCGTCAACAAGCGAAAACTCGTGTTCTGGACCGAGAACCTCTAGGGTTCTATACGTACAGACAGACCTCTCTTTGAAAAAGGTTTGAATAAGGCATCGGAATATAAGGTTTATTACATCACGAATCCTTTACGACAATAATGCGGAATAGCGTTTCTGGTTTAGCTGGGACTCCGAAATCAATAAACAAAACATGAGAGTGCCATGCAAAGGCGTAGGACGGAATTGGACCGCGTGGCATAGTTAATTTTAAATATGTGGAGTGTTTTAGCGATTCTCTGTTGTTTGGTGCCTCTTGCTTGCTGGTCGTTTCAAACATCGACCTAAAAATAAACAAGCCCGTAACAAAACCATCGGAATTCCTCAAGTCTTCTTTTAGAGGTTTTGTTCTCAACGTGAACAACGACTACCGCTACATGAAGACGGGTTATTATGTTTCGCTTCACGCCGAAGTCCTCGGCGATGAAGTTGTTCCAACAACGGAAAACGCCTTAGACGCCTATAGACCGCCAATCCTTCTTACCAGAACGGCAAAGAATGGTGCACCGATTATGCCTTTCATTGTTACAGACTCTGTTAGGCAGATTATGGCTGAGTTTGCCTTTCCAGTTGCCGTTTTCCCCGTTAATCCATTCTCGTTTAATGGGTTCAGAACGGCTGAAAATAGAACCGCCCTGTATAGGGCTGTTAAAAGCTTGAGCATGAATTATCGCTATGCTGTTTGTGTTCAACCGCTTCAGGGTGAAATGATGGTTGTTAAGTGCTTCTTCGGCGAATGCGCCTGCGAGGATAACAGTGCAAGGGCTGTCGCCAGAAAAGTCTATGAGACCCTCAAGATTCCGGTGTGCAAGCTTTATGTACAACGCTTTAATGGAGGGGCTTACCTATGCGGGCTTCAACCTTTGAAAATGGAGGAAATTACGCCCTCCGATGTTGATTTGCTTTCTAAAATGGTTTCCCGGTTTTCCGGGAAAGGATGGTCTGATTGACGCGGATAGCCTGTTTTGTTGAGAAATACAATTTCTCCAATTCAAGGGAAGCGGAGGCTCTGCAAAACTTTAAGCAGACCGCCGAGAGGCTTGGTCATGAGTTTCATTTCATGTTTAGGGGTGGGCTTTCCGAAATCCCGAAGTACGATTCGGTCTTTATTAGGGCGACGACGGACCCGCTTTACACGGCTTATGTGGTTTCAAAGACCGCTTGGGAGCTTGGGTTAAAGGTTGTTGACGACCCGGTTTCGATTAGGGTTTGCGCCAACAAGATCCATCAGTACAGCCTCTTCAAAAAATACGGTGTGCCACATATCCCAACAATTTTTCTTAGCAAGGAAGAGTTTCATCATAGGCAAATCGCGGAAATCTTTGAGGTTTTCGGTAAGCCTGTCGTGATAAAGGCGCCTTACACGAGTTTTTCTAGGTATGTGGAGAAAGTCTCGTGTGAAACGAGTTTCCGCGAGGTTGCCAAACGTTTCTTTAGGCGGTCGGACTACATAGTCGTTCAGAAGTTTATGCCTTCCCGTTTCGACTGGCGTGTAGGCGTATTAAACGGCGAAGTCTTATACGTGTGCAAGTACATGATGCCAAAGGGCAAATGGAAACACGGTGTAAAAAAACGTGGAAAACCAAGCTTCATATGGGGAAGAACGGTCACTCTAAAACGGAACAACGCACCCCATCGGCTTAAGGAAACAGCCCTAAAAGCATGCAACATAATCGGAAAAGGACTGTACGGCGTTGACATCAAGGAAATTAACGGCGACTATGTGGTGGTCGAAGTCAACGACAACCCAAGTATATACAAGGGACAAGAGGACCTACGAGACAAGGACATATACGAGAAAATTATAAGATTCTTATCTGAGTAGTCTCTAACTTAAACATTCAAACGTTACTGTCATGCATAAATGGCATTTTTCAATCTCAAATTCCGGATCCAAAATTTTGTGCATACTGCACAGCAAGCCTTTAGCACGGGCAGCCTTGCAGATTTCGCAAAATTTTAATGTGAAATCTTTGTGGGACATGCCTCCCTTTGCAAGGGCGTCCGCCAGCTCCTCAATTAATTTTTCAATGGTTTTGTCTTTTTCTAGGTCTAGGGCTTTTCCACGCATTTTTCTGTTGTAGAGGCTTATGGCTGGTTGGCTTACGCCTAATAGTCTAGCGGCTTCCACCTGTTTTAGGCCGTGTTTTGTCATTAATTGTTTTGCTAGGGCTGCTCTCACTGGTGGGAGCAAGCCTTTCACGGCGACTTCGCATGGTAACAGCATTAATGGTTCCTCCGGGTATTATTTTTGGGAAAGACATAAATATACTTTATTACAATTGTAATAAAGGTGAAATGCACATGCATGAAAGAAACATTTTGAAACTAGCTGAAAACGTTTACTGGGTCGGCGTAAGAGACTGGAACCGCAGACTTTTCGACGCCTTAATCCCTCTTCCGAAAGGAACATCCTATAACGCTTACCTAATAATTGGCAGAACAGGCAAAGCGTTGATTGACACCGTTAACCCCGGCTTCGAAAACGAACTTGCGGAGAAAATTCGCAGTCTAATAAACCCAGAAGAGCTGGATTACGTTGTCATGAACCATGCGGAGCCAGACCACGCCGGCGCAATACCATACATAATGAAAATTGCGCCAAGAGCAAAGCTTGTAACTACAAACCGCGGCGCAAAAATGGCTCAAGTCTACTATCATGTTTCACCAGAAAAAATCAGCGTGGTAGCTGACAACGATGTTATTAGCCTAGGCGACAAAACCATACGCTTTATTGAAGCGCCTATGCTCCATTGGCCTGAAACCATGTTCACCTTCCTCGAAGAGGATGGAGTGCTGTTCCCATGCGACTTTTTCGGTGCTCACTTGGCAGGCGGCGTCTACAGCGATGAGGTTGACGATTATTTGGTGCACGCCCAGCGGTACTGGGGCGAAATAATGATGCCTTTTAGGGCTATGGCGCAGAAAGCCTTAGAAAAAATTGCTGGTTTGGACATTCGTGTGATAGCGCCGAGCCACGGTCCAATACATAGAAAGCCGGAGCTTATTTTGGGCGCTTACAAGCGGTGGTCAGCTGGCGAAACTCGTCCAAAGGCTGTCATAGCCTATGTGAGCATGTGGAACAGCACCGACGTCATGGTGAAACAGATGGCTGAAACTCTAGCCTCTGAGGGCGTAGAACTAGCCTTCCATAATTTAGCCATAACAGATGTCGGTGACTTAGCTAAAGACCTTGTAGATTCAAGAGCCATCGTGTTGGGGGCGCCCACAGTTTTGGGCGGAGCCCATCCGTTGGCTGTTTACGCCACATATCTTTTCAAGGCACTGCGTCCACCAACAAAGTTTGCGGTTGTTCTAAGCTCTTACGGCTGGGGCGGAGGTGCGGTAAAACAAGTTCAAGAGCTGCTTAAAGACTTCAAAATTGAGGTTATTGGCGCATTGGAGGTCAACGGTCCACCCACAGAGGAGACTCTACGGCAGATTGTTGAATTGGGCAGATCTTTAGCCAAAAAAGTTAAGGAGGAAACCTGAAATGGGCGGAGTAACCGAAGAAGATCGTAAAAAAGCCATTAAAGAGATTCTTAGACAGCTTCATGCTGGCGTGCCTCTTGAACAGGTTAAAGAGCGGTTTAGGCAGTTTCTCGAAGGCGTGAGTTCGCTGGAAATTGCCAAAGTAGAGCAGGAGCTCATAAACGAGGGTGTATCACGGGAGGAGATTCAAAGGCTTTGTGATGTGCACTTAGCCATATTCAAGGAACAGTTGGAGGAACAAAAGTTGGAAGTGGCGCCAACCAGCCCATTAGGCATACTTCTCGAAGAGCATAAGATGCTCCAGCAGATAACCCAAAAGCTTAGCGTGTTGGCTGAAAAAGTGCAGAGTGCCGAAAACCTCGAAGCTGTAGAAGGGGAGTTGGTGCAACTTAGGCATATTGCTGAGGAGCTTTTGGACTCTGAAAAACACTATTTGCGGGAAGAAAACGTCCTATTTCCAGTTTTAGAAAAGCATGGAATAACCGAACCTCCAGCCATCATGTGGATGGAACACAACCAACTTAGGGAAAAGAAGAAACAGCTCAAACGCTTGTTGGAAAATGTTGCCAGCATGAACCTACAAGACTTTAAGAGGCAGCTTAGCGAATTGGCTAACGCCATAAAAAGCTCTCTAAACAGCCACATTTTCAAAGAAAACAACATATTGTTCCCAGCAGCCCAGCGCGTTGTCACAGAACAAGAATGGACTGAGATGCAGACAGACTTCGACGAAATTGGCTACTGCTGCTTCACTCCGGAACACTTAATAAAGAAGCCCGCTGAAAAACCAACGGTTGAGGCTAAGCCCATGGCTGAAGGCGCCTTACAGTTTGAAACTGGAACGTTGACAAAAGAGGAGATTGAGGCTATTTTGAACACCTTACCTGTGGACATAACCTTCGTGGACAAGGATGACGCTGTCAAATTCTTCAACAAGGCTGAAAAACGCCTATTCGTGAGGACAAAAGCCATTCTTGGCAGAAAAGTGCAGCTCTGCCACCCGCAGAAAAGCATCCACGTGGTAAACCGAATCCTAGAAGCCTTCAAGAAAGGCGAAAAAGACGTGGCGGAGTTCTGGATACAAAAAGGCGACCGCTTAATCCACATAAGGTATTTCGCCGTAAGGGATAAGGACGGCAAATACTTGGGCACAATGGAGGTAACCCAAGACATAACAGACCTAAAGAAGATCGAAGGCGAAAAACGCCTCTTAGACTGGGAAGGATAAATTGAAAACGGTTCTATTCCTCTGTGTGGAGAACAGTTTCAGAAGCCAAATCGCCGAAGCCTACTTTAACAAGTACGCACCTGAAGGCTGGACCGCCATAAGCGCCGGCATAAAACCAGCGGAACGGGTGCATCCTAATGCTGTTAGGCTCATGCTTGAGGAAGGCGTAGACATAAGCCATAAAAAGCCCCAAATGATGACGAGGGAGCTTCAAGAAAAGGCTGAAATAGCCATCATCGTTTGCAGCGGCAACCTCTGCCCAGTGGTTTACGCGAAACACGTTGAAGAGTGGAACATGCCAGACCCCGCCAAAATGCCACTTGAAGAGGCGAGAAAAGTTAGGGACGCTATAAAAGCCAAAGTCTTAAACTTGATTGAAAGACTGAAAGCCTAGCGCCTCTTCCATTTCTCTTTAAGTGCTTTTTCCACCTCTTCCCTTATAATGTAGCCTGCTATGTGAAGAATTGGCTCTTTGGCTTCTGGGTCAACGTTCATGGTGGCGGTGCATGGATAACTGTGATGCGCCTTTGCAATGGCATCATACAAAATTTCTTGCCTTGTTTCGACACCTATTAGTTTTCGTGCCACATACCACGTGGAGCCGCATGGGGCACTCCGCCTAACAACAGCAGCCTCAACCACCTCGCGTCCACCTCTGTTGGCTGTGGAAACTTCCAGTTTTGGGCGTCCCACACCAAGCTCCAATACAAAACGCGAGATTAACAGTTTGTCTTTGGCTGGCTCAAGCGAACAGAAAGGTTTTGGAAACGCACATTCCAAGCCCAGCTCTACACAGCGCTCCTCAACTTGTTTTCTCAAGCCCGATGGAACCTCGTTGAAGTCTTCGATGGGCACGATTAACCCTTCAACACCAGCCTTTTCAAGGTGGGAGGGCAGCTCCAAAAGCAAATCCTTGTGCAAGCCCGAAGCCACACACAAATCCGACTTCGGAATCTTCTTAGGCATGTATTCTTCAGGCTTATCAATGAAGGCTGGCAGTTCTGAAGGCTTTGGCAGTTCTATGGCGGCGCGGATGTTGCGCACATAACTGTAAACGCCATACTTGCATGAGTCGCAGATCAAGCCACACGCTTTGCAAAAACTAGGATCATTTATGAGATTTCTTATGACGCGCTCTGCGAATTCGCCGCTGTAAATGAAGACCAACGTCAAAAACTCTTTTTCATATACCAGATTTCACACCACTGGGAGCGCTGAAACAGCTAAAGCACGTATTCTGGGCGGCGGGCAGCCAGCAAAACATGTTCTAGAAAAACGTCTTCTGGAACAGCGCCCAGAAACTCAACTTTCTCGTTTATGACTGTTTTTGGAACGCCCATAACCCCATATTTGTGCCCGATATGTGGGAACTCGCTCACGTCAATCACATCAGCCCTAACCATGTCGCTTTCAACAGCAAACTTGAAGGCTAAACTCGCCACGGAAGGGCAATAGGGACAAGTCAAAGTCACAAAAACTTGGATGTGCACAGGCGCTTTCACGCCCTTGAGCCTCACCCTAGTTTCCTCGGAAAGGTCCGCCTTCCCCTGTGAAACACTCACAATGCCCTCCAAAAGAGTGGCAAACTCGTATCCATAGGGCAAGCCATAAAACCTTAAACCATAGTCTTTAACGCCCATAATCGCGACTGCCGGAACCTTGTCTACGCCGTAAGCCTTAGCCTTATCCGCGTTAGCCACAAAATCATAAACTTCAACGCTTATTTTGTCGCTTAAGCCAGCCAACTCTTCAACAAGACTTCGCGTCTGCACACAATATGGACACTCAAACTCCTGCGTAAAAACAACAAGCCTAACGGGTGCCAACAGCTTCTGAGCCAACTCATCCATCAAATGCCTCTTATGAGCTTCTGGAATCACGCCTAACATCACCTTTTTATTTCTATTTTAATCTCCTTCCAATCCTCTCTAACGCCTCTCAAAGCACCGACAGCCCCAGCAATGGTGTTGCCCAAAAATTTAGCAACGAACTTGTTTAGGCTTATCTCCTCACCGTCCACAAAAAGTTTAACATCCAAAGCGATCACCTCAACTTAACCTATACAACTCAAAATGTAAAAAGTTTTGCAACAAACATAACAGAAAAGCTAATGTTTTTTTAAGCCATACCGTTTTCTTATTGTTTTATGCGCTTTTATTGCAATCCACCTAGACTTCTCGTATCCAAACAGGAAAACATCCTTACCGATGACAAGGACGTATCCAATTATGTTATGCTTGAACTTGCGAATTTCGTTAGTTTCTCTATCCTTATACTCTATCTCTTTCATGTCGATCAAATTCCTGAAATTTTTTATGTTTATTTGTGGTTTTTTGCCCGTTTTAACATCTACAGCCCAACTCTCCAGCTTTCCCCTCTGTTTTTTCACGGCCAAAATATCGTAAGGTTTCTTAGACGCCTTTCCTTCATGCCAATATTCTATCCGGAACCCTCGTTTCTCCAACCATTCCTTAGCAATTCTTTCGGCTTCTTTAGCTTTGTCTATAGTACTATTACTTGCTTTTAGTTTCATCGCACCACACCCTACACCCCTCCAGAAAAAATTTGTTGCAAAGCACACAATTTTAAACTTCTTTCTCCATAATCCCCATCCGTTAAAACCTTCGTTTACCGCTATTTTTCGGTATAAAACTTTTAGACTCCAAAATAACAATACGCGTGCAAGAAAGATGGATTAATGTTC
>JAGTQG010000019.1 GCA_018396875.1 Candidatus Bathyarchaeota archaeon
CCTTCACCTGTCCCAGAAAAAACTTTACCCTTCACCTGAATTGTTTTTGGCTGCCTTTCCATATAGCAGAGGCTCTCACTTGGGTTTTTGTTCCTTAAGCCAATTCGCCACTTTCCTAAACATAGGGTTTGATGACATATCTATGACCGGGACAATTATTTTTTCTCTTGTTTCGATTAGCGGCTGGTATTTTGGCATAAGCGAATACCCCACGAAAGTCCAGTAAACCCGACCGTTTTCCACAAGGGCTTTAGCCGCCGTCTCCGTTGTCGCCGGGAGTGGAAAATAAAGGAAGACAACGCCCTCAGCCCAGTACAGCCCAGCGGTTTTTCCACCAGCAATTATGGAGGTAAACCTTGCAATGTCTTCTGGAGTGGCGAAGAAGTTGCGTTCCATGATAACGATTTCCTTGAAAGGCTCAAATTTTACGTCCACGGCGCCCTCATCCATAGGCTTTTCACGCTTAATAGTTTACAATACTCGCCTTTTTAACGTTGCGTGAACTAGAAAAGGTTAATAGCACAAGCCTTACACCCTTTAAACCAATCTCGCAAGAGGGAAGACAACGTGGCTGAAATCCGCGTGGCAATTGTTGGCGTCGGCAACTCAGCATCCGCCCTAATTCAAGGGGTTGAATACTACAAGAACGCCAAAGAGGGCGAAACGGTTCCCGGGCTTATGCACGTTAATTTCGGCGGGTACCATGTTCGAGACATAAAATTCGTCGCGGCTTTCGACGTTGACAAAAACAAAATTGGAAAGGACTTGTCTGAAGCCATATTCGTTAAGCCTAACTGCTGCGCAAAGTTCGCCGAGGTCCCGGAACTAGGCGTGAAAGTCCAGCCCGGACCAATCCTCGACGGCGTAGCCAACCACATGAAGGAAGCCTTCCACACCTACAATGAAGACGAAGTTAAGCCGGTGAATGTTGCAGACACATTAAAAGAGGCGGGTGCAGAAATTCTTGTAAACTATTTGCCGGTGGGAAGCTACAACGCCACTAGGTTTTACGCTCAAGCCGCCTTAGAAGCGGGATGCGCCTTCGTCAACTGTATCCCAGAGTTTATAGCTTCAGACCCCACTTGGAGCCGGAAATTCGAAGAGAAGGGGCTTCCAGTGGCGGGCGACGACGTTAAAAGTCAGCTTGGCGCCACCATACTTCACAGAAACCTTGTGCGTCTCTGCGTTGACAGAGGCGTCATCGTTGACGAAACATACCAGCTGAACCTAGGCGGAGACACGGACTTCCTAAACATGACTGTGGAGGAGAGGCTTAAAACAAAGCGTATAAGCAAGACGGAGGCTGTTAAAAGCCTAGTGCCATATGACGTGCCAACCCGTATTGGACCTTCAGATTATGTGCCCTTTCTAGGGAACAAGAAGATATGCTATATTTGGCTTAAAGGCAGAAAATTCGGCGACAGACCCCTAACAATATCAGTCAAGCTTGAAGTGGAAGATTCACCCAACAGCGCTGGAGTCGTCATTGATGTGATAAGAGCTGTAAAGTTGGCGTTAGACCGAAAAATAGCGGGATCCTTGATAAGCATTTCAGCCTACGCCTTTAAACATCCACCAATCCAAGTCCCAGACCCCGTGGCAAAAGAGTGGGTGGAAGACTTCATAAAGGGCAAAAGAGAACGCTAAAATCTTTTCAGCCAAGTGAATCTAAAACTGAAAGAACGTTGTAAAGGCAGGCAATCCATCTTAGATAGGCGTTTAAGGCTGCCCGCAAAGCCACAGTGTCTCTTGCTTCAACCGCCAAAATAAGAGATTCATCCTCAATCCTTAATTGCGCCTTAGAACGGGTTGTCGCCGGCTTCGCTGCTTCCGGCGCCAGCGCTCGATAGACTGTTTCTAAGCATTCTTTGTGGGGGATTTTTAGGCGTATAACAGCGTTAGCCTTCATGGGTTAAATCCCAGATAAGGTGGGATATCCGCATTCTTGGACCTATTTCAACGTTTTCTGGAAGAAGCCTAAAAGTAGCCAGAATCTCGCCAGCCTTGTTTAATTTAACCTGCAACAAAGCGTCGTAATTCTTACAGTCTTCTAAGCTGTGCATTATTGGGATGTTGAAGAAGGCTGAAAGAATTTCCTCCAACCGTGCAATTTCTTGAGAAAACTTGGGAGAAGCCAACATCACTGTGGACTTGATTCTTCTACCCTTTGGCATGGTTCCAAATTCCCTTCGAAGTTTGACGCCTCTCAGATAGATGAGAGGTGGCATGAGCTGCAGTTTTCCGTTCTCAAGCTTGAAAAGCTCTATTTTCCCGGGTCCGCCCTTCCACCTGTCCACAATTAAAACTTTTTCTGCTTTGAGTTCTAGGGCTTTCGCAGCTAAGCCTTCAAGACTCAGTTTCCCACGGTTTATCCTTGTAACGCCCGGTATGTTGTAGGAAAGCTCCTTACAAAAAGTCCTAATTCTCCTTGTTGGCCTCCGCGAGGTGGTTAAAAGTATCACAAGTTTTCAGCCTATTCTTCTTCGGTTTCCAACGCAGCTGCAGCTTCCACCTCTTCTACTGGTGTGCCCTTAGCCACACGCTTAGCAACAAGTCCAAGTTTTGTTGTAGGCGTATACGCTCCGCCGGTGAATTTGAAGCCGCATTTTCTGCATTGCCACACGCCCACGCTAACCCTCTTAACTTTGGAGAGACCGCATTGCGGGCATTTATGTTTCTTTTTCATCTCAGTGACAATTTTTACATACCGTTTCCTGACAGTTGCGCCGTAACGGGCACCCAAGCCTCTTGTCGGACCAACTTTTTTAGTTCTTTTACCCATGCTTTCACCATCCAAGCTTTTTCCTTATTTCCGCAGCCTTTTCCTTAGCGATTTGAACAGCCTCAAAAACCTGCTTTGGGGTGAAGCATCCGCTTCCACCTTTTTGAACGGCGCAGATGTTACCGTCGTCATCCGTCGTTATGGTAAGCCGCGCATCCATTATTTGCTCCTCTTCAAGCCACGGATCCACCACAAGCCTGTCATTAATCTTCGCAAAGGTAACAGCCACAGGATGTCGCCTCACCGGCAGTGGTGTGTAGCCGGGCTTTATTTTTACCTCGCCATTCTCAACCTCGTAATTAAACATTTTTGTGTTTAATAGTGCCGTCATCGCAGCCAAAGCCGAGGCGTCGATCAGGTTACCATCATGATTTAGGACGTAAATGTCAACAAATATTACAAATACTTTTTTGCCCGGAGTTATGCAGAGCTTTTCTAGGTCTATGGCTTTTGACTCCCTTATGCCTCGATCAACAACCCTTGCCAGCTCTATGGAGTTTTCGTCTGGCGGTCCCGGTTCGAAGGTTGGCGAAGCCAGAGGCACAAGTTCAGCGTTGACTGTTAACACTCCCTCGTTTGGCGTGTCTGGGAAAGGTTCACCAGTTTCAATTTTGACCCCTACCATGACCTCGGTTTTTCCAAGTAGAACTTTGGCAGAGCCCTCTGCTCTTTCAATTATTCCCTGTTCGATTTTTATTTCGCGGTAGTCGGTTAAGCCTCGTCCGTCCAGCCTCTTTCCTTTGGCAATTAATTGGGCGATTTGCTTCTGTTTCACACGTACAACAGTTGTTGCTGCCGTCATTATTCTTCAACCTCCTTAACACTTACATATTTGGCTTTTAAAGCCTCCCTCTGCATAGCGTAGATTTTCATGCAACCCTCAATGGCAAGGTTCACAGCCTTCTCAAACTCCTCGCTTGTTAGGATTCCATCCATCTGCAGTAGCGTTATAACGCCCAAGTTGGGCATGTAAGCCACTGGGACGTCAGCCGTTCCAACCTTGTCTTCAACGTCGTTCAAATCAAGAACTATCATGTCCTCAACCTTGCCAGCAGAGCATGCTGCCACCAAATCCCGCATGGGGATACCGGCATCAGCCAAAGCCAGCGAAGCTGCTGTTATGCTTGTACACCTCGTGCTTCCATCAGCCTGCAAAACCTCAATGAAGATGTCCACAGCTGTTCGTGGGTAGTATTCAACGAAAACTGCCGGCTCAATGGCTTCCCTAATAACTTTTGAAAGCTCTATTTCCCGCCTAGAAGGGGCTGGAGATTTACGTTCTTGAACAGAGAAAGGTGCCATGTGATAACGACACCTTAGAACCATGCGGTCTGGTAAAGCCAAATGTTTTGGATGAAGCTCCTTCGGCCCGTAAACAGCGGCTAGAATCTTATTTTTCCCTTGTTCAATGTAAGCAGAACCATCAGCGTTCGAAAGCACACCAACCTCAATTTTTATGGGCCTAAGCTCGTCGGGTTTTCTCCCATCAATTCTCAAACCTTTTTTATCAATCAATTTTTCAGTTTTCTGACTCATGTTTTCAAACCTCCTTTCTTCTCCTTTTCCTTCCTAATCAACTGTAATATGCGATCTGTCAATCCCGTGGTGTGGGCTTCCTCCTCGATTTTATGTATCGCCATTATTGCCAACTCCTCGTCTTCCGGACTCTTTCCAGTTATGAGTATGATGCCGTTTTGTCCGAGAATTATGTGGCATCCAGTTTCCTGCTTTATCATGGAAATCATTGAACCCTTTTTTCCGATTACACGGGGGATTTTTGTAGGCGTTATTTTCACGATTTGCCCGCGAGTTATTTTCCCCAAGCCCGGCTCGTCTACGCTTAGCTGTGGATTATGAGTTCTATCGTAGGAGGCTATTTTAGCCACAACTAAGTCGCCAACGTCTAGAACCTGCGTTAAATCGTCTTTCTGCGGTTTGAAGGATCTGTTGAGCACTTCTGAGGCTCTTAAAAGGGCTAGGTAAGGTGCATTTATGTCAACAACCCACCCGTTAAAACCAACCTCGACAACGGTTCCGATAACTGTGTCTCCAACTCTTGGAATGTAGAACGCCCTTAATGCTACAACGTTCACCTTATTATCTTCATATTCCACAAGCCCAATTCTGGAAGCGTAAATCTTGTTGTTTGACTTGAAAGTGTTTTCTCCAGCTACGTAATCGCCCTCAGCCAACAAGTCGCCGGGAACCACAAGCTGTCTCCTTTCAAAAAATGTTGGCATAAACACACATCCAAACCATAATTTTCAAATCAGGATATTATTTTTGCTTCAGCGTTTCCCCTTGTAACCTCCCCAATTTTTTCAAGAAAAGGTCCATAGAGACCCGCTGGCATTTCTAGGATTCCATGCCATGAACCATCTGCCCGCCATTCTTCGCGTTTTATGGTTCCCATAGCCTTTATTGTTCCATAGGCTTTGGCCGCATACTCCGCTGGCACATGAACACTGACCGAGACCTGCTCCATTTTTAGGGGTAAAACTTGTCGGAGAAGCTTGACGACTTCTCTTGCCTGTTCCTCAGTCGGTTTGAAGGGGTCTATAGAGTAGTGGATTTGCTCCAAGGCTTGCTCAATACGCATAGGTGGATGAGGCAGATTTGTCCTCGGATCAACGCAGTTTTTGGATATGAAAGCGATTATTTGCCTGCGTTTTTCCTCAATCATTTTTCTACGCTGTTCAGTGGTCAACTGCAATGTGCCTTTCTTGATGATTATGTCCGCTATTTTGAGGGGGTCCGTGGTTCCAAAAGCCTTACGGAGCGCTTCCTCAGACACTTTTGTGCCTTTGCTTGCGTCTGAAAAAATCGTTTCTGTGACAAGAACCTCAGTTATGGCGGAGGTTTTCCCCATACGGTAATCCAAAGCCTTGTCAGGTTTTACTAGAACTTCAAAGTGCTCGTTGCCCTTTGTCATGCGGGCAACAGTGTACTTTTCACTCATTTCAAATTCACTTGCCTAGTCCCAAACTCTTTATGTATTTTTCAACAACTTCGTCGCTGAGCATTTCCATCTTCTTTGTGGCTGCTGGGATAACAGCAATCTTTATTCTGGGCTGAAGCCCCCTAGCTTCAAGGGCTTTTACAAGGCATTTCACCGCAAGTTTGATTATGTCCTCTAGGCTCATGCCGTCCCGGTATTCTTCCCGCAAAATGCTCATCGCCGTGTCCTTTCCAGCGCCCACAGCTACAGCCTTGTGTCCCCTATAGGTGCCGCTTGGATGAGTTGCAAAAAGACGGCAGCCAGTTTTGTCCACCCCACCGAACAACAATGAAACCCCGAAAGGTCTGACGCCGCCGTGCTGGGTGTAAAGCTGTTTTATGTCGCAGACCCGTTTTGTCACAACCTCAACATCGATGGGCTCATCGTATGTTAACCTGTTACTTTGAGCATAAATTCTGGCATTATCAATCAAAACTCTAGCGTCAGAACTTAAACCCACTATTGCCACGCCGATATGCTCATCAATTTTAAAAATCTTCCAAGAAGCTTCAGACTCCTCAAGAGGCTCGATTGTTTCCTCAGCACCTAAAACAACGCCTTCGGGACATTTTATCCCCAAAATAGTGGCTCCACGATTAACAAGCTCCATGGCATACTCTACTTGAAAAAGTCTCCCGTCAGGCGAGAAAACAGTTATGGCACGGTCATACGCGCCGGGAGCTGCAAACACAGACATCAAACATCAACCTCACTAGCAACACTTGCTGAACACACATATAACAACTTAACTAAAAACCTTTTCCCAACAAACGGGCAAATATTGCGACACGCAGCTTCAATACAATAACTATATAACGTTTCACGGAGTTTATACGTTTGGGAAGATGAATGGGCTATTTAGCCATCTGGAAAGTTCTCGAGGAAATGATGATAGACCTCCGCAGAAGAGGGGTTTCGATTCCCTCTAACGTTATTAGCGATTTAAAGTATGCTCGGACATTGATTAATGTTTTAAGGGCTGACCCGTCAAGACTTGAAACAAGCCAGAAAATTGAGGAGTGTCTAAACAATGTGGAATCCTTCTTAATATCAGAAGGTCAGCGATTTGGAGATAAGTATGTTGAAGAGTGGCTCAAAAGATTGGAGGAAGCCAGCAGAAAAATAGATGAAGAAGAAAGCGTTTCAAGGTTTGTTCCGGGATTGCCTAGAGAGCAACGTTGGATCCGTGTTAAGCCATCAGACGAGATGCCTCTAGATTCCTTGAAAGCCTTAGCTGAAGAATTAAAACTTTCACATGAAGAGCAAAGTGACGGTTATTTGCTTGTTTACGGCGAAGATGAGCGGATTAAAGAATTTGTCAAGAAAATGGCTACAAAACATGGTTTAAAAGTTGAGAAATAACCGTTTTAAAGTGCATAACCGTTAAAATGTGCCAATGCAAACTTTTATAGCGAAATCGTGTAAAAAGGAGTTCAAGTGACCGGGTGACGGCTTCACGCGGGGTGAGGGCGCAGTTTAATGCCCTATATTAAAAAGATTGAGCTTAAAGGTTTCAAATCCTTTGGACCGCAAACGGTTAAGATTCTTCTAGATAAAGGTTTTTCAGTGATAACGGGACCCAACGGCAGTGGAAAAACAAACATTGTTGACGCCATTTTGTTTGCCCTCGGCGAACTAAGCGTTAAGAGGCTTAGGGCGGAAACCGCTGCAAAACTGATTTTCCAAGGCTCTGAGAAGGCAGGTCTAGAAAGGGCGAAAATGGCTAAGGTTGTCATACAATTTGACAATTCGGATGGACGCATACCTGTGGACACAGCTACGGTTACCATATCCCGCGAGGTGTATCGAAACGGTCAGAGCGTGTACAGACTTAATGGAAGAAGAATTTCAAGGGCTTACTTGATGGAAGTTTTGTCCATGGCGGGCATAAGCTCCACAAGTCAAAACATAATCTTGCAAGGCACCATAACCCGTTTGGCAGACGTTTCCCCTATGGAAAGGCGAAAGATAATCGAGGATCTTGTTGGAATAGCCCAATACGACGCTGAAAAAGCTCAGGCTGAAGAAAAACTGCGAGCCGCAGATTTGTCCATACGAACGGCCATGGGAAGAATAGAGGAAGTGCAAAGACGAGTTGAAGACCTTGAAAGGGAACGCAACGAGCTTCTTCGCTATAATTTCCTCAAAAATGAGATTAAAAAATTTGAAGCTGTTAAACTATCCTACGACATTGCAAAAATCCAAGAAAAAATAGTGCAAGAAACAGCGCAGGCAGAAAAAATCAAAAGCAGACTTGAAAAGCTTAGGGCTGTCCGCGACCAGTACAGGCTTAAACGCAAAGAAGTCGAGGAGGAATGGCGGAAGCTAAGCTCTGAAATCGTTGAAGAGGGAAGCTCCCAAGTTTTAAGGGTTCAAATGAAAATAGGGGAGCTCAAATCAAAAATCACTGAACTAACAACAAAAATAAGCTCTGGAAAAGCAAATCTCGAAACCCTCAAAAAATTCAGAGAAAACAGTCTCCAACAATACCAGTCAATCAGAAAGGAAATTCACGAGAATCGTCTAAAAATAAGGCGCTTAAGGACAGAGTATGAGCGTATCCAAAATGAAATTAACAAAAGGCAAGCTGAACATGACGCGCTTGCAAGAGAAGCCGCGCAACTTTGGGAAAGTCTCGGCGAGAACAGCAAAAAGATAAGGGAGATAGAGCTGCAGCTGGACAGAAACTACAAAAGACTTGCATTTTTGAGATCGGAGCACGTTAAAAGCCAAACAGCCATAAAAATCCGTGAAAGAAGGCTGAGAGACTTAAATGAGCGAAAAGAGCGGTTCGCCTCAACCCTTGCTGAACTGGAAAAGTCTTTAGCTGAACTTGAAAAAGTGCAGAAGGAACAGAAAAATCAGCTTAAAAGTTTAGAGCGCATGCTTGAAAGGAGAATAGCGCAGAAAGAGGCTATAGAACGGGAGATAGCAGAAGCCGGAAAAATAGCGGACTCAGCCCGCGAAGCCGTCGTGGAATTTGCCACTCAAAGAGAACTTGCAGAAACAATAGCCGCTGAGGAGAAAGCCCTCAAAAGCATAGAAGAACTCGGTGAACTGGGCGTAATACCCGGAGTCTACGGCAGACTGCGCAACCTGATAAAGATAGATAAAGCCTACCAGCAGGCAATTGAGGTTGCTGCCAGCGGCTGGCTGGACGCCCTCGTAGTAAAGGATTTTGACGCTGCCTTCACGTGCACTGAAACTTTGAGGAAAATGAAGCTTGGACGTGTTAAGATAATACCTCTCGAAGGGATCTCCAACGTAAAGCCCATTAAAACACCAAATGCTAAAGGAGTTAACGGAACAGCCTTCTCTTTCATAAAATGTGCAAAGCAATACGAGCCCGCCGTACACTTTGTTTTTGGAGACACTTTAATTGTTCAAGACGAAAAAACCGCCTTAACATTGTCTAACGAAGGTTATAGGACCGTGACAGTTAACGGCGACCTGTACGAACCGGGCGGCGCCCTAGAAAGTGGTTATTACAGGGCGCCAATTGATTTTTCAGCCATCATACCTAGCGAGACAGCCATAAAGAGCTTAGATGAAGCCGTTACAGCTTTGCAGAGACACCTCATGAGAAGGGAAAGCGACGTAGCTGCGTTAGAGGAGGAAATAGACAAAACCCGAGTTGAAATTGCCCGTTTATCAGAAGCCATAACCATGCTTGACAGAGAAATAGCCAGAGTCAAAAGAAGCATAAAGAGAACAAAGTCTAACATTAAGCGAATAGACTCAAACATTAAAAGGGTTGAAGGCGAAATCGAAGCCGAAAAGGCGAAAATATGGACTTACAGAGCTGAAAAAAGCATTATACAAAAAGGAAACCGTAAGCTTCAAAGCGAACTGGCAGTTTTAAGGCGGAAGGTTGACCCAGCACACATTCAGGAAATGGAAACAAAAAGGGAAAAGATCTCTGAAGAAATAAACACTTTAAGGCAGAAGCTCGGCGCCGTTCAAACCGAAATCTCAACCCTTCAATCCCAATATGACAACGTTTTGAGGACAGGGTACCGAAATGCCAAAATCCAGCTAACCAAAATTGAACAACAGTTCAAAAAGGTTGAAAGCGAAGTTGAGGAAGCGCTGCAAGAAAGGGAAAAACTGAAGCAAGAATTGGCTGATTTGGAGAAAAGTCGCGATGAGCTTTCAAGGACCGTTTTATCAGCCAAGGAGGAAGCGCAAAAATTCACCACACAAATCGATGAAATCGACCAAGTACTGCGTAGACTTGACGCTGAATATGAGGAGACAGATCGACTGTGGAACCAGTGTCAACTGAACATTCAAGCAGCATACATCCAGCTTGAACAATGGCAAAACCAGCTGAAGCAGTTCGGATACGAAAAACCGTTGAAAGTAGCACCTAGAGAGGTTGAAGAAGCCGAGGCCACCTTGAAGATGCTTAGGTTTGAATTTGAGAGAATAGAAGCCGTAAACCAGCTTGCGTTGTCGCATTACGCTGAACAAATCGCCCGTTATAAGGAGTTGTCCCTCAGAATGAATGAACTTGAAAGAGAGAAGCAAGCAATAATAAAGTTTATGGAGGAAGTTGAAAGCAAGAAACGCAAAGTCTTCTTGGAAGCCTTTGAAAAAATAAACCAAAACCTGCAGAAGTACTTCGCTAAACTCACCGGAGGAGGAACTGCTACTCTTAAACTTGAAAATCCAGAAGACCCCTTCGCTGGTGGAATAGACATGATTGTCCAGTTTCCGAACAAGCCTTCCATAGTTGTCAGTGGAGCAAGCGGTGGAGAACGCTCAGTAGCCGCTGTTGCCTTCCTATTCGCCATAAAAGAATTTACACCAGCCGCTTTCTACATTATGGACGAGGTGGACGCACACCTAGACGCTTTCCATGTTTCGAAACTGGCCGATCTTCTTTTAGAAGAGTCGGAGAAAACTCAGTTTATCATAATCACGCTTAAACCCGAAATGGTTAACAAAGCGCAGAAAGTGTACGGCGTCTATGGGCGAAACGGAGTCTCTCACGTTGTCTCAGCTAAGTTTCTAGAGGTACCGAGTTAGATGGCGACAAACATCAAAAAGCCCTTTTATCTTCGTCCACCATGGAACATACTTTTCGAATTTCACAAGCTTGAAAAACTATCTCCGTGGAACATTAACATTGCATATTTACTCACCACTTTCTTAGAGGAAATGGAAAAGACTGGACAGATAGATTTTAGAGCGTCAGGCATAGCCCTAGACTCTTCAGCCCTAATATATTTGATGAAGTCAAAGCTGCTGTTGAAGCTTGAGGAGCCTCCGCTTCCACCTAAACCAGTGCAAGACTTTCTGCCTCCTCCGCTTTTCCTCCCCCTTAGATACGAGTTGACGTCAACAACCATAAGGCACCTTTTGGAAGTTTTAGATGACGTTTTAAAAAGCGAAATGCTCCTGAAGCCCGTGAAAGAACGGCTTGAACTAGTTCTTCCATCACCCTCGGAGATTCTGCCGCAGACTGACTACTACTTGATGGAAATTGAGCTTCAGATGGAGAACCTTTACAGACTACTTTGCGAGAAAGTGAAGGGCACGGGCATAATCCAGTTCTCAACATTAATCAAAGATATGACAAGGCTGGAGGCAATCCGCACATTCATCCTTCTACTTTTCCTAGCTCAAAATGAAAAAGTAAGCCTATGGCAAGACGAGGAAACCGAGGAGATTTACATAACCATCGGAGGCCTTAACATTGGAAAAGAAGAGCCCGCCAGTTGACTTAAAAACTCAACCTCAAACCGCAGATGGAAAAGCCATCAACGAACTTGCTCTAGTTGAGGCAGCGTTATATGTTTCTGGACGACCATTAACCATTTCAGAGCTTTGCTCTGTTTTGAAAACTAGATCTCAACGCAAAGTTAAGAATATTGTAAAAAGGCTTATTCAGGAATATGCTAGCAGAAACACAGCATTGGAAATTTTAGAGCTTAAGGATGAAAGGTATGTTCTCCAACTAAAGGCTGAATTTACACCTCACGTGAGGAAGCTTGTCAAGAGACCGCTTCTTTCCATTGGTCCTCTTAAAACTTTAGCGTACATTGCCCTTAGACAGCCGGTTCCACAGAAACGCGTCATTGAAGTACGGGGACATCATGCCTATGGGCACATTAAACTGCTCAAAGAAATGGGGCTTATTGCCTCTGAAAGAAAGGGACGAACCGCCGTTTTGAAAACCACCGACTACTTTGCAGACTATTTTGGTTTAAGCCACGACATCCCTACAATGAAAAGGGAGCTCAGGAAAATTCTTGAAAAGGACAGGGCCTCAGAAAAGACCGTTGAAAGTTCTGAACTTTGACGTTCTCTTCTTTTTGATGGATAGGTTTATATTTTAAGCGGTGTGATAGTGAACAAGCCTAAAAGGGATCATCATGTCCGTGTGGCACGGCGACTTACACAAAAGAAAACCAACTGGAGGAAAGAGGAAACCTTACAGAGGAAAACGAAAATTTGAGCAGGGTTCCTTCCCAACCGAGACAGTCCTCGGCGAGCCGAAAAGAAAAGTTGAAAGGAGAAGAGGCGGCAACTTGAAGGTCAGAGTTCTGAGCGAGAAATACGCCTGCGTGACTGATTTGAAGACTGGAAAAACCGAAAAGGCTGAAATCCTACGTGTTGTGAGAAACCCTGCAAACGTGGACTATGATAGAAGGGGTGTAATAACAAAAGGCACAATAGTAGAAACAAGTCTGGGACTTGCACGAGTAACATCCCGCCCTGGACAAAACGGCGTCATAAACGCTGTTTTAATCAGCGAAGAAGAAACTGACTAGTGTAATTATTTGGCAGTTGAGGAACGAATGTTCTGCAATTGCTTAGCAATCTTTTTCAACAACTGATTTTTAGGCTCCTTTTTTGCGACAAGAAGCATGCCGGATTTGAGCCAAGGTGTTTTTGGGTAACATGCATCCAAGACAAGTTCATATTCAAGACCAAGTTTTTCAGCAGCCTCTTTAAGCTCCGAAACTTTTGGTGAGGGCACAGCCATTCCTCTGGGTACTTTTCTGCCTTCCCCTCTGGTTTTTGTTGAGTCAAAATATGCGGGCCAAAGGATTATTCTGTCCTGTTTGCGCAATGTTTCTCCCTCCTACTTGTGGGCGAAGTAGGCTAAGATTTTCCCGTCAAGCCGTTCTATTCTCACGAAGCCGAACCTCTCAAACTGCACTATGTCGCCTGATTTAAGGTTTTTACAGGCTTTTTCGGCTACACCTTCAACTGTCGCAGCGTCTGGCATCACTACTTGGCATGGCATATCGTCGCCTATTGGAACCCAGTGTATGAGAGGTGCATCCATTCTTTTTGCGTCTTCATAGGATTCACTTAAGAATGAGGCTTCAACAGCATACGCTTCAACACTTTCAATTTTGATGTTGAACAACTCCATTAGACGAACAGCTTTTCCAACCGTTAGGCTTTTCAGATCATTTCTTGAAATCCAAAAGAGGGCTGTGTCTCCTTCAGATGTCTTTATTACGTATTCCTTAAAACCTCTTTCGGGACGTTCTGGATGCAATCTGATTTTGGCTATGAAAGTTCTTGGTAATCCATGCACTGTCAGCTGAATTGGGGTTTGCACAAAAAAGTAGCGGTTCACCTCTGGATCCAAGATTTTTCTGTTGTAGGCGTAAAGGTTTTCCCAGCTTAAGACAACATCAGATGTTTTGGGTCCCACATCTATTATCAGTCTTTTTATGGCTGCAGGGGTGATTCCACGCTTTCTTAACGCCGCGAATGTTGCCAGTCTCGGGTCATCCCAGCCCGTATAGAGACCTCCTTTCACCCCTTGAACGATTTTCGACTTGCTAAGGTATGCCCCCACAATTTTGAGTCTCCCGTAATGTATTGCTTCTGGATATTCCCACCCCAAGTGACTGTACATGTATTTTTGGCGAACCATGTTTGTCAAGTGTTCTTTGCCGCGAATGATGTGAGTTACACCCATCAAATGGTCGTCTAAACCGCATGCGAAATTGTATAGGGGCCAAACGCGGTACTTGCTGCCAACCCTTGGATGGGGATACTCTTCGGTGTCGATGATGCGTAAGGCTGGCCAGTCTCTTACGGCTGGGTTTGGGTGGTTTAGATCCGTTTTTATGCGTACAACTGCTTCTCCCTCGTTGTATTCTCCGTCCAACATGCGTTGCCATCTTTCCATGTGGGTTTCGGGTGGCAAGTCACGGCATGGACACGGTTTCTGGGCTAGGATTTTTTCTCTGAAAGCTTGAGGCGTGCATATGCAAACGTAGGCGTTGCCATCATTGATCAGTTTTTCAGCGTATTCATAATATATTGGGATTCTATCGCTTTGAATGTACTCCTCATCGGGTTTGCAACCCAGCCACATGAGATCCTCACGGATGCTGTCATAAAATTCTGGAACAGGTCTTTTCAGTTTTGGATCAGTGTCTTCAAATCGTAAAATGAATTTTCCACGATACATGCGGGCATATTCATGGCAAAGAATTATCGCCCTAGCCGAACCCAGATGAAGAACACAGTCGGGGTTTGGCGAAAAACGCGTCACAACAGTCTTGTACTTGTCCACGTTGGGCAAAGGCGGAAGCTTTTTCTCTTCCTCAACCTTCTCTTTTACAAGGGCTTCTGGCCATTTCTCTTCGACTATACGTTTTTGCTCGCTTAACGGTAGACTGTTAACCTCACCCACTATCTTGTTTACAAGGGCGGTAATTTCCCTCGCTTTTGCCCGGAGTTCCGGCTTTTCGGCTAAAAGTTTACCTATGACTGGCCCGGATTGGGCTTTTCCCTCGTGTTTGACGGCGTTTAGCAAAGCGAATTTTCGAATTAGCTCCTCTATTTCCTTGGTTGGTTCCGTCAAGGTTTGTCTCTCTTAGTGGCTTATATCTTTCTCTCAATAAGGAATTTCGCGAAAGCGTTTAACTTTTCCTTTGCATCTGACGGCGGAAGAAGTTTTTCTACGTTTTTCCAGCTTTCCTCGACAATTTTTCTCGCGAAGTTTTTGGCGTAATCTATTGAGCCGTATTTTTTCATTATGGCTATTGCCTCATCTCTAAGTTTCTGGTCTGTGGTGTGCATCCTCAAAATTTCAATTAGCCTTTCCCGGTCCTTGGCGTTTGCAACCCTTAAAGTGTGAATCACCATTAAGGTGCGTTTTCCTTCGGTTATGTCTTGCCCGCGTCCACCCTTCTTTTCGGCGAATTCCTCTCCAGTCAAGTCTAAAACGTCGTCTTGGATTTGGAAGGCCACGCCTATACTTTCGGCGAAAAGTCCAAGCTTCTCAACAAGTTCATCGTCCGCGTCGGCAAGCACTGCAGCGATTTTGGCGGCCATCCTTGCCAATGTTCCGGTTTTGTAGGCGCACATCTGTAGGTAGTCTTCTTCGCTTATTTGGTCGGCGTTTGCTAAGCCCCTGTGCCAAGCTATGTCCATGGCTTGTCCAAGGCTTAAGTTTATCATCTCCTGCACGTAAATTTCATAGATTTTCGCCAGTTTCTCAGCGCCTATTTTCTCGCGGTTTTCCATAAGCGGCAAAAGCGGCAGATAATACATGGCGTTTCCAGCGTTTATGGCTATGTCTAAGCCGTAAATCTTGTAGGTGCATGGTTTTCCCCTGCGGTATTCCGAAGAGTCTTCAATGTCGTCTATCATTAAGGTTCCGTTATGAATAACTTCGGGAATTATGGAGTAATCTAGATAATCTTCAGGATTTTTCCCCAAAGCTTCGCATATAAGTAGGAAAAGTGTTGGACGCCATCGTTTTCCGCCTCTGTCCAGAAACTCCCAGACTGGTTCAGCAATCGCCTTGTTCAAAGCTTCAGCGTTGTAAGCGTATCGTGGTGGAATAACCTTGAATATGAGGGCATTTTTGGAGAAGAATCGTGGAATATACTTTTCAATAGCCTTGTTTATCAGTGGAGCTTTTTCCTCTAACAGTTTCTCAATGTTCATGGAGAAGCACTCCTCCTAGCGTAGGATTCAACATCAAACCCTCTGAGCCTCAACCATTCGGCGGTTTTTCCAGTTATGACAAGGGGCGCTTTCCGTAACTGTTCAAGGTTCCCAGCACCAGTTAAAAACATGGCGTTCTTCAGCTCCTCGATAAGCAGGCTTAACGTTCTCCTTATTCTTTTAACGCCGCCCTCAACAGCAGCTTGCAGAACCGGCTGGGCTAGGCTTGCGAGGCTTGCTCCGAGGGCTAATGCTTTGGCTGCGTCTAGCCCACTGCGTATTCCTCCCGAAGCTATAACTGGAATGTTTACCGTCTGGGCGACTTCTACTAGGCTTATGGCTGTCGGTATGCCCCAATCCCAGAAAACTTCTCCAAGCCTTCGGCGGTGAAGGTTTCTCCCTCCCTTAGCACGGAAAAATTCGACTGCCGCAAAGCTTGTGCCGCCAGCGCCGCTTACATCTATGCCCTTTACGCCTGCAGCCTCAAGTTTTCTAGCTTCTTCCGCAGCTATCCCGGCACCGGTCTCTTTTACGATTACAGGCTTGTCGAGTTCTTTGGCTATTTCCCCTATTCTGTAGAGAACACCCCTAAAGCTTGTTTCGCCTTCTGGTTGAACAGCCTCCTGAAGTGGATTCAAATGTATTGCAATGGCATCCGCATCAATCATTTCTATGGCTCTACGCACCTCTTTGACGCCGTATCCACGGACTAGTTGCACTCCACCAATGTTCGCCACTATGAAGGCTGTGGGCGCCTTTTTTCTGGCTATTACAAAAGTTTTTTCAAGACGCTTATCCTCCAAAGCCGCTCTTTGGCTTCCAACACCCATTCCAAGCCCAAGTTCCTCGACAACGGTGGCTATGGCCGCGTTAATTTTTCTGGCTTCGTTTGTCCCGCCTGTTATGGCACTAACCATCAATGGTGCTGAAAACTTGTGATTAAAAACTGTGGTGGAAAGGTCAACTTCATCTTTGTCTATTTCCGGCAAAGCCTTATGGACGAAGTGAACGTCCTCGAAACCTGTGGTGTTTTTCTTTGCCTGAACATTGTAGGTTGTGGCTATTCGAATGTGGTCTGCTTTCCGTTTCTGTGTTTTTTCAGCCAACAATCATTCCTTCTCTATAAGTGTGCCCCTCACCTTTTCTCCCTTAAGAGCCTTATAGAGGTAGCGCGGTTTAGAGGCATTGACAATTAAAACCGGGATGCCGTGTTCTATGGCGGGAATAAGCTCTGCAATCTTGTTAGCCATTCCTCCGGTCACATCGCAAGCATTTGAACCACCTAAAAGACCCTGAACCTTCCTTAGTTCCTCTAGGGTTAGATGTTCAAACATTTTCGCTTTAGCATTGAGTTTAGGATCTTCGTTATATAGCCCGTCTACGTCTACGCCGATCAAGATATTTTTTGCATTAAAGCGTAAGGCTAGAAAGGATGTTAGTTGATCTCCGGAAAGTATTGTAAAACCCAATTCCGTGTCGAGAACAGCGTCTCCATAGAGGACAGGGATGAAACCCATTTCCAACAGCTTTCTCGTGGGGGCTTCGTCAAAACATGCTATTCTTCCATTTTTAGTCATTATGCAGGAGGATGGGGGAATGCTTACGGCTGGTAGGCCTCGCCATATTAGTGCGTCCATGAAAAGTCCGTTAAGCACCGTCATAACATGGTGGGTTTCGGCGAACCCAACAATCTGGGATGCATCTTTAAAACCCTCTTTTATAGAGTGTTTCTCCGCTAACGGGTGCCCGAAGCTTCCTCCACCGTGAACTATTATCAAGTTTTTAGGATTCGCCTCAAGAATTTCGTCGGCTAGGCGGCTTATGGCGTCCATGCGTACCTCCATTTCTTTGCTTTTATCCGTTATAACCGAGCCGCCTATCTTTAGAACTGTTGGTTTAGCTTGACTCAATTCTAACACCCTCATCAGTTTTTCTAGCTATGAAGGCGTTGGCGCCAGCCCTTTGAACAGCCTCCAAAACTTGTTCAAGTCTTTCCTTTGTTGCAAGGGCTATCATGCACCCGCCGCCGCCAGCTCCAGTTAATTTGGCGCCAAGCGCCCCGGCTTTTCTTGCGGCGTTTATGAGCCATTCCAGCGACTCGTCTGAAACTCCCAGCCCATATAGTAGCGCGTGGTTTATGTTCATTAACTCCCCAATGGTTTCAAGGTTGCCTCTCCTCAGCGCTTCCATGGCTTGCAACACTATTTCGCGGGCTGCCCGCATCATTGGCTCAACAATTTGTGGATACTTGTCTCTCAGCTCACGGACCTTCGCAACTTGAATACGTGTTGACCTTTCAATGCCCGTGTTGCCGACAACAAGGGGCACTTCAGCCTTGACCTCAAGAGGCTTAAAACCTGTGTCCAATTGGAAAAGCATGGTTCCGCCAAAAGTTGATATGGCTGGATCCACGCCAGATGGGGTGCCATGCATTATTTTTTCAGCTTCAAAGGCTATACGAAAAACGTCTTCCTTTGACATTTTAACGTTTAGTGCCGCACCCGTGGCTGCCGCAGTAGCGGCGGCTACGGCTGCCGACGATCCAAGTCCAGCGGCGACGGGCACTGTTGAATGGACTTCCACGTTTAAGCCAACTTTCTCTCCAGCTTTTTCTAAGACTTTTTCCACTGCACATCTTATCGGTTCAAGCTTCGCTCTTGCTTCTCTTTGGTCGCCTCTCTCTACTCTGATGTTACCGTTTTCGTAGAACGCCGACAAACCGAGATTCTGTGAACAAATGTACAGCCTATTGTCTTGACGTGTCTCCACCCTAGCATAGGCTCTTTTGTCTATTGCCATAACAATGGCGGGTTCACCGTAAACGACGAAGTGTTCTCCGAAAAGGATCACCTTGGCGGGAGCTGAAGCGACAACTACCCCCATTCTCAACCACTATTTCGTGAACTGCACGGCGGCGTACCCAACAACGGCTGAGTAGTCGCCACTAACATCTCCACTGGTCTTGTAGCATAATAATTTTGCCTCTTTTGCGCCTAAAGCCTTTGCAGCCGTTATTAAGGCGGCTATCGGGCCGTAGCCGCACGCAGAGATTCGATGCTCTTCGATGATCGAATAGAACTTTGTTTCATTCATTTCTTCGACTGCCTGAAGTGCCAGTCTATCTTTTCGTTCAGCCACCTTATGGGGCTCGTAGTGAGTCATGTCTGAAGAGGCTATTATCACCGCGTTTTTTCCAGCTAAAACCTTCGCTGTGGACTGTCCCACTTCCATGGACGAATGTAAATCTTGCATTAAAAAGCAGATGGGAACGATCTTAAAATTTGGGCCGAAAAGATACTGTAGAAAGGGAAGTTGAACCTCAATTGAGTGTTCATAACGGTGAGCAAGGTCGTCAACGTCCACAATGCGGGACTCCTCCACAATTTTGTTGGCAACTTCTCCATCAACCTCAACATCGCCAAGAGGGGTGCGCCAAACCCCCTCATTCATGATGGCCAAGGCGCTTCCATAACCCGTGTGGTTGGGTCCAAAAATAACCACGACGTCGGGTTTTCCATCTAATGCTAAACTGTAGTAGGCGTGGGCTGCAACAGGCCCAGAATACATGTATCCAGCATGGGGACATACAAGTCCAACTATGCGTCTAGCTCCATCCTCAGCAACGGAGGGAATTTTTCCGGGTCCAAGCTCGTGAAGAAAACATCGCTCAATCTGCCTTTTCAAGGCTTCAGGTGTTCCAGCGTAGAAGGCTCCGGCTTGGCATGGATGCCTAACCTTAGCCATCTACCTAACTTTCCTCCTCTTCCTTGGAGATCTTAGCCTCAAAATCTTCAATGGTTAAAGGTGGATCCTTGTCCGGTGGAAGCTCGCCTCTTTCACGGAGGACTTGTCTAGCCAAAAGCCAGTATATTACGGCTAGAGCTCTTCTTCCCTTGTTGTTTGTTGGAATCACAAGGTCAACTCCTGAAAAGTCGTTGTCCGTGCTGCATAGAGCCACCACCGGAATACCCACAGACGATGCCTCTTTGACAGCTTGAGAGTCTGCCCGCGGATCAGACACTATTATAACATCTGGCTCGATGCGGTTTGGGTAAAGCGGATTGGACAATAACCCTGGAATAAAGCGTCCCACAACGGGTATAGCCCCAGTTAACTCACAGAATTTTCTAACGGGCTCTTGGGCATAAAGTCTTGCAGCTGCTGCTGCCACACGAGAGGGATCAAATCTTGCCAGAAACTTGGCAGCAACACGTATGCGTTCGTCCGTTTTCTTAACGTCTAAAACGAAGAGACCATCTGGCCTGACACGGTATATGAATTGTTCCATATCCTTTGTCTTCATTCTCGTTCCTATGTGGATCCCAGCGGACAACAAGGTATCCCGAGGTAGTAGAAGCTCCTCCTCAGCGCCGGCGCCGGCTTCCTCTTCGATTTTCTCTTTTTTTGCTCCTTCTTCATCAGCCAAGTTTTCATCTCCATCCTGCATTATACTATCGGGAGCTCAGCCATTTTAGCTCTGTCCCCTAAAAACTCTTCCACCCTTATTAACTCGTTTATCTTTGCTATTCTGGCCCCTTCAACGACACCAGCCTTTATAATTGGACATTTAAAGGCTACAGCCAAGTGGGCTATGTGCCAATCACAAGTGTCTCCGGAACGGTGGGAAATAACTGGAATATATCCAGCTCTTTTGGCGGCTTCAATAGTTTCCACGGCATCCGTTAGTGTGCCAACTTGGTTTACCTTTATTATAATGGCGTTGCCTGCACGCATTTTAGCACCATGGATCAGTCTTTCGTTGTTTGACACGAAAAGGTCGTCTCCGCAGACAAGACAGCCCTTCAGTTTCCGCGTTAGTTCTGCAAAGCTTTCATAATCCTCCTCGTGGAATGGGTCTTCAACATAAGCTAGATGGTATTTCTCCACTATTTGACGGACAAACTCTAACTGTTCTCCGGAATCCAGCTCTTTCCCTTCTCTTTGGTAAACATATTTTTTGGTCTTGCCGTTCCAAAGGGTGGACGCCGCCAAATCTATGCCTAAACTACAGTTAAAGTTGACCTCGTTGCTGACCTCTTCACATGCACGTGCCAAAATTTCCAGTGCTTCTAAGTTTGTTATGTTTGCTGTCCAAGCGCCCTCATCGCTTTTTCCAAAGTTAAAAAGTTTATCCTTCCTTTTCAAAAACTCTCCAACTTTCCTGTGAACTCTAATGTTTGCCTCAGCTGCCTCCGAAAAAGATTCCGCACCAGCTGGCAAAACAAGAAATTCTTGAATATCTGGAGCCCTACCACCAACGTGACTTCCACCGCTTATCACATTTCCAAGAGGATATGGAAGTTCGCGGGCAGCGTAGCCTCCTAGATATTGGAACAACGGGATTCCGTACGAGTTTGCCGCGGCCTCTGCATTCGCCAGAGAAACTGCGAAGGCCGTGTTTCCTCCTAAGACCCTAAAGTCCTTTGTGCTGTCAATTTCGTGGAGCGTTCTGTCAATCTCCTCTTGAAAATCAGCGTTTAAGCCTACAAGCTCCGGAGCTATAAGCTCTTCAACCTTTTTTATCGCCTCGTCCACGCCGCCCGGAGGAAAATAAACAACTTCAGCTTTTCCTCGGCTTTTCCCAGCTGGAGCTGAGGCTCTTCCAAAACCGGAATTCGTGATAACGTCAACTTCTATTGTTTCCTCGCCTCGACTGTTGAAAACTTTTCTCGCAATAACATCCTCAATAACCGTTGACATGCAATTTTCCTCTCAACATTATTGCTGATAGTAATAGCTTCTAGCCTCTTTCCTCTTTTCAGCCTCTTCGTAGAAACGTAAAACCTCATCTATAATTTCAACGTGGGAGAGAAGCATACGTCGGCAACAGTAACGTTTAATTCCCAAGCTGTCAAGGACTTCACCAGCATCCTCGCCGGTTTTCACTCTTCTTGCAAATTCCTCCCATTTGTCGCCAATCAATTTGCCACACGTAAAACATCTCACGGGGATAATCATGCCATAAATCCTCCCTTTCACCTATAGCTTTTCTGGTCTCTGGCTCTTGCACCTGGGCCTCCAAACTTTTTAGGCTCTTTTCTCCTCGGGTCTCCAACAATCATGGTTCTGTCGTATTCGATAAAGGCGTTGCGTAGCTGTGTGCTTTTCGTCCACTTTAGCAAGGCGTTTGCTATAGCCATTCTGGCGGCTTCCGCCTGCCCCATGTAGCCTCCTCCCCAAACTTTTACGTCTATATCCAATTGTTTCCAAACTTCGTCTCCAGCCAACATGAGAGGTTCCATTATTTTTTGTCGGGCAACTTCAGGCTCGTAGATTTCCAATGGTATCCTGTTAATCCTTATTCTACCGATTCCCGGTTTGACAACAGCCCTCGCTATGGCTGTTTTCCTTTTCCCGCTGACAACTAAAACCTTTTTCGCCACTGGCATATTATTCTCCGCTCCAGCCTATCTCCTTTGCAAGTTCGCCAAGAGTGAAGTAGGGGCATGTTAGCTTTTTAGCTTGGGCTTCCTCAATAGTCTCCATTTTAGCATTTTTAAGTTCTTCTGGAACACCTATGAAAACCCTAAGCCTCTTGAAAGCTTGCTTGCCTTTTGGCTGCTTATAGGGAAGCATACCCCTAATGGTTCGCCTCAAAATTCGATCCGGCCTCCTATAGTGAAATGGCCCTTTCCATGGATGGCCTACCTCAAGAAATTCTTTTGCTTCTGCCACTCTACTCTTCTTTTTGCCGGAAATTACGGCTTTTTCAGCATTTACAACAGCTATTTTCTCGCCTTTTAGAAGGCGTTTGGCAATTACGCTTGCCATTCTCCCAAGAATTAGGCCTTCAGCATTTATTACCGTAAAGTCTTTCAGCTCTTCCATTTTGTATTCACCCTATAATCTTGACGTTTGAGCCTTTCGGGTTCTTCTTTACAAGCTCTGGTATGGTTAGACATTTCCCCCTAGCCTTCTTTATTTTCTGTTTAGCTGTTTCAGAAAAAGCGAAGGCTGCAACAGTTACAGGGTGGTTTAGTTCGCCGACGCCTAAAACTTTCCCGGGAACAACAACGGTTTCGTTTTTTTCAGTGTATCTGTTTATGCGGCTTATGTTAACGGCTATCCTTCGCCTCTTGGAAACTGCCAGCTTTTCGGCTATAGCTTTCCATATTGGTGCTTTTTGTTCGCGACTCTGTTTTTTCAAGAAACGTATAAGTTCAATGAGTTGAGGGTTTGTCGTTTTAAGCTCCTTCAAGCCTTCTGCACCTCAATTTGGGATGCAAACTCCTTCAGCTGTTTCTTCAGAATCTTCACAGCCTCAATCATTATTCTTTCTGGTGGAAGCGCTCCAGTGGATTCCAAACCAAATATGAAGGCGTTTTCTTCCCAACCAATTTTTATGGCTGGAGGTTCTTTAGGGCAGACGTCTGCACAATCTTGACAGAGAGAACAAGCCAGTAGATCACGAACTTCTATTTTGTCCCCTTTCTTTGCTAAAACTTTTCTGGGGCATATTTCCACACATTTTCCACAAGCGTCACAGCTTTCGGCGTCAATATTTATTCTTGGAAGATACTTGTATGTACATGTGGAGACTGGTTGCCATTTGGCGTGATCCTTGCCTCTTCCAAGCCTTGCATAGGCTTCGAGCCTCAACTTTTGCCCTTTTGCAAGCTTAACTATTGGAATTGCATCGCTTACCGGCACTATGTTTGGGTTTTCTGAGATTAATTCGCCGGAGTAGACGGTTATTGTTCCATCTTTTGCCTCTTTGTCCAACGTGAGGGTGACACGGCATAGGTTGCATCCAAACTCGCTCTTACATGAGCATTCTTCTGGAAGGTTGTAGCTATCTAAGTCCGTTTTTAAGGGTATTAGTCCAAGTCTGTGAGCTATAATTTCATCATGGAGCACTGATGAATTTTCAATGATTACGACCTCGTCTATCGCCATGCATGGAACTTCTGCTAAAACATTTCTTCGTAGGGCGTTAATGAACGGTGTGTCCACTCCCTTTATTAGAAGACGCATAGTGTTTCCGTCTTTCTCCAATATTTTTACTTCCACCGAGGTTGACCACCGTAAATGTGCGGTTTAACCATGAATGCCGTTGAATAGAATACTAGTGCATTATTTCAATTTTTCTATGAACAACATGAAACCCTATGCACAAAGATAAACGCTAAACTCTTCTGCCTCTCCTACCGCCCGGTCTCCGTGTGCCGTCGTGAGGTATAGGCGTAACCTCTTCTATTCTGCCTATACGGAAGCCAGCCCTCGCAAGGGCTCTTATGGCTGCTTGGGCGCCTGGTCCGGGTGTCCTTGGTCCAGGTCCACCAGGTGCTCGCACTTTTATGTGGATGGCTGTTATCCCCTTGTCTTTGGCTATTTCGGCTGCTGCTGAGGCTGCACGCATGGCTGCGTATGGCGAAGACTCAAGCCTGTCAGCTTTCACAAACATTCCGCCCGACGTGCGGGCTATAGTTTCTGCCCCTGAAAGGTCTGTTATGTGGACTATGGTGTTGTTGTAGGAGCTGTAGATGTGGACTACTCCCCACTTTTCAGTTTTCTTAGCCGTTGAAGACGCGCCGCTGCTCATTTTCACTCTTCACCTCTTACCTTTCCAGTTTTTCCCTCTTTCGCAGTAGCCGCCGGGGCAACCGCAATCATTTGACGCAGTGGATGGCTCGGGTTAGCCAGTGGACTGTCAGGAGCATAGTTTACCAATTCCTCTTCTTCCCTCGTTACCAAGTAGCTTGGCACTGTTACACGTTGGTTTCCTATGGCTATGTGCCCATGCGTTATGAGTTGGCGGGCTTGGTGGATTGTTTTGGCTAAACCTTTCCTAAAAACTATCGTCTGAAGGCGACGTTCAAGGATGTCCTCAACCGTCAAGTCTAAAACGTCGTCTAAAACGGCTGTTTCATGAATTATGCCGAGTTTTTTAAGGCGGGATAGAAGTTCCTCCTCCATTTTTCGCCTTTCTTCAGGCGGCTTTCCTATAAGCGAACGGGCTATGCCTCTAAACTTTGAAAGCATGGTTTTATGGCGCCACAATTCACGTTTGTTTCTTAGGCCATATTGCCCCAAAAGTTTAAGCTCTTCTTGGAGAACATCGGTTCGCCACGGGAACCTTGGAGTTTCATATTTCTTCTTCTGTTTTTTGGGGTCGCCCATGCTACTTTCCACCGCCGCCTTTAGCTGCAGCCTTCTTTTTGACGCCAACCGTCTTACCCGTTCTGCCCGTTGTCCTTGTTCGCTGCCCTCTAACTTTCAGCCCGTAAGCGTGGCGGTATCCCCGCCAAGACTTTATCTCCTTCAACTTTTCAATGTCCATTTTTGTTCGCAGAATCAGATCAGCGCTTATGAGGTGGAGGTCTTTCCCTGTTTCCAAGTCTTTCCGCCTGTTCAACAGCCAGCCGGGTATGCCATACTTTGCTGGATCCTTTATTATTTCCTCTATTTTCTCGACTTCCGCCTCTGTTAAGAACCCGGCTCTCATGTGGGGGTCTATTCCCGCCCTTGCCAGTATGGCGCGGGCTAGGCTTAGGCTTATACCCTTAACTTTTTTGAGGGCGTAGGGCACTTTCAGAGTGCCATCTATGTCTGTGTCTATAACTCGTATTATGTGGCGGAATTCTCTGGCTGTTTGACTTGCCATTTAACGCCATCCATGCTCCTTTTATATAGCAAACTAGAAGTAAACCGCTTTTTATTTAAACTTTCCTAGTCCAACAGAACCGAAAAACACTTAACAAACACTCACGAAGCATTTAAAATTTGGGCTTGGAATGAGCGGGACAATGCTTGAAGACGCTGTTTCAGAAGCCTTCCGAAAAAAGGGCTTTATAGTTTTTACGAGACAGAACCACTGCGATGTTTTGGCTGTTAAGCCCGACATGACTTTGGCGTATCTCGTAGAATGCAAAGACTACGCTTTGTCCAGAAAACAGCAAATTCTAGCAGTTCGAGAGCTAAACCGAAATTACACGCATGCCCTTGAACTGCTGATAAAACAGCGTCTATTTCCAGAAAAAATCGTGAAGGTTCTCGTCGCCCGTGGATTCGCCTATCAGGCTAGGGGTATACTGCAATACACGCCTGAAACTTTCATTGCCCATATCTCCTCGTAAGTTTTGTGCTTGTTAGGCTTACCGTGTTCTTCCGCAGAGCTAAATGATTCCAATAATTTAATTTGTGTTCTATAATAATAAGTCATGATTCGTAATATAGGTTAAATCTTTTAAGCACAACAGTCTATAACAGACAAGGTAGTGGAAGGTTGCTGTATGGTTGGGAGTGGAGAAGAGGAGAAGATTCGGCGTATATTGACGGATCCTAGGCTTTCGGCGATTAAGGCTATGTTGGAGAAGGACCATGCTATTGACTGCATTTTCCTGCTTTATTTGGGACGGGGGAAGTGGAAGGAAGCCAAGGAATTCATGAAGGCTAATGGTTTAACTCTTAGCGATGGCACTTTTAGGGCTAGGATGATTGAGATTGAGGAGCTCGGCTTGGCGAAAAGCGAGCGTCTTGACCCCTTGAAGAGGAAGTATGAGAAGACTGAGCTTGGCGAGAAGGTGGCGAAGCTCCTGCTGGAGTTCTTTGACAAGTTGGAGAAATAGCTGACAGCACACTATCGCTGAGCCTTCGA
>JAGTQG010000002.1:0-68411 GCA_018396875.1 Candidatus Bathyarchaeota archaeon
ACTCGACGGGGATCTTGCCGCCTGATTGAAGCGCGTAAAACCTCTTCACGTTGCCTTCAAGGTTTTCCGGAATCAGTGGGACCACCAAGTCCACATACTTGTCGCTGATTTCTATTTGAAGGATGCCCCCTTTGGCAACCACCTTAGCGTTCATAGTTCCCTTATAGGTTTCATATACACCAGAAAGCTGCTCATACACGTTCTCCACTTTAATGAAGGGAAGTTCTTCCGGGTCTTTGCCAATAAGCATGGTAAGCGCGTAAAGACCAATTTGGGATAGTGGATAGCCGCTTCCATTTGCTAGAACAGCAACTCCAACCTTCTTTTCTGGAACATAGCCAATGTAGGCTGTATAGACAAGCACAGAACCCCCGTGTCCTACAACCTTGTAGCCGAAAAAGTTTGGGATCACGCTTAACCCATAACCGTAAGCCTCTCCGCCGAAAACCTGCAAAGGCAGTTTAACTCTGGGCTTTTCCATTTCGTTAATGGAATCCGGCGACGCTATTACATGCCCGCAGCATTCTCCACGGTTAAGATACATCCCAATGTAGTGTGACAGATCAATTACGTTGCTTATGAGCCCGCCATCAGCGAATATGCCATAAGGATGCTTGGACTTTATACATTCGCCGTTTCTGGTGATAATGTAGGGCGTTGCCACGTCCGCATCGGCATCCACGTCTTCCTTACGAAAGAAGCTTCGATTCATCTGCAATGGTGCGAGAATGTTTTCCTTAACATACCGGTCATAGTTCATGCCGGAAACTTTTTCGATGATGTGTCCCAGTATCACATATCCCTCATTTAGGTAGAACCACCTTTCCCCCGGTCTGGAGAAAGCCCACCGGTTTGCCTCCCGCATAAAAGTGATTAGGTCTTCAGAACTCGCTATTGGAATCCATTTACCACCAGCTCCAGTGACATAGCGGATTAAGGCTTCTGCATAGGCTAAGGCAGGTATACCGGACGCGTGGCAAAGCAGATGCCACACTCTAACTGGTTCATCTTTAACTTTCAAGTTTAATGGAACATATTTGTCGACGGGATCGTCGAGACTTAGCTTTCCTTTTTCGGCAAGTTGCATAATGGATAAGGCAGTGAAGGATTTCGTAACCGAACCAACCCCATAAAGAGTTTGAGGTGTCGCTCTCAAGCCATAATCGAGGTCTCTGAAACAGAAGCCTTTGCTGTAGGCTAATTCACCATTTTCAATTATCGCAATGCTCAATCCTGGCAGATGCGTTTTTGATATTTTCTCAAAAATGAAGTTTTCCAGTTTTTCATAATCCAACGATTTCACCAAACTCCCTTTATCCGCAACCCTGTTGATAAGCTTAAACCTTTAAATGGAAAATCACAAGCATAAAAATGGTGCAAGGGCATGAGCGAAAACATCTGCGAATATCAAGTTGGCAAAGCGAAAGTTTGCATCGTACAAGGTGATATAACTGAGATGGATACTGACGCCATTGTAAACGCGGCAAACCCATCCCTCATGGGAGGCGGTGGAGTGGATGGAGCAATCCACCGCAAAGGTGGACCTAAAATTCTTGAAGAATGCAAAAGAATAAGGGCAACAGAATATCCAGATGGGCTTCCGACAGGAAAAGCTGTCATCACTACGGGAGGTAACCTGAAGGCTAAATACGTTATCCACACGGTTGGACCAGTTTGGCGCGGTGGAAATCAAGGCGAACCGGAACTTTTGGCTGAAGCCTACAGCAACTCTTTGAGGCTGGCGGTTTCAAAGGGACTGAAAACCATAGCCTTTCCATCAATAAGTACGGGAGCTTATGGTTATCCCATAGAAAAAGCTTGCAGAGTAGCTTTAACAACAGTTAAAGAATTCCTTGAAAAAGAGGACAAACTTGACAAAGTTGTGCTAGTCCTGTTTAGCAAACGAGACTTCGAAATCTATAAGCAAGCTGCAAAAGAAATTTTGGCGGGCTAATATCTGATGTAAACTTTGCCTCCAAGCTCCTCAACACTTGATTTGAGTTTTTCTAAAATCTGCTTCATTTTATCATTTACAGCATCTCGCCAGCCCTTCGATCCACTTGGAACTCGTACCTCAATTATGCAGTAGTATTGCTCACCCACATGTAACCACCAAATTTGAGTGTGATTAATTTTGGGAGATCAGCAACTTAAACTGTGTGAATTCTGAGTAGTAATCAAAGGTATTCTAAAGTCGGACTCTGAACAAAGATAGAACTCTGCGAGTCAGCTAAAATCAAGAACTAAGCTTGGAACCAAACTAGTGTATAATGGATTTTTGATGTCCCTTTTAATGATAAGGGGGTCTATGTACGCAATCAATGTTTTTCCGCTGGCATTTTTCTCAACTCTCCAAAAACGTTTCAAGTCCTTCTCAGCAAGTTTCTTTCTGCCATCCATGTCAAATTTTGCCGCCAACTCTATGGATTTCAAGTAAAAATCAGTTATGGAATAATTCACCAGTCTAATGTTGAATTTCAAGTCTTTATCCTTAAGCACCTCCGAAGTTTTAAACTGGACAACCACGGCGTTTCCAAAGTCTTTTAGGCTCTGTTCCTTCAAAACTATGAGGGGGCATATGAAACGGGAGGCTTGAAAAAGCGAATCTAGAATTGGGTTATCCTCTATTTTTGGCAAAGCTAAAAGTTTCTTCCATTTAAACGCAAGCTTCAGACATTCGGAAACTCCAAGCTCACGGTATCGGAACTTCCGCCTTAGCCAGTCAAACTCAGCTTGAGGAGAAATATCCTCTGAGAAGTAGATTATCCCTCTAAGGTTTTTAACAAGGTAAAGGTGTAAAGGCTCAGTAATTCCGCACATTTAAATAATGGTTTCCCCATTTCAAGTCTTAAGCTTTGTCTAACCTTTTGATGAGGCTTGTGCGCTTGCAGAAGGCGCATATCTCGCTTGAAGACGGAAAGCCACAAACTTTGCATCTGCCAAGCGGAGGTTTGGGGCTAACATTTTCCAGTAACGGTATGATTTCTAGAAATCTGTTTAAAAGCTGATGTTTAAAGTACGGGTTATGTTTGGCTATAGCCTCCAAGATTTCCGTTCTTTTCCGCACACCAGTTCTCTTAGAGAACGGACAGTCGATTTCTCGAAACGGGATGTCCTCATACAAGCAGTAAAGTAGGTTCTCATTTTCTGGACTGCGGATGAGCGGTTTAACTTTCGAAGCCATTCCCTCCGCCAATGGAGGCAGAACCGGTTTAAGCCTAGCAAGCTGATCCCAGCGTCCATAGAGAAAGTTGTTGAACATTACGCCCGCAACATCCTCTAAATTATGTCCGGTGGCTAAAACCTGAACTTTGGCTTTCACAGCCATCTCCTCAAAGATTCGCCTTTTTATAGTTCCACAAACAGAGCAAAGCTTATTTTTGAAAGACGTTTTCTTAAAATCACCTATTTTTATCCCCAATTCCTCTTGGAGGTTGAAAACGTTCAGCTCAACATTAAGTATGTCAACTAGTTTTTCAACCTTGACTTGACAATGGTCAGAGTATCCCGGAATCCCCAAGTTTATGTGCAACGCCACAAGTTTGAGATCTGGATAAACTCTTCGTAAGGCGTGAAGAAGCGCTGCACTGTCTTTCCCGCCTGAAACAGCCACACCAACCCTTGCATTTTCTGGGAACATCTTGAATTCTTCCACGGTTTTCTTAACTCTCGCCAAATAAAAGTCAACAAAACATTTAGAACACAGGCTCATACGGGCATATGGAATTTGCACTTCAACATTAGCTGAACGACATTTCCCACATGTTAGAGGCATAACAGCATCAACCGCTCAATAATTCTTTGGTCAATAAAAAACATTTTTACATCTGTAAGGGCACTGAAACCCAAAATGGTTTTATAGAATCTAAACATTATCTAGAACCTCTGCACGGTTTAGTCGTAACGAGGTTTATGCTATGTTTAAGGATGACCTATCATGCTCTACCAACGGTAAAAAACGCGTCATCATAATGGGGGCCGCTGGTAGGGACTTTCACAACTTTAACGTCTACTTCAGAGATAACGAAGCCTACGAAGTTGTTGCCTTTACGGCAACCCAAATCCCGGGCATAGAAGGCAGAATATATCCGCCTGAGCTAGCTGGCAAAAATTATCCAAACGGCATACCCATCCACCCAGAAGAAGATTTAGAAAGGCTAATAAGGGAATACGATATCGACGAAGTTGTCTTTGCTTATAGCGATGTGTCCCACGAATACGTAATGCACAGAGCATCCATAGCATTAGCCAACGGAGCAGACTTCAGACTGATGGGACCGAAAACGACAATGTTAAAGGCCAACGTTCCAGTCGTGTCCGTAGGAGCTGTCAGAACTGGTTGTGGAAAAAGCCAAACTTCAAGGCAAATTGCAAAGATTTTGAAAAATAAAGGCTTGAACGTGGTCGTGGTTAGGCATCCAATGCCCTACGGAGATTTGCGAAAGCAGATATGCCAACGCTTCGCCACCTATGAGGACCTAGATCGGTACAATTGCACAATAGAAGAAAGGGAAGAATACGAACCACACTTGGATAATGGAGTCATAGTCTACGCCGGTGTAGATTACGAAAAAATTCTAAGGGAGGCGGAAAAGGAAGCAGACGTTATTGTTTGGGATGGAGGAAACAATGACATACCCTTCTACAAACCAGACCTTCACATAGTCGTCGCTGACCCTCACAGGGTTGGACATGAGTTGACATATCATCCAGGAGAGGCCAATCTGCGAATGGCAAACGTTGTCATAATAAACAAGGTTGACACGGCACCAGCAGAAAACGTTTGCCATGTTAAGGAAAACATTAAAAAAGTAAACCCCAACGCCATAGTTTTAGAGGCAGCATCACCAATAACGGCTGACAACCCAGAACTCATAAAAGGCAAACGGGTCTTAGTCATTGAAGATGGCCCCACATTAACCCATGGAAACATGCCCTACGGTGCCGCAACAATATTGGCCAAGCAGCTTGGCGCCAGCGAACTAGTGGACCCAAGGCCTTACGCTGTTGGCTCTATAAAAGAAGCATACAAGGAATACCCGCATTTGGGCGCTGTGCTTCCAGCATTAGGCTACGGCGAAAAACAGATAGCAGAATTGGATGAAACCATTTCCCGCACACCATGTGACGTTGTTGTTATTGGGACCCCCGTTGACTTGAGAAGAGTTATAAAGATAGACAAGCCAACTGTTAGGGTGAAATATGAATTGAAAGTTTTGGGGCCAGTATCGCTGGAACAAGTTTTAGATGAGTTTCTCGCTGAGAAGGGACATAAGTATGGAAAATGAAAAAGTGGAAATTTCAAGAGTTAGAATAAAATTCGTAGTTGAGGGTTTAGGCGAGGCTGAAGGCGAACTAGTTCGCCATTTAGCTCCAAGAACCGTGGAAATGGTCGTTCGGAAACTTCCGTTTGAAGGAAGAGCAGCTCTCTGGAAGGAAGAGGTTTACTTTGAAATACCCGTAAAAATGGGGGAGGAAAAAGCTAAAAGCGTTGTTGAAAAGGGTACAATAGCCTATTGGCCTATGGGAAGCGCCCTCTGCATATTTTATGGAGAATCTCAACCATATAGTCCAGTAAACGTTCTCGGAAGGGTGACGAAAAATCTCGAACTTTTTAGCAAAGTGAAAAGCGGTACGGTGATAAGAGTTGAGAAGCTATAGGTACACGCTTTCAGCCCAACTTTTTAGCAGTCTTTCACACTCTTCTTTAATCTCACGCTTTCTACTCTTAGCCTTTAACACTTCAAGGAACTCTATGCGTTTTTGAACGGATCGTCTTTCAGCTTCACCTCCAAAATACATTTTACCTTCAAGGTATTCCTTCATATGATTCGCCTTTTGAACGAATAGACTAGCAGCGTCCACGGGATTGGCAACGGCATATTTATTCGCCCAAATAATGGCTTCAGCCTCACGGAGCTGTGTGAAGCCATCAATTTCGGATATTTCCCGAATATAAGTTCGAAGAAAATCGTAATAGCCCGCCGTTTTAATGAGCTTAAGGGCTTCCCTCACTTTTTGCTTAAACTCAGAGCTTCCTTTAACTCTTAAACGGCGCTTACAACCCTTTCCAGTGAACTTTTTCCTTTTGACATCCTCTTCTGTTTGAGTCCCTTCAGAAGGGGGCAACAAAATTCTCCTCAAACAAAGCTTGACTGACCGCTAATCCACCGTCTTGTATATTTTGATGTCGTGGTTTCCAGATACTAGCTGGACTAAACCGTCGTTTTCAAGTTGTTCAAGTAAATCTTTTGCGGCGCTGATCCTTATGTTAAACTTAGATGCGACAGCGTAGGGCGTTATAACACGCATCTTTTTCAATTCCTCTAACATTCTCCCACCTTTAATGTCTGGAATCAATATTCCTGCTGGTTTTTTCTCTTTTGGCGCCGCCTTTTCTTTTTCTTTTTTCTTTTTCTCTTCTTCGTCTTTGCGCATTTGCATGCGTTCCATCTGTTTCAATGTTAGTTTCTTTTTCCCGCCCATAAACACCCCTCCATTTTAGCAAATATTCCGCCGCGTTCCTTATATCTATTACTAGCGCCAGATTCCAAAGTTGTAAAAAGAAGAAAAGAGGGCTTGAAGTTTTATCTGCCCATAACTTTTCGGGCGGCGATTTCTATATCCTCAGCTTTTATTGTCTTTCGTCCGGTGTGCATGGCAAAGTCTAAAGCCTCTTTGGCTATTTTGATTCCAATTTCCTCTAAAGCCTTGGCAAGCTCTTTTGCGGCTGCCTCGCTTACTCTCTCGGCGCCAGCCTTCTTGCAGATTCTATGCATAGGAGCTATTGCCAACTCTAAATCTGCCATAAAGGCTCCTCCATGGCTCTTTTTGTATTTGAAACAATATTTAACGTTTATTGCACCCTATCTTCCAAAAATAAACTTTAAAGTTCGGTCTTCTTGATTCAAAATAGGAAATTATAAAAATTTTAGGCTGTGTAGTTTATGCTCAAAGTGAGCAACAATGAAAACGTTGAGATTTGTTGACGCCCACATCCACCTATCTGACGAAGAATATGCGGAAAAAGTTGAGGACATCATTTCAGAAGCAAAAAGTTCCAATGTTGTTGCGTTAGTCTCCAATTCAATGGACCTTGAAACCAGCATTAGAAGTCTAGAGCTAGCTACACGATATAAAGCCAAGGGAGTTTACGCTGCTTTAGGGATTCATCCTTGGAGTGTGAACAACTTGACGGGGGATGCGTTACAGCAAACATGCGAGTTCATTATCGAACAGAGACTGAACAAAGCGGTCGTGGCTATCGGTGAAGTGGGGTTAGACTACAAGTATGAGAAGATATGGGATAAACAGTTGAAGGTCTTCGATGAGATGCTTAAGTTAGCTGAAAAAATGGAGTTGCCAGTTATAATTCATTCTCGCGGAACTACGGCAAAAATCGTGGAAATGCTTCCATCTTACCGGTTGAAAAAGGTTTTGTTGCACTGGTTTAGCAACCCCATCAGCGTATTGTCCAAAGCTATAGATCACGGGTACTACATTAGCGAGGGACCACCTGTCGCCTATTCCGAAGGCATTCGGGAGGTTGTTAGACGTGTCCCTCTAGAAAATCTCTTAACAGAAACAGATGGACCAGTGCGTTATTTTAAGAGCCCTTTCAACGGCAAGCTGACCAGCCCAGCCTTTTTGCCAACGGTCGTTAACGCAATAGCGGAAGTTAAGAAAAAAAGCGTCGTTGAAGTTGCGGAACAAATACTGAAAAACTTCGAAGAATTTTTCGGATTGAAGTTGAATTTAGAGGAAGTAAACGCGTAAAGTTAAATTAGGTTCGTGTCATGAAATGACTCATTCTTACTTAAAAGGGAGCAGTAAAGCAATGCTAAACTCAGTGCGGAGGAAAATGGTTGGGAAAAGTTCGGACAGAACAGATTAAGCGTATAGCCAGAGAGCTCATCAGACGTTTTCCCAACAAGTTTTCTGGAAATTTTGAGGAGAACAAACGTGTTGTTGCATTGCTTGTGCCCGGAGCAACGACGAGAGTGCGAAACCAAATTGCGGGCTATATAACACACTTTTATGGTGGTATTGAGCCAGCATCCTCTTCTAGTGAAGGCAGGGAAGAAAGCGAGTAGCTTATTAAACGCCTTTACATTTTAGAAAGCTGGAGTGAACAAACGATGATAGACCACTATAGACGTGGGTGGGCTTTACGGTATCTACGGGAGGCAAAGGCAGAACTAGAAGCCGCAAGAAAACTGCCGTACATGGCTCCGAGCCTTGTTATGGAAGCGGTAAGGAAAGCTAGGAACGCCATATACTACAGCCTAGGCGAACCAGCCTTCATTGAAAGTGTTGTAAGAGAAGCCATAGAAAAAGCCCAGACAAGAAACGACCCCATACTAAAATGCTTAGCGGAAATTGAAGAAATCATGCAGCAGCTAGCACAGGTGGAGGAAATAGATGAAGAAAAGGCCATCAAAAAAGCAGATATTTTGGTTCAAACGGCATCGGAAATTGTTGAAACCATCCTTGGAGAAAAAGTGGAAGGTTAACGTTTTTCAAGGGCTTTTTCTATTCTTTTTAAGGCTTCCTTGATGTTCTCGATAGAGTTGGCAAAAGATATGCGTAAATATCCCTCACCATACTTCCCGAAAGAAGTGCCGGGCAACACTGCTACACCAGCCTCGTTAAGGAGGAAATCTGAAAGCTCTTTTGAACGCATGCCAGTGCCAGTTATGTTGGGGAAAACATAGAATGCTCCTTTAGGCTTCTTACATGTTATGCCCTTGATCCTATTTAGACCTTCGACTATTACCTCTCTGCGTTTTCTGAACTCTGTAACCATACGGTCCACGGAGTCTTGAGGACCCTTTAGGGCTTCTATGCCAGCCATTTGGACGAAAGCGCATGTACACGAGTTAGAGTTGACCATCAACTGGGTGATTTTCTCCGCCAAGTCTTTTCGCATTACACCATAGCCAAGTCTCCATCCCGTCATAGCGTAAGTTTTAGAAAAACCATCGAGAATTATGGTCTTCTCCTTCATTCCGGGAAGTGAGGCGATGCTTTCATGGGTTCCTTCATATATGATGCGACTGTAAATTTCGTCTGAAAGAACTATTACGTCGTCCCTGTTGGCTATGCAGTCCGCTATGACCTTCAAATCTTCCCTTGTCAGAACACCACCAGTGGGGTTTTCGGGCGAATTTAGGATTATCATCTTTGTCCTTTTAGTTATCTTCTTTTTGACATATTCATGGTCAAGTCTAAAGTCATTCTCTTCTTTAAGCGGAATTGGCACGGGTTTGGCTCCAACAAAATTTATCATCGATTCATAAATTGGAAAGCCCGGGTTTGGGTATAAAACCTCCTCGCCGGGATTGACGCATGCCAATATCGCAAAAAACATTATTGGCTTTGCACCCGGCGTAACGACAACCTCTTCCGGATCAACTGGAATATTCCTAGTTTTAGAAATGTATTCAGCTATGGCTTCGCGGAGCTCCGGTATGCCGGCGGCTGGCACATAATGGGTGTAGCCGGAATAAAGAGCTTTAACCGCCGCTTCCTTTATGTTCTGAGGTGTGTCGAAGTCCGGTTCCCCTATTTCTAGGTGTATAATGTTTTTCCCCTGCCTTTCAAGGGCTTTCGCCCTAGCAAGCACTTCAAAAGCTGTTTCTGTCCCGAGAACAGCCATTCTATCTGCAAATATGGAAGGCATAAAACCACCACTTTGGAGATTGTTGAGGTAACACATTGGAATATTTAACCGTTACACTTTGCGGCGTCTCAAAACATGATTAAAAGAGCCTTGATAATGGACGTATTTTGATAACCTCAGGATTCACAAGATTTGGCGGTTGCCTTCCTTCAAAGAAGGCTACGAGGTTTTCAGCCACCATCTCAGCCATTTTTGAGCGAGTCTCATAACTTGCACTTGCTATGTGTGGAGCCACTACAATATTATCGAGCTTAAGCAACGGATTATCCATGGGGGTTGGCTCCTGCTCAAAAACGTCTAAAGCCGCGCCTGCGATCCAACCTTCCTTCAACGCTTTATAGAGGGCTTTTTCGTCAACAACTGGTCCTCTGGATGTGTTGATGATGTAGGCTGTTTTCTTCATTAGTCTAAGTTTCTCCTCATTGACAATATGGTATGTCTCTTTTGTTAGAGGCACATGTATGCTTAGGAAGTCGGCTTCTCGAAAAAGCGTGTCTAAATCGACTCGCCTGGCGCCAAGCTCTTTTTCCACTTCTGGCGGCATTGGTATAACATCGTAGTAGATTATTTTCATGTTGAAGCCTTTGGCTCTTCTGGCAACAGCTGTTCCAATTCTGCCCGCACCTAAAATGCCTAAAGTAGCGCCGTGAACGTCTCTGCCGAGCATCATGCTCGGGTGCCAACTCACCTTCCACTGTCCTGACCGCACATATTTGTCTGCTTCGACAACACGTCTTGCAATCGCCATAAGTAAAGCCCAAGCGAAGTCCGCTGTTGTTTCCGTCAAAACGCCAGGCGTGTTGGTTACATATATGCCTCTTTTTGTGGCTTCAGCCACGTCTATGTTGTCGTAGCCGACAGCCATCTGAGCAATTATCTTAAGCTTCGGAGCTGCATCAAAAACTTCAGCATCAATCTTGTCGGACAAAAGCGTGACTAGGGCGTCAGCATCTCTTGCTTTTCTTATTATCTCGTCCTTTGGAGGTGGCCCATACTCAGGCCAAACCTCTGCGTCGAAACGTTCCTTGATTATTTTCATGCCTCTTTCTGGAAGCTCGCGGGTCACGTAAACTTTTGGTTTCGCCATACAGTTCACCAACTATATGTTGCAAACAATTTATTAGCGCTAGGCTTATTACATTTACTACTCCGCTTCCCGCAAAGTTATGATGGGGAAAACATGACGGCAGCCATAAAGAATTTAGAACGGCTTATTCAGAACGGGCAAACTCAAGCAGATAAGAAAGCAAGAAAACTCGCCCTAAAAAGCCTTGAAGCCGCTGTTGAAGCCGTAGACCCCAAAAAATTAATACTATCAAAGCTGACGTTAAAAGACTCCATTTTGAAGGTTAACGGCTACACATTCGACCTCAACCAGTTCAGAAACATATATGTTATTGGAGGGGGAAAAGCCAGCGGCTCGATGGCTGAAGCACTAGAAACAGTTTTGGGCAATAGGATAAATGAAGGCTTTGTCAACGTGCCAAAAGGCAGCAAACATAAAACAGCTGTCGTGAAGCTTCACGAGGCAAGCCATCCAATCCCAGACGATTCGGGGGTCCAAGGCGTCAAACATATGCTTGAAATCGCAGAAAAAGCTGGGGAAAAGGACCTAATAATATGCTTGATATCTGGAGGTGGTTCCAGCCTGATGCCGCTGCCAAGAAACGGTATAACATTGGCAGACAAGAGGAAAATCACCGAAGACCTCCTCAAATGCGGCGCGACAATAAACGAGATAAACACTGTAAGAAAGCATATTTCAGGGTTTAAGGGCGGATGGTTGGCGAAAAAGGCCTATCCAGCCACCGTCCTGAACCTTGTTCTTTCAGACGTTCTGGGCGACCCCCTTGATTTCATTGCCTCTGGGCCAACTGTTCCAGACTCGACAACGTTCAGCGACGCCATAAAAATCTTGAAAAAGTATGGGTTGTGGGAGAAAACTCCTGAATCGATTAAAAAGATTTTGATCGACGGCGAAAGGGGGTTGATTCCTGAAACTCCAAAGGCGGGTGACGAAGTCTTCAAGAGGGTTTTTAACGTTGTGATTGGTAACTGCAGAGACGCATGTATTGCAGCATGTGAAACCCTAAAGTCTGAAGGGCTAAACACTCTCTTTTTGACTTCACTTCTCGAAGGGGAGGCACGGCACGTTGGGACAGTTTTAGCTTCATTGGCACGAGAGATCGCTGCCTCTGGAAGCCCTGTACAAAAGCCTGCAGCCCTGGTGGTTGGAGGAGAAACAACCGTGACAGTTGTTGGCAAGGGTAAAGGTGGAAGGAATCAGGAAATAGCCTTAGCCGCCGCATTAAAAATTAAAAGCCTAGACGGATGTGTCGTTGCCTCGCTGAGCACAGATGGGGTGGACGGCCCAACAGACGCTGCTGGAGCTTTGGCTGACGGAAAGACTGTGGCAAGGGCTGAATCGGCTGGATTTAGAGCGGAAGACTTTCTCGCCGAAAATGACTCCTACAATTTCTTCTCAAAACTTGATGACTTAATATTCACCGGCCCAACGGGGACGAATGTAAATGATATATCCGTCGTCATAGTCCTATAGGGGATGGGAGAAGCTTGAGCGCAAGCATAACTGTGAGGTTTGTTGGCAGTCTACGCAACGCAATCGGGAAAAGCAAGGTTACATTCAATATTGAAGAGGCAAAGACGCTGAAAGAGCTTGTGGAAGCGATTGTTAAAAAATTCCCTGAGACAAAGAGACTTCTCATAGACCCAGAGTTGAGGGACCCCAGACCAAATACTTTGATAATCGTAAATGATAGGGAGGTAAGTGTTCTAGGAGGGTTGGAAACTATTCTCCAAGATGGAGACAAAGTGGTTTTTGTTCCAGTTTCTCATGGCGGATGAAAAGTGGAAAGGGAAAGCCCAATAATAACGTTGACGACCGATTTCGGGTTGGCAGACCCTTACATTGCAGAGATGAAAGCAATCATTTTGGGGATAAATCCCAACGCGAGAATCGTGGATGTAACCCACCAAGTAGAGAAATTCAACGTTAGAAATGGCGCATTTATTCTTGCCGCTGCAGCCCAATACTTTCCTAAAGGCACGATACATGTGGCGGTTGTTGACCCGGGTGTTGGAACAAAACGTCGACCCATACTGATTAAAACAAGAAAGGACTTCTTTATCGGACCAGACAACGGTGTATTAGCCCTAGCAGCGAAAAATCAAGGCATAAGACATGTTTATGAAATAGCAAACCCGAGGTTTATGCTTCCAAAAATCTCTCAAACCTTTCATGGAAGAGATATTTTCGCCCCAGCGGCTGCGCACCTTTCGAGAGGTGTCAAACCGTCAGAGTTTGGGCCAGAAATTCGCAGAATCTTTGTGCCCAAATTTGCAAAAGTAACTAAGAGAAATGGCGCATTAATAGGCGAAGTCATCCATATTGACAGTTTTGGAAACATAATCACAAACTTCACAGCGAAGAATCTTGAGGATTTAGGCATAAAGGATTCTGTGAACATAAAGCTCGGAGATAAAAGGCTAACGTTGAAGCTTTGCAAAGCCTACGCAGAAGTAGAAGCGGGAAAACCTCTTGCCATAACTGGAAGCCACGATTTTCTAGAAATCTCCGTAAACATGGGTAATGCAGCCCAAGCCTTCAAGGTAAGGGTTGGGGATCCCGTTATACTTTATCGGTCTTTGTAAGGTCTTTGAGCCTTTCAACGCCACCAATTTCTTTTATAAATTCTGCCACGCTTTTGGGGACTAGTTCCTCCCAGTTTTCCTCTTTCAATATTCTTTCCCTTATCTCTGTGGCTGAGTAGACTTCACGCTTATGAAAACGTATCGCCTTAACTTCATACCCAGCCTCTATAAAGAGCCTCCGTGTGAGTGGTTCGTTAGAATACACCACGTTAAAACGTGGAGTGTAACCCTCAACCGTTGAAACCCAAACCATGTGAACGTGCACGTCGGGCACCGGCACAATCCATATGCGGCTTAGGTCTATCTTCGCTTCTTCAAGGGCTTTCCTTATCATCACGAGCCTTTCACCAGCCGTGAAAGGGTTGTCAAGGCGGTGACTGTATTGGGCGCTGCCCACAGCGATAACAAGCTCATCCACTTCGTTTAGAATCTCTTTAACTACTTGAAGGTGTCCTTTATGGAAGGGTTGAAATCTGCCAACAAAAAGTCCGCGTTTAACCATGATTATCCCTTCACAGATTTAGGCGTCAAGCTTTTATTACTTGCGCTGTTACCCAAACGCTTCAAAACAAATTCCACGGGGAACGCTTGCAAAATACTTTTGTTCATCTTAATTTCCTTGATTGACGTGTAACCTCGACTTTCCCGTCGGAGAATTTCAAGCTTAACTTGTACGCCTCCGCCGTAGCCGCCCAAAGAAAGGTCTGAATTTACAACTCTGTGGCATGGGATAATAAGCGGGAAAGGGTTTGAAGCCATAACCCTTCCAACAGCTCTTGGACTTCCGCCAACAGCTTTCGCCACAGAGCCGTAAGAAGCAACATAACCGGTAGGAATTAGGGAAACCGTCTTGAGAACTTTTTGGGCGTAGCTGGACAAGTAATCCATGGCGAGAGAAAAACTTTCAGTGCATTCTCGACCATGATAGATGCTCGCCAACGAAGAAATAACTTTCTCAGCGAACCATGTTGGCTTTTCTGAATGCTGAAAGGAAACATTGAAAGGAATATTTTTAAGCAAATTTTGCAAAGCTCGGCTTCCGTCGAAGGCAAAGGCTGTAGCAAAAACCGTTTCATTTTCGTGCGCAACGCCAAACCAGACGTTTTCAACTGAGTCAACGCAGAGTGTCAGCATTTCGCTGCCTCGTTAAAGCGTTTTAAAATCTTTCAGCTATTTTAATCCTGTGGAGGAAAAGCTGTTTTGGATGAGGTTGAAAGAAAAACCATATACTTTAAATACTGTGGCGAAGCAAACACTGAAAGGGTCCTTTTGGCGGTTAGGCGCCGCTGCAAAGAGGCGAAAATAGACAAGGTTGTAATAGCCTCTGAAACTGGAAGAAGCGCACTAAAAGCTCTCAAAATATTTGACGGAGCGAAAATCCAAATAGTAGTTGTAACACACTATCCAGCTGAGACTTGGGGACCGAAGGGAAGCATACCCATAGGATTAAAGCGGAAAGAATATGCGGAGAATCTGAAGAAGCTCGTGGAAAGCGGTTGTAGGATTGTTCAAGGCACAAGACCCCTTGCTCCACCTTCCCGTTCCATAGGCTGGGATTACCCTACACCAGAAGGCGTCATTGACAAAACTCTTGAAATTTTTGGGGCGGGCACGAAAATAGCCATAGAAGCAGCGGTTATGGCGACAGACTCTGGAGAAGTGGATGAGGGCGAAGAAATAGTGTCATGCGCTGGCACCTACAAGGGCTTGGACACTGCGCTGCTCGTGAAGACGGCTTACAGCATGAACTTCTTCAAGAAGTTCGAGGTTCGAGAGGTTATAGCTAAACCCTTATGCCGTGTCAAGAAACTTCCAGAATTTGAATGTGAGAACTGGAAGGGCAATTTGGAAGACTATTACATGCAGCTTGGGAGACATTAAGTTTAATAGGCTGCGCTCATATATCACGTGGAAAGGTGAAAAGCTTGGAAAGGGAAGGACAAATGCCCCAGTACCTATGGGTTCCCGGCGCCACAACCGTTGGCATCGTCTGCAGGGACGGCGTTATACTGGCTTCTGAAAAACGTGTGTCCTACGGGTATTTAGTTGTCAGCAGAGGGGGTAAAAAGGTTTTCAAGATAACGGATCATATAGGTGCGGCTTGCGCTGGGCTTGTTTCAGACATGCAGATTCTGGTTCGTGAAGTGGAAGCCTACGCTAACCTTTACAGCATGGACGTTGGCAGACCCATATCGGTTAGGTCTGCAGCCAAGCTCATGTCTAACCTGCTTTTCGCTAATAGGCTGGCTCCCTTGATAACCCAAACAATAGTGGGAGGCATAGACGACGAAGGCGCCTCGCTGTACGTCTTAGACGTTTTAGGCTCAGTGATACCAGACAGGTATGCAGTTGTGGGTTCAGGCACGGAAATCGCCATGGGAGTCCTCGAGGAAGGCTACCGTGAAGGCTTAAGCATAGAAGAGGGAAGAGACTTAGTTGTCAGAGCCATAAAATCCGCCATCAGCAGAGACATCATGAGCGGCGACGGCATTGACTTCCTCTACATAACAAAAGACGGAGCCTGTGAAGAATCCATAAAGTTCTAGGAAGGCTAAACGCATTGTCTTTTGACCTAAGCCTAGAAGAAGGAACACTGTTGGTTAGGCTTGCCAGAAACGCTGTAGAAGAATATTTGAAAACCAGAAAACACATCCGCGTGCCAGAGGGATTCCCCAAGAAGCTTATGCAGCCTTGCGGGGTTTTCGTAACAATAAACACTGTTCGAAACGGAGAAAAGGAACTGCGTGGATGCATTGGATTACCATATCCGACGACACCGTTGGCGGAAGCTGTTATAGAATCTGCCATAAGCTCGGCAACCCAAGACCCAAGATTTTACCCCCTATCCCTCGAAGAACTGGACAGCGTGGTTTTCGAAGTCAGCGTACTCACGCCCCCACAATTGGTGGAGGTGAAAAACCCAAGCGAATATCCCTCAAAAATAAAGGTTGGCGTTGACGGACTAATCATAGAAAGAGGTTTCTACAAAGGACTGTTGCTGCCACAAGTGCCAGTGGAATGGAACTGGGACGAAGAGGAGTTTTTATGCCAATGCTGTTTAAAGGCTGGACTCCCGCCTGACTGCTGGCTCATGAAAGGCACGAAAGTTTACAAGTTTCAAGCCATAATATTCGAGGAAGAAAAACCAAAGGGCGAAGTTAAACGTAAAAAGCTCATTTAGCCCTGTTTACCTAAACTTTCATGTGCAACTTCTTCAATTATTTCCACAGTTTTATCAGCGCCTCTAAACTTGCTGGCATACCGGCTTAGCCTTTGCACGTTTCTTCGGTACACGTCGATATCTTTTTCCATCTCGCGAATGGCTTGCATCAACTGATCCTTGTTTTTAGCAATAATGGAACACCACATGTCTTGCAATTTCTTAGCATTTGCAAACTGTTCAGGCTGAGTTGGAATGCAAATGCTCGGTTTCGCATACTTCACGACCTCAAGACACGTGTTGTGGCCGCCGCTGAAAATTACTAGTTTAGCGTTTGCCATAAAATTGCTTCTCTCCCGCGATGAAAGCCACGTGTATATGGTGCAGTTTCCAGCCTTTACCACCTTTCTTTCACCATATTCCCCAAGGCTGACTACACTTTTCGTTTCTAGACGGCTCAAAACGGGAATGATAACATTTTTCAACCAAGACCGCGGCCCACTTGGCCCGCTTATCGGAGCAAAAATGTGGTGTTCACCGCTTTCTAACGACGCTACGTCAGAAAAACTTCCGACAAACTTTGTTTTATCTGCAACCCCAATGTCTTCTAAGTCGCCAAGATTATACTCGCAAATAGTGTATGGTGGAGGTAGATCCGGAACAATTATTTTTGAGCAGTTTCTTACATAGCGTTCAGTGAAACGTTCGCCCGGAATAAGCACCGGAGAAAAACCATAACTTGGACGGATCACATTTGTTATGTACACCGACGGATAGTGCCATCTTGAGGCTAAGCGCAAAGCGTGAAGATCGCCATCTGACACGATTACGTGTGGTTTTATTTTCAAAATGTTCCTTCTGAGGTCATAGTAGCGGTGTATGGTTTCTAAGCCGCTTGAGGACTTAACTTCAAGCTTTCCACCTTCTGGGTTAATGCGCGGTAACGGAAAGAGGATGTTCAAAATAGATGCGGATACAACTATCCCACGAGCGTTTTCATACCAGCTTACGGGAGTGCAATAATAGACATTTTTAAACTCTCTTTTTAGGATAGTGTAAGCGTTTCCTCCAGAGAAAAAGTGGAGCTCGTTTCCCCTTGCCTCAAGCTTTTTCCCTAAAACCGTAAGTCTGGAAACATGTCCCAAGCCGAGTTCTGAGCAGCTTAACATTAAACGCATAATTCATAGTGATTACGCTGCCACTTATTTTGGTTGCTCTGCAAAATTGTTAAATAAAAAGCGAAGAAATGGAGAAAACAGAAAGCCATGTTCCTTCCTAAAAAAGTTCTCGAAAAGAAGCTCCTGCAAATGCTTGCGGAAGACCTTGGGCAAGGCGACATAACAACATCTCTGCTGGCTCCAGATGGTTGCACAGTAGAGGCGGATATAATAGCCAAAGAAGCAGGAGTAATCGCTGGAATAGAGGAGGCAACTGTGCTTCTTGAAAGTTTAGGCTTAAGATTTGAAGCTTACGTCAAAGACGGGGACGAAATAAAGCCTAAACAAGTTTTGATAAGAGTTTGTGGAGACGCGCGAACCATACTTTCGGCTGAGCGCACGATTCTTAACATAATGTCGCGGATGAGCGGCATAGCCACAGCCACACGAAAACTTGTCGAAAAAATTCAAAAGGCAGGGTATAAAACGAAGGTTGCTTGCACAAGGAAAACAGCGCCAGGACTGCTCTACTTTGATAAGAAGGCTGTCGCCATTGGTGGCGGCGATACACATAGATTCCACTTGGATGACATGATCCTAATTAAGGATAATCATATTGCAATAGCGGGCAGTGTGGAGAAAGCTGTTAGAACAGCTCGAGAAAAAGCCTCCTTCAGCAAGAAAATCGAGGTTGAAGCGGCTAAAGTTGAAGATGTTCTAAGGGCAGCTGAAGTTGGAGTGGACATGGTGATGTTGGACAACTTCTCGCCCAAACAAGTGGAAGAGGCTGTTAAGCTCTTGAAAAAAGCCGGATATTATGGAAAAGTGATGTTGGAAGCCAGTGGTGGAATAACAGCCGAAAACATCCTTGAGTATGCCTCCAAAGGAGTGGACATAATAAGTTTGGGCGAAATAACTCACAGCGTAAAAGCCTTGGATATAAGCCTAGAAATCACAAAGGTTAAGATTGAGTGAACGTTTTTATTAGAGCCATTTCAATGAAAGCGGCCAACAATAGAGTCACGGCACATATAGAGATCATAACACACATGTTTATGATTTCCCGTCTCCAGCCACCCTTCATAATACGCCAGACCAGCCAAGCACTTTCGGCGAAGGCCGCAGAGTACGCCAAAAATTCAAGCCAAGCGAATGGAAAAATGAAAAGCGACAGAAACGCAAGGTGTGGGTTTACGCCATTACAAATGCTTTGAGCCGCAATCACGATGCCCGTGCTATAAAGTACATAAAATCCGAAAAGAGGCCCTATGAAGGGGATAAAAAAGGACAGACATAAGACAAAATTGTTGCCGAAGATTAAGGTTGTTCCACGAAACATATCAACTTTTGAAATGTAATCCTGCGTTTCGCCAATCTCCTTGTTTATCTCAGATGCTTCCTCGCTAGTAAGCGGGGTTGAGACGCCAGCTATTGTTACTGCGATTGAGAAGAGAAAGAACATTAGGATTGTGAGGATACGCTTTATTCTTGTTGGAAATTGTTTCCACAAACTCGAAACCATAGCCATTTCCTCACGTCGTGGTTAGAGGGGTTATTTTTAAGGTTCTGAAGCCTCTTGCGCATGGGTTTAACATTTCCACAATATTAACCTTTTCCAAAACTTTGTCAACGTCTGTTGCATAACCTGAAACATCATGCTCCGCCGCCATTAAAGAGTAAACATGTACCTTATTACCCAAAATTTTTGGTTGACACTTGGATGGAAGCCCGAGCATCAGCGGCTCCTTTTGTTTCAAGGCTTTTTCAGAAGCATATATTATGGCGTGGGCTCCCGCTGTTAATTCGGCTATTCTTACAGGTATGCTTTCCTTACCTATGGCCAGAACCTCTATTCCATGCTTTTGGGAGATTTCCCCTGAAATTTTCCTAAGTTTTGGAAGAATCTTTACGAGGTTGCTTCTCGCCTTGTTGGAGATTTTCATGTTGGAAAATTGTATTGGAGAAAGCTGTTCAAGGGAGACTGCTCCGAGGGACATGTCAAGATGAACAACGTCCGCTTCCACCTTTTCAAGCAGCTGCTTGCACAGCTCAGCCTCATACACTATAACTTCGTGACTGTTTTCAGCATCTGCAAAAATTGGCTTAGCCAAAAATTCGCTTGGTTCCCTATATGGCGGTTTCACAAGAACCGCAGCAGTCGCCACAATAGCTAAAGGCTCAAATTTCTCATTTAAAATGGCTGAGGAAGAATCGGCGGCGATCACCTTCAAATAATTCACCTTTCTCTAGTAAACCTTACACGAATTTAGCTTTACTGCTTCTAGTTCTTAGAATACTCTGAAGTTTTAAGGCAGAGGCCTAAAACAAAGAGTTCGGCGCTCTTCGCCCTACTAGCTTTTGGCTTTATAACTCTCACATCTTTGAAATGCTGTTTGACCTTGCCTACGAAGTCTTCAAGTAGGTCTCCTTGAAAAACCTTCACGAAAAAGTTTCCGCGAGGCCTGAGCACTTTGAGGGCTATTTCCAGAGCTTTTTGAGCCAAGTCTATCTGGCGGGCGTGGTCTAATTCCCAAATTCCAGAAATGTTGGGGGAAGCATCTGAAACAACCACGTCGGCTTTGCGTGGAAGAATCTCTAAAATCTGGTTGACTGTTTCTTCCTCTGTTATGTCGCCAATAATCGTCTTAACATTACGCTCTTCAAAAGGTTCCATGGGTTTTAAGTCGACGCTCAAAACAAAACCTCGGGGTCCAACGATCCTTCGTGAAGCTTGTGTCCAGCCGCCGGGTGCCGCACCGAGGTCCACGACAACATCACCTTCCTTCATAAAACGGTATTTTCCAACTGCTTGAAAGAGTTTGTAGGCTGCTCTTGAACGGTAATTTTCCTCTTTCGCCTTCCTATAATAGTAGTCTTTCTTGCGCTCTTGAATCCACGCTTTGGGCAAAACTAACTGTCACCTAAAATGTCTTGTGTGGATTCAGCGGCGTGGAAAAGCCATTCAGTTAGTCTCTCACAATTCTGCGGCGTAACATTGCCTGCTGGTCCACATTTTGGGCTGTCGGGGCACATAACACACGGGCAGTCGGCTATGGAATCCATGGAGGCTGGAAGCCTTTTGGGGTAAAGCCTATAAGTCCACCTTCCGTTGCGAAGCTCCCTTTCACGTCTTATAAGCCCCTTACTTTCAAGTTTCAGAGCTATCCTTGAGCCTTCCCTACTGCTTGCACCAAGCTTTCTCCATAACTCAGACTGCAGTAAGCCGCTGTTTCCAGCGCTCATTATTATTTGCAAGGCTTTCTGTTCTAAGTCGTTTGGCTTAGGCATCTTCTTCTCTAGTCTCCACGCAAATATATAGATATCCAAAAATAAAATAATTTAGGTTGCAGTTGAGGTTAAGGCTCGGTAAAATGAAGTCCCAAAAAGTTGGTGAGGGCTACTGTTTAGGAATTGAAAGTACAGCCGACGACTTCAGCGTTGGAATCGCCACATTCAAAGGCGAAATATTAGCCAACATAATAGATGCTTACATTCCGCCAGAGGGAGGAATCCACCCAAGAGAGGCAGCGCGGCATCACGCTGAAGTTGCAGACAAAGTTATCGAAGAAGCCTTCAAAACGGCGGGCATAAAACCGAAAGACCTAACGGTCGTTGCGTTTTCGCAGGGTCCCGGTCTTGGACCGTGTTTGAGAACTGGTGCCACAGTGGCGCGGACGTTGGCTTCCTATCTTCGTGTTCCACTTGTTGGAGTCAACCACTGTGTAGCCCACATTGAAATTGGAAAACTGAAGACGGGGGCTGTGGACCCTGTTACGCTTTATGTTTCTGGTGGAAACACTATTGTGGCGGCTTTTGACGCTGGACGCTATAGGGTTTTTGGCGAGACGTTGGATATAGCGCTTGGAAACTGTCTAGATGTTTTTGCAAGGGAAGCCGGGCTTAGACAGAAGGCTGGAGAGCCTTTTGGAGCGGTTGTCGAGAAACTTGCGAAAAGTGGAAAGCGGCTCGTGCCGCTACCTTACACGGTTAAGGGCATGGACATGTCTTTTAGTGGACTTTTAACAGCCGCCATAAAAGCCCTCAGGGAAGGTGGGTACAAGCTGGAAGACTTGTGTTATAGTCTCCAAGAAACAGCTTTTTCTATGGTTGTCGAGGTTACTGAAAGAGCCCTAGCCCACACAGAGAAAAGGGAAGTCTTGTTGACGGGAGGGGTTGCCGCAAATAAAAGGCTTCAGGAGATGGTGCGTGCTATAGCTGAGGAGCACAACGCAAAGTTTTGCACGGTGCCAAGTGAATACGCCATTGACAATGGAGCCATGATCGCGTGGACGGGTGTTTTAGCGTTTACCCATGGAGCTATAACACCCATTGAAGAAAGCTTTGTGCGACTGAGGTGGCGACTAGAAGAGGTTGAAGTTCCTTGGATGGGGTAAACCAGCCGCTTCTCATCAAAAAGGGTGCGGAGGCATATTTATTCCTAGCGGAGTGGCATGGCAAAAAAGTGGTTTTAAAGAGACGCTTGCCTAAAAGGTATAGAGTCCCAACGTTAGACGAGCAGATCAGAACGTATAGGACAATTCATGAAGCTCAGTTGATGCATGAAGCCAAAAAAGCTGGAGTGCCAACCCCGACGATCTACTTTGTTGACATGAGAGACTCCACAATCATAATGGAGTTTATCGAAGGAAAACAATTAAAGCAGTTGCTCGGCGAAATTTCCGCCGAAAACAGACAGCACTTGTGCCGCAAAGTAGGCGAGTTGATTGGAAAGCTTCACAAATATGGGATTGTTCACGGCGACTTAACAACCTCAAACATGATCCAAGCCCGTGATGGGAAAATTTTCTTTGTGGATTTTGGGTTAGGTGAAAAGACGAGGGAGTTGGAAGCGAAAGGCGTTGACCTCCATTTAATGAAGAGGGCGCTGCAAAGCACTCATTTCAAGTTTGCGGAGGAATGCTTCAAAAGCGTGATTGAGGGGTACTCAAGAGTTTTGGACGGTGAAACAGTGAAAAACGTTTTAGATAAAATTGGAGAAATAGAGAGAAGAGGCCGATATATAGCCGAAAGGAGAAACGAAATGTGATAAAGACTGTTTGGTGTATAACCTTCTACGTTTCAGACTTGAAGAGGGCGGCTCATTTTTATGGGGAAATTCTTGGCTTAGAAAAGAAATATGAATATTCCAGCTATGTTGGTTTTGAGTGCGGTGGGATCGAAATAGGTTTAATTCCAAAACTTAAAGGAGGGGAACACGTCGCTCCAACATCGCCCTCTGTAGAGTTCCTCGTGGAGGATGTTGAAAAATCATACAACGAGTTGAAAAGCAAAGGTGTGAAGTTTGTTAAAGAGTTGCATGAAGAACCTTGGGGTGGAAAACAAGCCACCTTCACAGACCCTGACGGAAATATTTTAGAAATTGTGCAGATTAACTGGGAAAAATACTTTAGTGTGTCTGCTGAAGGAGCTAGAAAGAAACGTGAACAGTCATGAGCTTCCAATTGAAAGGCAAAGTTGTATTCTTTGCCACAAACAACATTAACAAGTTCAACGAAGCCCGCAAGGTTTTAGGCAGCTATAAAATAGCTGTTGGCATGTTAAGAGTGAAAAACCTTGAAATTCAAAGCGAAAGCCTAGAAGAAATCGCGAAAACAAGCGTTATCCACGCTTTTCAGCAGTGCCGTCTCCCAGTCATAGTTGAGGATGCTGGTCTATTTATAGAAGCCTTAAATGGTTTTCCCGGACCATATGCCTCATACGTTTACAAAACCATCGGGAACGAGGGTTTACTAAAACTTATGAAGGGAGTAACCAACAGAAAAGCCTGCTTTCAGTCTGTCGTCGCTTATTTCTCCGAAGAATTAGACACACCTGTCTGTTTTGATGGAGAAGCCTCTGGTGAAATAACGGAGGATGTTCGAAAAGGATGTTCAGGTTTCGGTTTCGACCCCATTTTTAAGCCTTATGGCAGCGAGAAAACTTTTGCTGAAATGAGCATAGACGAAAAGAACAAGTATTCGCATAGGGCTAAAGCTTTCCGCAAATTTGCCAAATGGTATAAAGGCTTTAAAGGCTGATTAAGAAGTGCAACCGCACAGGCGGCAGGCAAACTGTTAATTTGCCGCGTGTGCACAGTTTAGGCTGAAGGTTTAAATCGAAGGTCTTAAATATCCGTCTATCCTCGCTCTTACAGAGTTTAGACGGGGTATGCATGCCGAAACAAGATAAGGGAAAGTCTCATTCAACAAGACCCGTTAGCAAGCGTCCTCCGAGCTGGTGTAAGTATCAACCTGAAGAAGTGGAGGCGCTGGTTATCAAGCTTGCTAGGGAAGGGCATTCGCCCAGCCGTATAGGAACGATTCTCAGAGATCAATATGCCATACCGCTTGTTAAACCCTTAACGGGGAAAACTATAACGCAGATTCTTAAAGAGGCTGGTCTCGCCCCCTCCATACCGGAAGATCTGGAAAACTTGCTTAAGAAGGCGGCGAAGCTTTCAGCGCACCTTGAAAAACATAGGAAAGACTTGCATAATAAAAGGGCTCTACAGCTTGTTGAAGCCAAGATTCACAGACTTGTGGAATATTACAAGCAAGAGGGAGTTTTACCCCCAGATTGGAAATATGAGCCAAAAGCTGCCTCAATAGCGTAGGGATTAAATTCTAAAACGCACATTTGAACCATCAAGAAAACCTTAAAGAACCGTGATAGAAATGGAGCTAAGCGAGCGGGCAGCGGACTTTTTCGAAAGCGTTTCAAAGGCAGCCAACGCCATAAGAGAAGCTGTAAAGCAGGATAATTACATTTATGTTTTTTCACATTTGGATGCTGATGGAGTAGCGGCTGCGGGGATTATTGGCAAGGCACTGTATCGTTTGGATGCAAGATTCCGAATTAGAATAACCCAGTGGGTTGATGAGAAAATTGTAAACGAAATACTTGAAGAAAAGCCTCAAATGGTCATTTTCACAGACCTAGGAACCGACTACGCATCTTTGTTAAGGCAGAAAGCCCCGGAAATCAAAGTTGTGGCTTTAGACCACCACCAAATCAGCGAGCCTCACGATGATTTTCCATGTGTTAACCCTCACGTTTATGGCATTGACGGAGCACGGGAAATAAGCAGTTCGGGGATAGCCTACTTCGTCGCCAAAGCCATTGACGAGACGAATGTGGAATTAGCGCCAATAGCTGTTGTAGGCGCCCTCGGAGACTTGCAGGACAAATATGAACAACGAAGTCTCGGAGGCTTAAACGAGAAAATAGTTGAAGATGCAAAAAGCCAAGGACTTTTAACAGTCGAGAAAGATTTGATACTTTTCGGAAGGGAAACACGCCCAATTCATAAGGCTTTAGCATCCACAACAAACCCGTTCATCCCAGGTATAAGCGGGGAAGAGGGCAAAAGTTTTGCATTTCTGGAAAATCTTGGCATCAAAACAAAAGTGAATGATAGATGGCGAGCTTTAAGGGATTTAACCGATGAGGAGAAAAGAAGGCTCTGCTCGGCTCTTGCGGAATACCTAATCTCAAAGGGACTGCACTATGAAGTATCAAACCTGATAGGTTATGTTTACACATTGGTCAAAGAAGATTCTTGGACACCTCTTAGAGACGCGAGAGAGTTTGCCGTTTTGTTAAATGCTACTGGACGGATGAACAAGCCAGGAGTTGGCATTGCAATATGTATGGGCGACAGAGGTGCAGCCCTTGAAGAAGCCAACAAAATCCTAGAAGAATATAGACGGACCATTAACGAATACCTTGAATGGATTATGGAGAAACCTGGACGCTTAAAGGAGTTGGAGAACATTTATGTTGTTTACGGTGAAGACCGCATAGACGACAAAATAGTCGGCGCCATATCCTCCATCCTTTCAACTTCACTTCCAAACCCGGAAAAACCGCTAATTGCATATGCAGATGTTAAGGAAGAAGGGTTAGTGAAAGTTTCCGCAAGAACTGTGGACGCTGTTGTTGCGAAAGGTGTCAACCTTGGAGAGATAATGCAGATAGCCGCCGAAAAATGTTTAGGGAAGGGTGGAGGTCACAACGTGGCAGCTGGAGCGCAGATACCCATTGAAAATGTGGAAGTTTTCATCAAACTGGTCAACGAGCTTGTTGGAAAGCGTTTAGCTGGTGAAAAAATTGGAGGCTGAAATCACAATAGTCTATGAGGATGAGAGGAAAGCCCAAGCAGTTGTGGAGGCTGTTTCTCCAGACAACTTCAAGGTGCCGACTGGGCTGTATGTGAAAACTGAGAGAAGAGACAACGGTGTTTGGACGTACATAAAATGTGATAGGGGAATTCAAACGTTCATAGCAACGATTGATGATTTGCTTTTTGCCATATCCACGGCGGAGAAAATCTTAAAGACTGCGCGGAAACTTGAATAAGAACATGTGCACTTCTGTAATAGGCTGAAAAAGGGCAGGCAGCGAAGAAAATGTTGGACATAAAACTCATCAGAGAAAAACCTGAATTCGTTAGAGAAAACCTTGCAAGAAGGGGTGACCCGGAATACCTCAAAATGTTAGACGAACTTATTGAATGTGACAAGCTTTGGCGTCAAAATTTAACCAAGCTCAATGAGTTGCGCCGAGAAAGGAACCGAATAACTGCTGAAATCGCATCTTTGAAGAAGAAGGGCGAAAACGTTGCAGCTGTTGTTTCGAGGGCTAAGGCGGTTGATGAGGAAATCACCAAGCTGGAGAAGCTTGTAGTTGAGTATGAGGAGAAAGTGCGCAACTATCTTATGATGCTTCCAAATCTCCTCCACGAGTCTGTCCCAGTAGGCAGAGATGAAAACGACAACGTTGTTGTCAGAATATGGGGAAAGCCGCCTAAATTCAGCTTTCCGCCGAAAGACCACATAGAGTTGGGCTTGAGCCTAGACATAATGGATGTTGAAAGGGCGGGAAAAATCGCTGGATCCAGATTTTTCTATTTGAAAAATGAAGGCGTTTTATTGGACATGGCTTTAATGAACTTCGCCTTGGAAGAAATGGTTAAGAAAGGTTATACGCCCATAGAGCCTCCCTTTCTTATGAGGCGTAAACCCTACGAGGGCGTTATAGCTCTTAGCGACTTTGAAAGCGACCTATACAAGGTTGAAGGCGAAGATTTGTATTTGATTGCGACTTCGGAGCACCCCATGGCAGCCATGTTTATGGATGAAGTTTTGAACGCCGAAAAACTTCCCATAAAATTTGTTGGAATAAGCACAAACTTTAGAAAGGAGGCTGGCGCCCACGGAAAAGACACACGGGGGATTTTCCGCACCCACCAGTTCAACAAGGTTGAACAGTTCGTTTTCTGCAAACCGGAAGACTCTTGGAAAATCCACGAGGAACTTTTGAGGAACGCCGAGGAACTAGTGCAGAAGCTTGGCTTGCCATATCGGGTTGTTAACGTTTGCACCGGCGACATCGGTAAGGTTGCCGCCAAAAAATACGACATAGAAGCATGGATGCCGGCGCAAAATGCTTACCGAGAAATAATCTCATGCAGCAACTGCACCGATTATCAAGCGAGAAGGCTTAACATTCGCTACCGAGAAAAGGAAGGAGAACCGCCAAAAGGCTTCGTGCACACCTTAAACTCCACAGCACTAGCCACCGGAAGAACAATTGTAGCCATATTGGAGAACTACCAGCAAGAGGATGGCTCAGTGGTTATACCGGAAGTTTTAAGAAAGTATATGATGGGCATAGAAAGAATCTCCCCGAAAAAGTAAAGTTTAATACCCTACAATGAAACTTTTCTTCGCCTAATCGGGAGGGCTCTTGTGTCTGCCAAAAAAGTTCGGGATAAGTGGCGCAGCAAAGCATGGTACACCGTGCTGGCTCCACCATACTTTGGAAACGTGGAGCTTGGCTCAATTCCAGCAGATGAACCGGCAAAACTGCTCGGAAGGGTTATCGAGGCAACCCTTTACGACATCACGGGAGACTTTGCCCACCAATACATGAAAATCTACTTCCAAATAGTGAACATTGAAGGAAAAACAGCCCATACAGTGTTCAAGGGACACGAATATTCAAGGGATTATCTGCGAAGCCTTATACGCAGGAGAACAACAAAAGTTGACGGCATATTCAACGTAACAACAAAAGACGGATATAGGCTCAGAGTCGCCGTGTGCGCCTTCACCCTCTCAAGAATTAAAACTTCGCAGGAAACAGCCATCCGTAAAATCATGGCAAAAATCGTTGAAGAAAAAAGTAAAGCCCTAACACTGGACCAGTTCGCCCAAGAAATGGTTCTCGGAAAAATCGCCTCAGACGTTTACAACGAAGCCAAAAAAATTGTTCCACTAAGACACGTTGGTGTTAGAAAATCAAAGCTTCTGACGCCGGTGGTTCAACTGCAAACGCAAACGCCACTGCCAGAGGCTGAACAAAGTTAGCCTTCAACAAGCTTCCTGCCATATTCATAGCCAATTTCAAAAGCTTTTAGGTTTAACTCCTCAGTGCCCTTCGGAACATTCGCTTTAATCGATTCTTTTAAGGCTTCCTTATCCACAATCCCAGTTATTGCAGCAAAAGCTCCAAGCATGACCACGTTTGCGACAATTCTTCTTCCAAGCTCCTCAGCCATCCTTGTAGCTGGAACCCTGAAAATCCTCACGCCTTCAATTTCCCTTTCGTTAGGAATCATGTCTGGATCTAGGATTATCATTCCGCCCTTTTTGACGGTTTCCGCGTACTCGTTGTAAGCGTGCTGTGACATTAAAACCAGAATGTCAGGCTCCGTAACCTTCGGAAAATCTATTTCCACTTCTGAAATTATAACTTCTGACCTACAAGCGCCTCCTCTAGACTCCGGTCCATAAGACTGAGTTTGCACGGCGTGCTTTCCGCCGTAGATGCACGCCGCCATGGCTGTTATGATCCCAGACTTTATTATTCCCTGCCCGCCGAAACCAGCAAAGCGTATCTCTATCCGCATGTTCCCACCTTCACTCTGATTCTTCCTTCATTAATTTAGCCATCTTTTCATAGAGCAGCTGTTCGTAGGTTGGCTTTTCAATGTCTACAAATTCTCCAACAACTATTTTCTCCGGTGTTATTTCCGCCTTTGCAGGGTCTGAGAAGTTCGCTATCACTGAGGCTTCTCTAAACCATTCCATCATTTCAAGTCCTGTCCGCATTTTATTGTGGCGTCCGTAGATTTCTGGGCATGGTGATACAACTTCTATGAAGGAGAAACCCTTCCTTTGAAGCAACTTCTTTATGGATGCTGTTAACATGCGCACGTGAAGTGTTGTCCACCTAGCCACGTATGTCGCTCCAGAAGCCGCTGCCAAATGAACTAGGTTGAAGGGATGCTCTATATTGCCATAAGGAGTTGTGGTTGTCAAAGCTTCCAGCGGAGTTGTTGGACCGACTTGTCCACCAGTCATCCCATAGTTGAAGTTGTTGGCGCAAATCACTTTTATGCCAATGTTTCTTCTAGCCGCATGAATAAAGTGGTTTCCGCCTATGGCGAATAAGTCGCCGTCGCCGCTTATAACAACCACTTCCAGTTCTGGTTTTGCAAGCTTAACTCCTGTGGCAAAGGCTATTGGACGCCCATGGGTTGTGTGGAACGAATCCGCGTTTATGTACCCGGCTGCTCGTCCAATGCAACCTATCCCGGAAACAACCACAAGTTTGTTCAAGTCTATTTGTAGCTCATCCAAGGCGTGTACAAAAGCGTTTAAGATTATGCCGTTTCCACAACCAGAGCACCAAATGTGAGGTATCATGGCAGCTCTTAAATACTTTAAAAGCGGATGCTCAACAGCCTCCATCATTAACTATGCCTCCTTATAGCTTCAAGAATTTCCAATGGTGTGTGAGGTTCCTCTCCAAGCTTCGGAAGATGATAGGCAGGTGTCGTTTTCGCGGCCCTTTCAACTTCTCGCACCATCTGGCCGCAGTTCATTTCCGGCACGATTATGGCTTTTGTTTTTTCAGCAGCCCTAGCCACGTGTTTCTCTGGAAAAGGCCAAAGGGTAATCAAGCGGACAAGTCCTGCTTTTATGCCTTGTTCTCTGGCTTTTTTCACAGCACTCAGCGCCGCCCTTGCCACGATTCCGTATGCCACAACAACAACTTCTGCATCGTCTATCATCACTTCCTCAACACGGACTATCTTGTCAGCGTTCTTTCTTATTTTGTCACAAAGCCTTTTAACGAGCCTCATTTGCACGTCTGAATCCTGCGTTCTCGGATAGCCGTGTTCATCGTGAGTTAAGCCAGTGGCATGAAAACGGTAACCCTCGCCGAAACACGCCATAGGCGGAACCAAGTCGTCGTCGGGCATGAAAGGCGCATAATTACCCGGTGGAGCGTTAGGCTTCTTGCGATTAACAATTTTAATTTCCTCAGCGGGAGGTATTACCACCTTCTCCCACATGTGAGCTACAACCTCATCAGCCATCAACAACGTTGGAACACGATACATTTCGGCCAAGTTAAAGGCTTCAACGGTTAAATCAAACATCTCCTGAACGGAGGAGGGCGACAAAGCTATGATTTCGTAATCTCCATGAGAGCCCCACTTGGCCTGCATGACGTCTTGTTGCCCGGGAAGGGTTGGTTGTCCAGTGCTGGGTCCCCCACGCATAACATCTACAATCACGCATGGAGCCTCTGTCATAACCGCCAAACCGATGTTTTCCTGCATTAGGCTGAAGCCCGGCCCAGAGGTTGCAGTCATAGCTTTTAAACCGGCGTAAGAAGCCCCTATAACCGCCGCTATGGAGGCGATTTCATCCTCCATTTGAATGTATATTCCGCCAACCTTCGGCATTCTAGCGGCTATGTGCTCAGCTATTTCGGTTGCCGGCGTTATTGGATACCCGGCAAAGAACCTGCATCCAGCAGCTATGGCGCCCTCGGCGCATGCGATGTCGCCGCTCATGAAGTGCACGCCTGTTAAGACAGCCTTTTTCTCCGCCATTTAACATCCATCCTTACACTGTTTCTCCTTAACGAATATTGCAAAGTCTGGACAAACGGCTGTACAAAAGCTACATAACACACAGTTCTTTTCATCAACAACTCTTGGAGGGTGAACTCCTCTGGCGTTAATTTCATCGGATTCCTCTAAAACTTTTTTGGGACAGTAATGAATGCAGAAACCGCAACCCTTACATTGGTCCTTTAATATGTAAATTTCAGCCTTCGGTCTTGATATTTTTTCAACGTCCAATGGGGTTCTCCAAAGCCTCTCAGGCATTTCAAGCACCTCCAGCTTTTGAAAAAACTTTTTTAGCACGCTCGATCTCCTCGGGAGTTATGCTTTCCACAATCTTTTGCATCTCGTAAATTTTTGAGGCAAATCTTTCCCCTTCAGCGGCTGAAGCCCATAAGAGCTGAAGCCTCTCTTTGTTCAACCCGTTTTGTTCCATTTTCTTCCATAAGCGTTCCACCCGCCTTTGAGTGTGATAGTTGGCGTTGATGTAGTGGCAGTCTCCAGGGTGACAGCCAGCCACGAGAACTGCGGCGGCTCCTCTTGCAAAGGCTCTCTCGACAAATTTGGGGGCTACCCTTCCAGAACACATAGTCCTTATTATCCGGACGCTTGGTGGATACTGCATTCTGCTGACCCCAGCGAAATCTGCGCCCGCATATGCACACCAGTTGCAACAAAAAGCGACAATTTTTTTGTCGGCGTCGTATTCTGTAACGGCGTCTATTTGGGCTATTATCTGTTCATCGGTGAAGTGGTTCTGGGTTAACGCGTCGGATGGACATTCTGCAGCGCATGTTCCGCAGCCTCCACATGCAGCTTCGACAATTTCAACGCGTTTAAGCTCCTTGTTAAGGGTTATAGCGTTGTATGGGCAAACTTTCGCGCAAAGCCCGCAAGCCTTACACTTTTCCACATCTAAAATTGGGGTAATAGCCTCAACCGTAACCTTGCCCTTAGCCATCAATATGCCAGCTCTGGCAGCAGCCGCACTGGCTTGTGTCACGCTGTCCTTTATGTCTTTGGGAGATTCGGCGCATCCGGCGAAAAATATGCCTCCCGTGGCAGCGTCCACTGGCCGAAGTTTCGGGTGAGCTTCCATGAAAAATCCATCCTGTGTTCTTGAAAGCGTTAGCAGCCTTTGTATTATTTCACTGTCTTTTCGCGGTTCAAGTCCAACGGATAAGATGACCATGTCAAATTCCATTTTGTAAGGCTCTTTTAGAAGCGTGTTTTCGCCTATAAGCCAAAGATTGCGAGTTTTCTTGTCCTCAATGATTTCTGCTGGGAGACCCCGAATGAATATCACACCTTCCTTCTTAGCCCTCTTATATAAGTCTTCGAAGCCTTTCCCATATGCGCGAATATCCACGTAAAAAACGTAGATTTCTGTTTCAGGCCAATGTTCTTTGATTAAAAGACTATCCTTTATTGTGTTCATACAGCAAACATTGCTACAGTAGGTTCGCCCAGTTTTATTGGAGCGGGAGCCGACGCATTGTATGAAAGCCACACGCCTTGGAACTTTCATGTCGCTGGGTCTAATCAGTCGCCCTCCAGAAGGCCCACCAGCATTAATCAGTCTTTCAAATTCAAGAGATGTAATGACGTTTGGGTATTTGCCATAACCATACTGGGGTAATGTTGAAGGATCGAAAACGTCTGCACCAGTGGCAACGATGATTGTACCTACCTCTAACTCTACAGCTTCGGGTTTCATTGTGAAATCTATGGCTTGCCTTTCACATGCTTTAATGCATCTGTCGCACACTATTACGCCATCCTTGTTGAGGCATAGGTTCATGTCAACTATGTAGGTGGATGGAACTGCTTGAGCGAAAGGCGTGTAAATGGCGTGTCGCAGGGCTAATCCGGCGTCAAACTCGTTGGGCGCTGTCATGGGACAGACTTTTGAGCATTCGCCGCATGCTGAACAATCCTTCTTTACATAACGTGGTTTCTTTAACACTTTTACTCGAAAGTTGCCAATGTACCCCTTTACGTCGATAACTTCGCTGTTGGTTAATAGTTCGATATTTGGGTGACGCCCAACATCAGACATCTTCGGGGCAAGAATGCATATGGAGCAGTCCATTGTTGGGAAAGTTTTGTCCAGCCTTGCCATCATTCCGCCGATGCTAGGCTCCCTCTCCACCAAATAAACCTTATAGCCTGTGTCAGCAAGATCCAATGCCGCTTGAATCCCAGCAACACCACCGCCGATAACCAGCGCCTTTCGTATAACTGGCACTTCAATATCGCTAGCTGGTTTCAGCAACGCAGCCTTTGCCACAGCCATTTTCACAAGGTCTTTCGCCTTTTCGGTTGCAGCCCTCCTATCGTGAAGGTGAACCCAACTACACTGCTCCCGTATATTAGCCATCTCAAAAAGGTACTTGTTTAACCCAGCTTCTTCACAAGCCTTTCTAAACGTAGGCTCGTGGAGACGGGGAGAACATGAAGCAACAACCACACGATTAAGCCTATATTCTCTGATATCGTTCTTGATGAGTTCTTGCCCTTGATCTGAACATGTGTAACGGTAATCCCTCGCCAAAACAACATGAGGAAGCGTGGAAGCAAACTCAGCAACTTCTTCACAATCAACGGAGCCAGCAATATTCAAACCACAATGGCAAACATAAACCCCTATGCGTATTTCCTCTCTAGACATTCGCCATTCACCTCAAGGACCTTAAATAACAATCAATGGAGGAGGCAGCCATCCTTCCGGCATAAATAGCCTCAACTATTGAGGCTGGACCTGTTACGGCGTCTCCTCCGGCGAAAACACCTTTAAGGGTTGTCTCCATAGTTAGTGGGTTAACCCATATTGTTCCATCCTCATTTAGTTCAATCTCCTTCGGTATAAAGGAAAGGTCTGGAGCCTCGCCTATTGCCAAAATCACCATGTCAGCGTCTTTAACAAATTCGGAACCTTCTATTGGAACCGGTTTTCTTCTTCCGGTTTCATCTAACTCGCCAAGCTTCATTCGAACAAATTCTACAGCGGAAACGTTTTCGCCGCTGCCTAAAATTCTCTTGGGAGAAATCAAAAATTCGATTTTTACACCTTCATCTTCTGCCTCTTTGACTTCCCATGGGTTTGCAGGCATCTCCTCCCTAGACCTTCGATAGAATATTGTTACTTCTTTAGCTCCACATTTAAGGGCGGTTTTTGCGGAGTCAACAGCAACATTTCCACCACCAATAACAGCGACACGTTTGTCCTCAACATTTAGCGCCTTTTCAGAATTAAACATACAAAGAAAATCCAGAGCATGCACAACGCCCTTCAAGCCGGCGCCCTCGATTCTTAATTCTTGCCCCTTATGAGCACCTACACCGATAAATACGGCATCGTAGCGACTTCGCAAACTGCTAAAATCAACATCTTTACCAACCACGACGCTTGTCTCTATTTCTACACCAAGATCTTTCAACGCTTGTATGTCCATGTCTAAAAGTTCTCTTGGAAGACGATAGGCTGGTAAACACTTTCTCAACATTCCACCGGGCTCTTTCATAGCCTCAAAAACCGTAGCCTCATAGCCCTTTAGAATTAAATCATGCGCAACAGTTAGCCCAGCTGGTCCAGAGCCTATGACCGCAACTTTTCCCTTTATCGACTCCGCCTTAATCGCCCTCTTTTCCTCATCCAACAATTCCTTCCTTATTTTTTCAGCTTCCTTTACGATTCTGTCTAAGCCTAAACCTGCACGCTCAGGATGGAAACATGCAAGGATTGTTACCAAGGGGAGGGGGGATGCCCTAACAATTTTTTGGATGATATTTTCAAACGCTTGTTTACGCTCAGTCTCAACTGCAAACTTTTTGGCATGGAAGAATATTTCTGGCGGTTTTAATGCTTGGGGGCAACGTTTGTAACAACGGTAGCACCAAGCACAGAGCCAAATCTCATCTGAAACCAATACGTCTTCAACATTTAAGAAAATTTTTTCGAGAACATTCCTTGGATTATATTCTCCTTTTAGAAGACCTGCCATGGGACAGCTTGCCGTGCATATGCCACATTCAAAGCAGAACTTAATTTTCTCAGCGTCAGGGTATTCAGCGAGAACTTCTCTGTAGGTTATAGGTTTCCCGGCACTCAATTCAGCCGCCCTCCTATTATTGGAAAGCTCATAGATATAAACTTTACAAATGTAAAGTTTTAAACCAGCACCAAACCTCTTATAGATAACGTGTTATCATAACTAAAACCTGAGGGTTCCCAATGGAAGAGGTTAAGGTTGTCTCGTATGGAGTTGGAGCCGTTGGAAGTTTAATCGCGAAAACTCTTCTTGAAAAAAGTGGCGTGAAAGTGGTTGGCGCAATTGACGTGGCAAAGGATAAAGTGGGCAGGGACTTGGGCGAATTTTTAGGCTTAAAAAAGCTGGGTATAACCATTTCAAACGACACGGACACCGTGCTTTCAAAAACGAAACCAGACATAGTCGTCCACGCAACTTCATCCTATCTTAAGGACACTTATTCCCAGATAGCTTCTATTGTCAAACATGGCGTAGACGTGATATCCACATGTGAGGAACTTTCATATCCCTACCATTCAGAGCCGAAACTTGCAAAGGAGCTGGATGAACTGGCTAAAAAACACGGCGCAACGGTTGTTGGCACTGGAATAAATCCGGGCTTTCTGATGGATACGCTTGTGATAACGCTGACGGCGGTCTGCCAAAAAATAGAGAAGATTGAGGCTGTTAGGGTTATGAACGCTGCGACAAGACGGTTGCCGTTCCAGAGAAAGATTGGCGCAGGCTTAACGGTGGAGGAATTTCGACAGAAAATTGAAGGGGGAGAAATAACCGGGCACGTGGGTCTTGAACAGTCTATCGCGATGATTGCAGACGCCCTAGCGTGGAAGCTTGACGGGATAAGGGCTGAGCCGGTTGAACCGGTTATAGCCAAACAACCTGTGAAAAGCGACTTCATAACTGTGGAAACTGGCAAGGTTGCAGGTTTGAGGCAAAGGGCGAAAGGCATGGTGAAAGGCAGGGAGGTCATAGTCTTGGACTTTCAAGCGTATATCGGGGCGGAGGAGGAGTATGACGCCATAACAATAACCGGTGTGCCAACCGTTAGACAAAAAATACAGCCGTGCATTCACGGAGACACAGGCACAGTTGCCATGGTTATTAATGCTATTCCAAAGGTGCTTAACGCTCCTGCAGGCTTGCTTACAATGAAGGATTTGCCGGTTCCCTCCGCTGCACTTGAGGATATGCGGAAATACTTGAAGGCTTAGCATGTTTGGTGTGTGCCTTGAAGTTTTGGGTTGACATAAACTGCGATTTAGGTGAAAGTTACGGCAACTTCAAAGTTGGAAGCGACGCCGAAATAATGCCATACATAACTTCCGCGAATGTTGCATGCGGCTTTCACGGCGGGGATCCTGTGACGATTGCGCAGACAATAGCCCTTGCGAAAAAGCACGGGGTAGCTGTCGGCGCTCACCCCGGATACCCTGACCTCATGGGATTTGGGAGAAGAGAAATGCAACTTACATATAATGAAGCGAAAACCTACGTAATCTATCAGGTTGGTGCCCTCCAAGGCTTCGCAAAAGTTTTCGGTGCACCCCTTCAGCATGTGAAGCCTCACGGCGCCATGTACAACATGGCTTTAAAGGATGAGGCGCTTGCCAGAGCCATAACCGAAGCCGTACTGGAGCTGGACCATAACCTAATAGTTTTTGCACCGCCAAAATCAGTGCTAGCGAAAAAAGCCGCAGATGCTGGGCTCCGCGTCGCCCACGAGTTTTTCGCTGATAGAGCATATAACCCGGATGGAAGTCTAGTCTCCCGGAGATTAGCCGGCGCCGTAATTGAGGAGCCAGATAAAGTTGTTGGGAGAGCTGTTAAAGCCGTGAAGGAGGGTGTGGTGGAAGCTGTCAACGGGGAACTTGTGGAGCTTGGCACAGTGCACACTATTTGTGTTCATGGCGACACTCCGACAGCCCTAAAACTCGCTAGGGCTTTGAGAAGCGGGCTTGTCAAGGCGGGCATAGAGGTTGAAGCCGTAAGTCGGTTCATTTGATCAAAGGGAGTTAGACTTGGAGCATATTTATCCATCTGCCCGCTACCTGCCCTTCGGCGACACCGCCCTAGTGGTTGAGTTCGGCAACATAATAGACTTGACTGTAAACCGCAAGGTCATAGCTCTAAACGAGGCGATTCTGGAGGCAAACATCATTGGAGTTGAAGAAACCGTTCCCACCTATAGGTCGCTGCTCATCCGCTACAACCCTGAGAAAATAGCCTACGAACATTTGGTTGAACAAATTAAGGAAATCGAGAAAAGGTTGAGGGACACACCGCCTCCAAAAAAGACGAGAAAATTCACCATTCCAGTTGTTTATGGAAGCATTTACGGACCTGATTTAAAGGATGTAGCCGAATACCACGGCTTGACAGAAAACCAAGTGGTTGAAATTCACTCTAGAAAAGAGTATAGAGTCTACATGATCGGCTTTGTTGCCGGTTTCCCGTATCTAGGGGAAGTGCCTGAAGAAATCGCAACTCCACGCCTTCCAACTCCACGCTTAAAGGTTCCGGCGGGCTCCGTTGGCATTGCGGAAAGGCAGACGGGCATATATCCATGCGAGGCGCCTGGTGGATGGCGCATTATAGGTAGAACACCCATTAAGCTTTTCGATGCCGACTGGAGGCCGCCAGCCCTCCTCAAACCCGGAGACATTGTAAGGTTTATGCCAATTTCAGAAGAAGAATTCAAAAGAATTGAGGAGCTTGTTAAGTCTGGAGCCTATAAACTGGAGTTTAGAGAAGAATGAACCTTTTCCACGTGTTGAGGGCTGGATTCTTCACAACAGTGCAGGATTTGGGTAGATGCGGCTACCTCAAATATGGAGTCCCAATTTCAGGCGCCATGGACACTTTTTCCATGGTTGCAGCAAACTTGCTGGTGGCAAACAACCCCAACGACGCATGCCTGGAAATAACCCTGATCGGACCGGAATTGCAGGCACTGAGAGACACACAAATCGCTGTGACCGGCGGAAAGCTTTCCATAAAAATTGATGGAAAAGAGGCGCCCATGTGGCAGACGCTAACCATACACGAGGGCGAAACAATTACGCTTGGAAAAGTTGAAAGAGGTTGTAGAAGCTACCTTGCCGTTAGAGGAGGCATAAATACACCATTGATTCTCGGAAGCAGATCCACATACACACGGGGCAAGCTCGGCGGGATTGAGGGTAGACAATTAAAGCCTGGAGACATCATATGCGGGTTTAATGTCCCTTTTTTGGAAGCTTGTTTTAAATTGCCGGAAAACATGGTGCCCCAATTTTCCAACGACTTCACAGTCCATGTTGTTTTGGGACCACAATCAGACATGTTCACAGACAAAGGCATTGAAACCTTTCTTTCAAGCCAATACAAGGTTACGATTGAATCAGACCGCATGGGTTACCGCCTTGACGGACCATCAATAGAGCATAAAGACAAAGCGGAAATTGTTTCAGACGCGCTTCTCCCCGGAGCGGTTCAAGTGCCAAGGGATGGAAAGCCGATCGTAATCATGAAGGACGCCCAGACAACGGGAGGCTACCCAAAAATAGCTGCAGTGATAACTCCAGACCTAGACATGCTTGGACAGGCAAAGCCAAACGACACGGTTAGGTTTTTTGAAATAACACTTGAAGAAGCCCATGAAAGACTTTTGGAATACCGTAGAAAGCTTTCAAGCCTAACTCAAAAACTGGTTAGAATAAGTTGAAAAAGTTTTAAAACATCATAGTGCACTGTTGTACCACGTGATGTCAATGCCCAACAAACATGTTCATGAGAAAGGCACATTTTCCATTGAAAAATTGATTGCCGACGTGAAAAGCAAGCCTGATTTCCGTAAAGCTGGAGCTATAGCAATTTTCATCGGGGTTGTCCGTGGAGAAAACCCTAACGGAGATAGGGTTCAAAAATTGGAGATTGAGGCTTACGAAGAAAAAGCGGATGAGGTCTTGTCAGAGATATGTCAAGAATTAAAAAGGAGAAAGGGTGTGGTGGACGTTCAAATACACCATTTCCTGGGCGAGTTTAACGTAAGCGAAGATCTCGTATACGTATTGGTTGCAGGCGCCCACAGGGAAAATGTCTTTCCAGTTTTAAAGGAAGCCGTTGAGAGGTACAAAAGGGAGACGCCAATATTCAAGAAGGAGCATGTCTTAACCAAGAATGGGGAAATCAAATCTTACTGGGTTGCTGAAAGAGAAGAAGGCTAAATTTGAAAAGTGTTATTAAGCGAATCACAAAACTATGTGAAGGTGAGATGAAGAGTCTTGGAAAGCAAAAGCTACACATGGTTTGAGAGGCGTCGAAGAGCTAAAGCCCTTGACTTGGCGCAGGAACAGATAACAAAAGCCCTCGACACCGTGACGCTTCTCCATCAAGCCATGCAAAAAATGGCTGAAAACAACAAGAAAGAGGCTTTGCAACACATAGACAACATTTTTAAGGTTGAGAAGGAAGTGGACAGGTTGCGTACAGAAGTTTTCAAGGAACTATCGAAGGGTGTAGCGCTCTTTGCGGAGTACCGTGAGGACCTCATGCACCTTGTAAAAAGGCTTGACACGCTTGCAGATCATGTGAAAGATGCTGCAAGATGCATTAAAATGCTTGAAGAAGCTAAAATACCGAAGGAATTGTGGGAGGAGACTGCTCGCACAACGGCTTATCTCGTGGAATGTGCCCACGCCTTAAGGGGAAGCATTGAAAAAATTGCTGTTGACTCCGCCGCAGCCATAAACGGAGCGAAAAAAGTTGAAGAAATTGAGAAGAAGATAGATGACGAATACTTGAAGATGAAAGCATTGTTCATCAAATATGGAAGGGATATGGACAGCGGCTCCATGGTTATTTTCGACGATCTTATAGAGTTTATTGAGCATGCTGCAGACATGTGTGCAGACACAGCCGACTACATTGTGATTCTCGCAAGCAGAGAATAGTTCGCTTTTTCCCTCTATTTTAGCTGGTTTTAGATAACGCCTTACCAAGGGCAAACGACAAGGCTAGAACAAGAAAGGTTCCAAAGAGACCTGCAAGCAACGTTGACAGGTATGGATTTTCGATTGTTGGAAGGGTATAGTCCGGCATTAGCCCTCTCCATAAAGGCTCGCTTTCCCCTACGCCGAGCGTTTCAGCCACCGTTTCTAACCCGTCTGGATATGTGGACGCCAGAGGCAGCATAACCGCAAAACCGACTAGTATTAAAACTAGGGCTTTGATGTAACCTTTCAAAAGGCACCCTCCTTTAAGAGGGCTAACCCGTTTAAGACCGCTGGCTGAAGCCTGTGGAGTTGAGTTATAAACGCTGTTGTTATCGCTGCTTCGGCGAGTCCTATTAAAGTGTGCCAGAAAAGCATGGCTGGAACAGTTACGGCTATTCCGCCAACCTGCGAAAAAACCGGAGACACGCCTATCTCCAGACCACATGCCAGCGCTCCGAGAACAACGGAAAGCCAAGATGCAACAAAGACGGCTGTGGTGAAGCGTTTGCCCTGCACAGAGTTGCCTGCAATAAACTTCACAAGGAAAAAGCTTAATCCACCTATTATAGCCATGTTAAAGATGTTTGCGCCTAGAGCGGATATGCCGCCATCCGCAAAGAATAAAGCTTGCATTATTAAGACTATGGTCATGCTTAAAACCGCCGCATACGGCCCCAACACAACAGCGAGAAATGTGCCGCCCACTAGGTGTCCGCTGGTTCCATAGGTTATTGGAAAGTTGATCATTTGTGCCACAAAAACAAAGGCACTTGAAACCGCCAGTAAGGACGCGAAAGATTTTGGATATGTTGCTTTAGCTTTTTTCCAACATAAAACAAGGAAAGACGCGGATACGATGCTCATTAAAAGGGAGACTTCAAGGCTTAGGTAGCCGTCTGGTATGTGCATTTCAAAGCCTCAGTATTACTTTTCAAAATAAAAGTATTACCTTATAAATCTTCCGCTAGAACCGCAGCATTTCTACACGTGGGGAACGTGTAGCTTAAAAGGACTGAATCGTAATTAACCATCTAGCACAACAGCATCGGGTAATGTTGGGAAACAGCATGAGGTTGTTTGGCAGTTCTGGAGTAAGAGGCTTGGTTGGCGCTGAGTTAACTCCAACATTGGCGGCTAAAGTGGGGATGGCTGTCGGCACCTTCACGAAAGCTGGACGAGTTCTTGTAGCCAGAGACACTAGAACTTCCAGTTTAATGCTTGAAAACGCCCTAGTTTCAGGACTGCAATCATGCGGTGCCAAAGTTTATTGTCTAGGAGTAGCACCAACCCCGGTTTTAGCATATTTAACAAGGGTTTTAGGCGCCGACGCTGGAGTGATGATTACAGCTTCGCATAACCCGCCAGAATATAACGGAATAAAACTTTTTGACGGAACGGGAATGGCTTACGGTGATGAACACCAAGAGGAAATAGAACGTTTGGTTATGTATGAAAACTTTCGTTTGGCAGACTGGCAAAACATAGGCGAAATCACACCAGTAAACGAAACCAGCACATACATCAAAATGGTATTGGAAAGCGTTCAGCTCAAAAAAAGATGGCAAGTTGTGGTTGATCCCGGATGCGGGGCGACAAGCCAAATAGCGCCAGTCATCTTCAAGAGGTTAGGGTGCAAAGTCATAGCCGTGAACGCCCAGCCGGACGGGTTCTTTCCCGGAAGAAGCCCAGAGCCTAGTGCTGAATCCCTCCAAGGTTTGGCTGAAACTGTGAAGGCCTTAGGTGCTGATGTTGGCGTGGCTTATGATGGTGACGGTGATAGGGTTGCCTTCGTAGACGAGAATGGTATTTTCGTGAATTTGGATCGAATTTTGGCGGCTTACGCATCCTACGCCATAAAGAAAAGCCGTGGAAAGGATAGGCTTGTTGTCACAAATGTTGAGGCTTCCATGTGTGTTGAGCGTACGGTGGAGCCTTTAGGCGGCAGAGTTGTAAGAGTCAAAGTTGGCGATGTTTATGTTGCCGAAGCTGTGAAAAAGTTTGACGCTGTTTTTGGCGGAGAACCTTGCGGCGCATGGATACACCCACAACATCACTATTGCCCAGATGGAATCCTTTCTTCAACGCTTTTGCTGAAAGCCCTAGAGGACGAGGACAAAAGGCTTTCAGAGTTCGTCGCCCACGTTCCAGTTTTCCAAGTTTTAAGGAGGAACATCCGCTGCAGAAATGAGATAAAGCATGCCGTCATTGAAAGGGCGGCAGATCATCTTAAAGCAAGTTTTCCAGACTGTAGGGATCTTTCCACAGTTGATGGTGTCCGCTTAACGTTTGAAGACGGATGGGTTTTGGTTAGGGCGTCTGGCACCGAGCCTCTTGTGCGTTTAACCGTGGAAGGTGAATCTTTAAAAGTTGCTGAAAAGATAATGGAAAAAGCCGCAAACGTGATAGCGAATGTATTGGAGGATTTTGAAAGGTGAAGGCTGTAGTTTTAGCTGCCGGTGAAGGAGTCAGGCTTCAACCGTTAACCTTCACTCGTCCAAAACACATGATCAGCATTGGTGGAAAACCAGTTCTTGAACATTGCTTAAACGCCATTAAGGCTTGCGGGATAAACCACGTGGCAATTGTTGTCCATTATATGGCTGAGGTCATCCGCCGCCATTTTGGTTCAGGCGAAAAATTTGGACTTAAAATAGAATATGTGGAGCAGCCCAGTGTTCTCGGAACAGGAAACGCTGCGGGCACCGTCGAACCATTCGTAGAAGACGATTTTGTGCTCGTTTACGGTGACCTACTTTTCACACCGGAAGCCTTAAAGAGGGTTCTCGATTTACATGGCACGAAAAGACCGGCTGCAACTTTGGCTGTTGTTCCCGTGGATAAGCCGGAAGACTACGGTGTTGTGGAGCTTGGAGAGGACGGTTCTGTAAAGCGCATCGTTGAGAAGCCAGCCCACGGAGAAGCGCCTTCAAACATGGCTAACGCCGGATTATACGTTTTTTCCACGGAAATTTTCGAGAAAATAAGGAAGATCAAAGCATCTTCAAGGGGAGAATGGGAAGTCACGGACGCCATCGAACTATTGATCGAAGAGGGCAAGCCTGTTTTTGCAGTTAACATCGCCCGCACCGACTGGCTTGACATTGGCAGACCATGGGATCTTCTGGAGGCTAACAGTTGGATTCTAAACCGAATGGAACACAAAATATTGGGGCACGTGGAGGTGGGTGCCCACATAACCGGCCCAGTCACGGTGGCGGAGACAGCCCGCATTCGCTCTGGAGCCTACGTTGAAGGGCCAGCATACATAGGCGAGCACAGCGACATTGGACCTAACTGTTACATAAGGCCTTGCACGAGCATAGGGCGGAAGGTGCGCATTGGAAACGCATGCGAAATAAAAAACAGCATAATAATGGATGGCGTGCACATTGGCCACTTGTCCTACGTGGGCGACAGTGTCATAGGCGAAAACTGCAACTTGGGCGCTGGAACCATAACCGCCAATTACCGCTTTGACGCTGGAACCGTCAAAATGATGGTTAGGGACAAGCTTGTGGACAGCGGCAGAACAAAGCTTGGCGCAATTTTAGGTGACAACGTGAAAACGGGGATAAACGCGCTCTTAATGCCCGGCGTAAAAGTTGGAAACAACTGTTGGATAGGCCCAAACGTTGTGGTTTATCGGGATGTGCCGCCGAACACGGCTGTTTTTCTGAAACAGGAACAGGAAGAGAAAAGGCTAGGCTAGCCGATCATTATCGATGTCCCGCAATATTCGCATTGCACAGACGTTTGTCCTTTGTAGATTTCTTTTGTGTACGGGGCGCCACAGTGGGGACAGCGGATAACCCGTATTGTTGGCGCCTCTTTAGGTGTTATGCCTCTTATTGTGGCTATGTCTCTGTCCGCCTCCCCGCCGATGATGTATTGGAAGAATCTGGTTATAACGTCGGCTTCCCAGTCTTTAACGTCGAAGGGTGTTTCCTCCATTTGGACGCTTGGTTTAAAGCGTATGTAGACGCCTGTCCAAGCGATTAACCCAACCCTTCCCTTGGAGATTTCTTGTAGGGCGCCTATGGGCTGTTCGATTAGGACTGTGCGTTCCGTTTTCTTTTTGGTGGCTATGAAAAGCTTCTTTTCAAGAACCACTTCCCGTTTTCCTTCAAAAACAAACCTTTGATTCGTGAAGTACAAGGTGCCTTCACACTTGTCTTTCGTCATGATTTTTCCTTCGATAGCTAGGACCGGGCTTTCCTCAGGTTTTAGCGGAAACGAAGCGAAGGAGAAAAGCTCCATGGTTTTCTCTGCAATTTTTAGGTCTCTGTCTATGGCGTTTATGCTTCCGAGAAACTCGCCGAGGGAAGTGCTTACTCTCGCGGTTTCGGCGGCAACCCGCGCCCTTAAAGTTGAGGCTTCCACTGAAAGGCGGCTTGCCAAACCCCAACAGAAAGCCGTGTTTCCACGGTTTATCTCCGCCCTTAACCTGTTTGCATCCGCTTGGAGTATGCGAATTTGGGCTGTTAGGGGTTGAACATTGTTATAGAACGCTTGTTTAATGGTTGGGGAAGCTTCCATCCACTTCTTAGTCAAAATGTCTATGCTCTTTTCAAGATGCCCCATGGCGGCATAACCACGTCCTCGAACCGTTGCAAGTCTACTTGGCAGAGAAGCCATAGCACTGTCAATGTAGGCTAATTTGCCCTCCACGTCGCTTATGGATGCAGAAGCCCCAGACAAGTCAGATTCAATTGACCGCAGCCTAGCATAAAGGGCTTCCCGTTCTCTATCAGCATGCGCCATTATCTCGCCACAAAGCTAAATCTTCGCTTGACACAACTAAATAACCCTTGTGTAGTTTAAATCCTAAAATACGGGTATCGCATACTTTAAGGCTAGAGGAGGATAAGCTTGTCAGCAGCTCAGAGAAGATACTACACCGAAGTTTCAGCCCTTGTAGATAAAAGCGTTATAGTGATAACCACAACTGGCAAAACTTATAACGGAACTTTGGTGGGCATAAACCCGGACAACTTGAGCCTTTGCTTGGCTGACGCGAAAGACGAGGAGGGCAAAAAACTTCACAGAGTGTTTTTGAACGGGGCTGTTGTCGCCCAAATATTAAGCGTGGAGAAACCTTTTGACTTGAAGGCTCTGGCTGAACGTCTTGAAAGGGTTTTCCCAACAATGGTTAAACTTTACGAAGATAAAGGGTTCATATGGGTTATGGACAAAATTAAAGTAACCGAAAAAGGTGTTGTGGAAGGCTCGGGACCCGCCGCTGAAAGAGTGCAAAAAGTTTATGAGCAGTTTGTCAGCGAAACCAGAGGCTAGACAAACCAGCGGAACTCTTCCCTTTTCTTTTCCTCTTCCTTAACCGTTCTAACCCAGCCGAAAGACTCCAAGATCTTTGCGGTTTTTTCAGCCGCCAAGTCAAGCCTTGACAAGTCAACCTTCAACCCCAGATACTTGTTTAGGGCGGAGAGAGCATAACGTGCAGCGTTTGCATCGGGATAAGTGCCCAAAGTCTCAACCAGAAGCGAAAAGCCTCTGAAACCTCTGAGGGCGCCAAGCCCTATTAGGATGCCGGCCACGCCGAAAATGTTTCCAACCATTATCTTTGCGCCCAGAGCCAACGCCTCCTTCAATGTTTCAACGTCTGAAGCCGCGCAATAGATTTCCGGAACCTCTTTTACCTCCTCCTGTTTGAAGCCGCCAACTGTTATGAGGAAGCGACACCCCATTTCTTCGGCGATGTCTAACACGCGTCCGCAAAGTTCATATTGCCCGAAAGTTGTTAGGGCTTGGGTGTTTCCATACCATATGATCAAGTCTCGACCTTCGCCGCTGCCCTTGTAGTAATACAGTTCATTTATTGGTGAGCGGGGTTCTCCGGTTTCAGTTGTCACCGCCAAGTCTTGAAACGAGTCTGATAAGATTCTCGCGAAACGTTTAGCCTTTAACTCGTGGATTAAATGTAAGGCTACTATGTTGGCTACAAAGCCTATTCCCGGAAGCCCCTCAATCAACACTGGGTTGTTGAGTTTCGGCTTTTCCTCTATTTGAATCGTTAACGGCATGATTTTTCCTCCAGCATAGAAGAAACTGGCGAGATAATTAAGCTTGCAGCTTCACATTTTATAAACTTGTTTAACCGATTTTGATTAGACCAAGGGATGAGCTTCGAAGTAAAAGATAAAGATTTGCTGGCGAGGATCGGGAAACTGCAAACAAAAAGCGGTGTAGTGGAAACTCCGCTTCTTTTTCCAGTCGTAAACCCAACCGTGCAGCCAATTCCACCAAAGAGGATTCGCGAAGAGTTTGGCTTTGAAGCGCTTATAACAAACGCCTACATCTTGAAAAAACGTTTCAAAAACGAGCCTGTGGAAAAAGGTTTACACAATTTTTTAGGTTTTAACGGCGTTGTAATGACTGATTCGGGAGCCTACCAAATACTGGTTTATGGGGATATTGAAACAACCCCAGAGGAAATAGTAGCCTACCAAGAACAGATTGGATCGGACATAGCCACCATACTGGATTGGCCGACGGGCTGGAAGGCTACAAGAAAACATGCGGAACAAACGGTGGAAGAAACGCTGAAGAGGGCACACGCGCTGTTCCAGACAAAAACTAGGGATGACGTTCTATGGGTTGGGCCTGTTCAAGGAGGGCGCTATCTGGATCTCGTGGCAAAGTCAGCCCGAGAAATGGGTGCCCTTCCCTTTCACATCCACGCGCTTGGCAGCCCAACAGAGGTTATGGAGAATTACCGGTTTGACGTTTTAGTTGACATGATTTTAACCGCTAAAATGAACTTGCCAATTGAAAGGCCTCTCCACCTTTTTGGGGCTGGACACCCATTCATGTTTGTGTTGGCGGTTGCTTTAGGATGCGACATGTTTGACTCGGCAGCCTACGCCATATACGCCAAGGAAGGCCGTTATATGACGGAGACTGGAACGGCAAGGCTTGAAGAGCTTGAATATTTCCCATGCTCATGCCCAAAATGTTCGGGTAAGACTCCAAAGGATGTTGCGGAAATGCCTCCAAGCGAGAGGCACGTTTTCCTCGCCGAACACAACCTTTACGCTTGCCTTTCAGAGATCAGGCGGATAAAGCAGGCTATAAGGGAGGGACGTCTCTGGGAACATTTGGAGCTTAGGGCACATGGGCATCCGGCGCTTTTGCAAGCCTTGAAAAAGCTGAAGAAATACGAGGATTTCATTGAAAAACACAGTCCTGCAAGTAAGCCAAGCGGAGTTTTCTTTTTCAGTCAGGTGGGCTTGTCGCGTCCTGAGGTTGTGCGCCACAGACTTAGGCTTTCTGAACGTTTCACGCCTCCTTTAGAGGCTGAAATCCTTATCTTGGCGCCTCAGACGAAGACCAAGCCTTACCACAGGTCTGGGTTTTACAAGAAACTGGCTAAAACTTTCCGTAAAATTCTAAACGCAGAGGAATTAGCCAAGGTTCATGTTTGCTTTTACGAGGCTCCCTTCGGCATAGTTCCCGTAGAGCTTGACGAAGTTTATCCGCTTTCCCAGCATGAGATTGCTCTCCCACCAGACGTGGAAACAGTTGAGTATGTTGCCGCCCAAGTGGCGAACTACATAAATCGAACAACCTACAAAACCGTAATTTTTCTTAATGACCGAGAAACTTGGGGTGAAAAAGTTTTAGAGGCATGTAAAAAAGCCTGCATGGAGAAAAACGCAATTTTCAAAAGTTTTGATGTTGAAGGAGATTGGACCAAGTCTCTAGCTGACTTTTTAAAGAACCCCGTGAGAAGTGAAGTGCCTTGATAAGGGCAGACCTCCACGTTCACACAAATTTTTCGCCGGACTCTTCCATCCCGCCGAAAACATTGGTAAACATGCTTCTAGCCCATCCATTCATAAAGGCGGTGGCGGTTACAGACCACAACACGGTTAGAGGCTATTTTAAAGTGCGTGAGTTAGCTTCCGCCTACCCGGACCTGCTTATCATTCCGGGTGTTGAAGTAAGCACCATAGAGGGCGACGTGATTCTTTTGGGAGTTGCGGAAGTGCCGCCTCAACCGTGGACTGTGGAAAACGTGATTGATTTTGCCAGAAGCAGGGGAGGTTTGGTGGTCGCAGCCCACCCCTATAGAGCATTTGGCTTAGGTGATTCTGCAAGGAAATACCCTATAGACGCCATAGAAATTTTGAATGGAGGTTGCCCTCGTCAACTTAACGTGCTGGCTGAAGAGCTTGCCAAAGCGATGAGTGTTCCGGGTATAGCGGGAAGCGACGCCCATAGAGTAGATGAACTTTGGACTGTTTATAACGAGATTCAAGCTTCCACCAATTTAGATGACATTTTAAATGCTGTAAAGCGGGGTTTTGTCAGAGCGTCTTATAGTGAAAAGTCAATACGTTTTTAAAATAGCAGTGCAAATGTTTACTGCGTTAAATGGTTGAAGTGGAAATGAGTCCTTTGCAGATAAAGTTTCTGGGCGCAACCCATGAGGTTGGCAGGGCGGCAATCGCCGTTAAAACTTCGAAGACTCAGGTTTTGCTAGACTACGGTGTAATGCTAAACCATGAGCCAGGCTTTCCGATGCATGTTCCGCCAAAAGAGGTTGACGCCATAATCTTGGGACACAGCCACCTTGATCATTCAGGGGCGATCCCAATATTTTTTATCCATGGAAAGAAGCCCGTCTACACAAACAAGCTCACGGCAGAGTTAACCCAACTGTTGATTTCAGACTTCATCCACCTTTCAAGCTATTACCTTCCATACGAGTATCTGGAACTCCGAGCCATGATGAGAAATGTTAGACATTTGGATTTTGGCGTTAAAGAAACCATAGGCGATTTAACCTTCGAGTTTCGCAACGCTGGACATATTCCCGGAAGCGTCCAAGTACTCTTGGAAGCGGAAGGCAGGAGACTCCTATACACTGGCGATTTCAACCTAATAGATACGAGGCTTTTAGAAGGCGCAAAAATGGATTATGGGGACCTGGACGCCGTCATAATTGAGAGTACATACGCCAACGAAGACCACCCGGACCGAATGGAGCTTGAAAAAAACTTTGTTGAAGAAGTAACAGAAGTCGTGGAGAGAGGTGGAACCGTTCTCGTGCCAGCCTTCAGCATTGGAAGAGCCCAAGAAATTGCGTGCATTCTCGCCGCCCACCATTTCGAGCATCCAGTCTACTTCGACGGGATGGCGCGGGAAGCAAGCCGACTTATGATGAACCATCTAAAGTTTCTGAAGGATCCCAAACTATTCATGGACGCCATTCATTCAGTCAGTTGGGTGGAGGGTTGGAGGGACCGCAGGAAAGCGACGAAAATGCCATGCGTGATAATATCGCCGGCTGGAATGCTTAAGGGTGGTCCAGCAGCCTTTTACGTTTCAAAAATTGGTAAAAAACCTCAAAACGCAATTTTCCTAGTAAGCTACCAGATTCCTGGAACGCCGGGACGGGAGCTTTTAGAGAAGGGAGTCTGCGTTATTGACGGAAAACTTAGAAAGGTTAAGGCAACCGTTAAACACTTCGACTTCTCATCTCACTGTGGCGCAAGAGAGCTTAAGGAAGCCATCCGCAAGATCAACGGCAAAGCAAAAATCTACGTGATCCATGGTGCAGAAGGAAACTGCGAGCTTCTGGCAAAGTGGGCTGAGAAAGAAATGGGACTGGAAGCCGTGGCGCCAAAACCAGGAGCCACCTTCGAGGTTTAGCGCAGCAATGAAAATTGGAATACTGCGGGTTGGAAAAACTCCAACAAACGTTTTGGATAGACTAAGAGAAAACTTGAGCATGGCTTTCCCAGAGGCGTTGTGCCAACTAATTTCCGATGTTCCAGCCTTGCCCGGTCAGGCCTTCGACAAGGCGAGGGGACAATACCGTTCAGACATGATTCTCAGCTTAGTTAAAGACTATGCATATAGAACAAATGTTTTCAGCCACGTTTTAGGTGTCGTGGACGTCGACATTTACGTTCCAGGGTTAAACTTTGTCTTTGGAGAGGCTGAATGTCCCGGAAAAGCAGCCCTCATATCATTATGGAGACTTAGACCCGAATTTTATGGAAAGCCTCGGAACATTGAAGTTCTCGTTGAAAGAGCCACAAAAGAGGCTGTTCATGAGCTTGGTCACAATTTGGGCTTGGGACATTGCGTTAATCCTTTTTGTGTTATGTATTTTTCCAACTCCATATTCGAAACGGATAGAAAGAAAAGTTTATTCTGCAACAAATGTTATGCGAAGGTTCAGATAAGCCTTGTCTAAGTTTGGCGGGGAGAATCTTTGAGTGAAGGTTTTAAGGCTGGGCTCATCCATTTGGCGCCTGTTGTTGTAAGCTTACTCTTTAGCGTCGGATGCGCCTATCTTTTTATGGCTTCTGAGATAGAGCTTTTCAATGTAACGCCTTTTCAAGAAGGAGACCCTGTAGGCCCTATTGGCAACGCGATATATTTTGTTTTCTTAGTTGGTTTAGGTGCTTTAGTTCTGCTCTTTCTTTTGAAAAGGGGAAGTTTTAGGCTCATTGTTCTGGTTACGGGATTCGCTTTGGTTTCAGCGGTTTTTCTTCTTTCAATGGTATATTTTTACGCTTTTTTCATGATCTTGATGCCTTTACCGATGGAGATCCTAGTTTTACTTTCCGCAGCGGCAACGGTTTCGGTTGGCTATATAATTTTCGGGACAAGGAGCAAAATTGGCGATTTCCTAGTTCTGTTGCTGGGTGGAGCGCTGGGAACGCTGCTGGGAGCATGCATCCAAACTTTGAGCACCGTGTTAATCCTATGTTTTTTAGCGGTTTACGACACTTTTGCCGTTTACCATGGCCCCGTTGGAAAAATAGCCCAAGTGGGACTTGAAAAACTAAGAGGACTGAGTTTTTCCTTCAGAGGAATCCAAATGGGATTAGGCGATTTAACATTCTACTCAATGCTTGTGGGACACATGCTACTTCATTTTGGCCTTGTTCCCTGTTTAGCCTCCTTGACCGGTGTTTTAGTTGGTTGTTTTTTGGCTTTTAGAATGCTGGAGCGTAAGGGAGTTTTCCCCGGACTCCCCATCCCAATTTTTGTAGGTTTAGCTTTGGGTTTTCTCGCCGTAGTTTTGGTTTAGGCGCCAGCCAAGACAAGTTTAGTGGCGTTTACGTCCACTTCCACTATCTTACAATTTTTGAACTCCTTTGATTGACCAGCCACATCCCTAAGGATCACTTTATTGCCATCAGCCTTTGCATAAATGACGTCGCTCCAAACCTCTTTCCCGTTTAGGATCACTTTAAACTCGCACATATTATCCCGCCAGCTGGATTTTAGGAGAGAGCGTTGACTATTATAATTTTCTGGTTCTGACAGCCTTTGTTTTATAATTTTCAATATTGATTCTAGATTCATAACCCTATTATTTTGAGATTGCAGAACCAAGTGTGCTGGTGTGCATAAGTTGACCCTATGGCATGAAATTGAAGATCTTCAGAAAAAGAAGGCTGAGCTAGAGTTTCAGCTTCGCTCGTTAGAAGAGAAAGAGAAAACCCTTGAAGAAAGGGCGCGGTTGCTGGAAGAGAAGCTTGCCATCAAAGAGCTTGAACAAAAGCTCAAGATAAAGGCTGAAAGCATAGAAAAGCTTGAAGCCCGCATAAACGATCTAGAGCAGAGGCTTAGCGCTTCCGGAGAATTTGTGGCAATTCCAGAGTTGGAAAAACAAACAAGTAATCTTCACGGTGAAAACAGCTACCATTTGAGAAAGCTTTTCGGCGAATGAAGCGCTTTCGCTGGTCAACGTTAATAAAGTTTGATCTGTTTAAATAGGTGATTCCATATTTCTAGCAAGTGGAACGGTTATTAATCCTCAGAAAACCTATACTCTTTTAGAGCAGCGTCAAGATGAACTGGATGGAAAAAGGAGCAAAGCACAGCGGAGCAGTTTCAACGGATATCTTTAGCCTGCTTCTTGAAACAAGCGAAAAGGAGAGGCGTAAACGTCGAGAAGAGCTTCTGGCACCGTTGGGTATTAAAGAGTTCTTCGTTGACGGAAGAATAACAATTGACAAACGCACATGTAAAGGCGTGGAATGCAAGCTTTGCATTAAAGCTTGCCCCACGAACGCCCTATACTGGAAAAGCAGTGGCGAAGTCGGTGTAACAGAGGAACTCTGCATTTACTGTGGAGCATGCGTGTTAAACTGCATGGTGGACGATTGCATTAAGATTGAAAGGAGACGGGAAGACGGCACCGTGGAAAAATTTAGCACTCCCCGCGCCTTCACAATACTTGAGCACAACACAAACACTAAAAAGCGGCTTGAAAGAGTTAAAGCCGTTTTCCCATCAACTGCAGATTACTTGAAACTGTACAAGCCTACATTAACGTAAAACATAGTTCAACGAGGCTTTGAAAAGTTAACCTGCTCTATCAAGACTGGTATGTCGGTGATCGACGTCACCAGAAAGTCTGCCCCAGCATCCATAAGCTCTCTCGGTGTAGACACACCGGTCGGTATGCCTACAGCCATTACGCCCAAATCCTTTGCACACCGCATGTCGGCTTGGCTATCCCCCACAACCAAAGCTTCTTGGGGGTCTACCCCTAACGCTTCTAAAGTTTTTCGCAAATGCTCCACATTTGGTTTCACGTACTTAACATGCTCCCTCGAGACCACAGCGCTAAAGAATTCTTTTATACCGAATCTTTCAAGCACGTAATCCGCCGATTTTTGGCTGTTAACGGTGCATATGCCAATCTTCAAACCCATCTCCCTTAAAGCCTTCAAAACCTCTATTACACCGGGCTGAATACTCGTTGTCTTAGCAGCTTCAAGCTCGTATTTTTCAGCTATCGCAAGGGCTTTTTTCCGAAGAGCCTCAACTGCAGCAGCGGATTTACCGCTGTTTTTCATAAAAATTTCAGCCTTCTTCAACATCTCAAAAATGCTTTCATTGACGAATAAAATTGAAGCAGGTACGCCTTGATCTATGAGAAAGCCCCTAACTTCAGCCCTAACCGTTCGAAAATCGATGTTAAATTTGACTATTGTTCCATCCAAGTCGAAGATTACAGCTTTAATCATCCATGAACCTTCACAATGCTTTGAGTTTCTAGGCTAATGCTTCGTTAAAAATAAACTTTACCTCAACAAATTTCTTTACAACCTTCACGTGGAGGATTTATGAAATGGAAGTGTTTGAAGCTGTTCAAGCGCGACGTTCCATACGCGCCTATGAACCAACGCCTGTGCCGAAAGAAAAACTTGAAAGAATCTTGGAGGCTGCAAGGCTTGCTCCCTCCGCGGAGAACATCCAGCCATGGCACTTCATAGTTGTGACAGACCATGAAAAGCGGGTAAAACTTGCGAAAGCTCCCTTTGCAGGTTTCCTTAAAGAGGCGCCTGTCGTTATTGTCGGCTGCGGCGACCAGAAGGCTTCCCCAAAATGGTTTATGGTGGATGTGGCGATAGCCATGCAGAACATGGTTTTAACAGCTACAGGTGAGGGGCTAGGCACATGCTGGGTTGGAAGCTTCGACGAAAACCAAGTGAGGGAACTGTTGAAAATTCCAGAGAACTACCGTGTTGTGGCTCTTTTAGCCCTAGGCTACCCAAGAAAGAAGATCGATATTCAAGGCAAGCTTCTTCATGCAATAAGGCGACGGAAAAAATTGGAGAAAATAGTTAGTTTTGAAGAATTTGGACGCCCGTTTAGGGCGACAGAGACATAGGTTAAAATTATTTTGATGACAATGATAAATTCCTGGATAAGCTATGAGTCTTGAAGAATATGTGAAAGAAAAGCTCTGGCCAATCCTTGTAGAGACTGTGCATGCCATGGTTATGTATCCATACCACAAGGCTTACACGAGGGATGTTTTGCTCCATGAGAAGCCAGACCTGACGCCACATGAACTGGCCTCCAGGCTTGGCATTCCCTTAGGCGAAGCTCTGGTCATTCTTTACGAGTTGAAAAATGAGGCGAAGCCTAGGGTTTAGTAATCATACGAACAGTTGCCAAAACAAGGATTACGCCAAGCAACACTTTAAGGACTTCTTTTTCCACAACACCCGCATAAGATGCCCCTATAAAGGCGCCTACCACAGAGCCTGCACCCATGGTGATTGCAACGACACCTACGTTTTTGTTCATGTGTCCCATGTTGTGATGTTTTAAAAAGCCTGAAGCTACAGTTGGAATAGAAACCAAAAGACTGGTGGTTCCAGCAGCTATAATATCAAGACCAAAGAGGTATATCAAGGCGGGGATGCGGAACTCGCCGCCTGCAACTCCAAGAGATCCGGAAATGATCCCTATTGCCAAACCGATCAAGGCGGCTAGCAGGATTTCTTCGGTAACCCCCCAAGTGAAAGTGAACGCCACGGGAAATTCGACGAAAGGTTCAAGTCCGATTTTCAAGCCGACAACCACCAGGAAAACTGCTAAAGTTCGCTTCAACGGTTTTTCTGGGATCTTGCCGGTTAAAAGCGCCCCAAAATAGGCGCCGACGATAGACGTCGCAGACATCGCCAAGGCGACGTTTATGCTGTGTCCATTCAACAAGCCAAGCTGAAAACGCCTTAAAAAGGAGACGGTTACCGTCAGTAAACCCACAAGCAAGTTTACAGCTATAGCCGAAACAACTGGAAGCCCAACAACATAAAGTAGCACAGGCATTCTGAACTCGCCTCCGCCAACACCTATTAAACCCGCTGCTATTCCAAGAAGTAAACCGAAGATGATCGACGTCAAAGCCTTGAAAGCTGACAGCCTAAACTTGTCTTCCAAGACCATCCCGATGTGCTTCCTTATTCATAACGAAATAAGCTTATAAAAATAGCGCAATAAATACCAAGAATGGAATGCGGAACGAATCAAAACATAAACTATCATTTAAGATATGGCTAGAACACAACGGAAAGCCACTCATAGGCAAGGGAGGAGCTCAAATCCTAGAACAAATAGAAAAAGAGCAGTCAATTTCAAAAGCTGCAAAAAAGCTTGGAATGTCCTACCGCTATGTCTGGAGCTACATAAAAAGAATTGAAAAAACATTAGGTCGGTCGGTGGCAGAAACTCGACGAGGAGGCAAAGCCGGTGGAGGAGCAAAACTTACAAGGTTTGGAAAAGAGCTTCTCAAGGAGTACAAGCGTGCGGAAAACCTCTTCAACAAGGTTCTGACATGCAATAGGTGACTTACAGCCAATAAAGGGAGGACTTGTGCTCTATTCCACGACGTATCTGTAGGCTATGTGTTCGCCCGCTGTGGGGCTTTTTCGGATTATGCGTATTATGTCGCCGGGTTTTGCGCCTATGGCTTTGGCTGCTGGGTCTGAAGCCTTTATTTGTGGAAGCTGGTATGGCTTAACCCGGTATTGGGCTAGGACTTTTTCGCGTTCTTCTGGAGTTAATATTTCATGTTTTGGCACAAGCACGTGTTCAAATATGTCGAAGACTGGGAAAGTTTTTGGCAATAGTTCTATGTGTTTTTTCTTTGCTGTTTGTTTTGCAGCGTTGGTGTAGCGTCCGCTTGCTATAAGGATTCCATGTTCTATTTGGGCTTCTTTCATGGCTTTTGCCATGCGGTTTACGGTTTGTATGCCGACGGTTTCGTCTGGAACACACCATATTAAGATTTGTTTTTTCTCTCCATTTTTTAGTTCTTCGACGGTGTAGCTTGCCACGTTTTTGGTTTTCTCTTTTTTGGCAAGTTTGTAGCCTCTAAGTCTGATTAGAATTTTCGCCTTACGCTCTTCTAGGGTTTCTTCCTCGCTCAAACTTTAAACCTCTTAATTGAGCTGAAGCATTCGAACTCTAGCCTAGTGAAAGCCTTAAACTTTACGCTTGCCAAAGCTTAAAATCTGGAACGGAATAATCTAACTGTTCTGACGGAAAGTGGTGTGTGGAATGTCTGTGGATTTTGGAAAAATAGCTCTCGAAGAAGCTGCAAAAAAGGGTGCATCCTACGCTGACATAAGAATCAGCGAAATTCTTAACGAAAATTTAACGGCAAAAAACGGTGAGCCGGAAACCATATCATTTTCGCAGATGAAAGGGTTTGGAGTAAGAGTAATAGTTGACGGTGCTTGGGGTTTCGCGGGCTCCGTTGACATAACAAGGGACGAGATTAAACGCTGTGTTGACTTGGCTGTCAAAATTGCTAAGGCTAGTGCCATGCTGAAAAAGCGGGAAGTTGTCCTAGCAAGGGAAAAAGCTTACCGCGAAAAGTATGCCACAAGCTTTAAGAAAGACCCCTTTAAGGTTTCGCTTGAGGAAAAGCTTAAAGTTCTTGTTGAGGCTAGCCGCTTTTTGAAAGAGTTTTCGCCGTTAGTGAATGTTTCTTACGCCCATTATCGGGGTTACCGTGAAAACAAGCTTTTCATGAACAGCGAGGGCGCAGAGATACATCAACAAATAACATGGTGTGGCGGCGGAATATCAGCCATAGCCATCAAAGGCTCAGAGGTTCAGGTTAGGTCTTATCCGTCGGCTTTCCGCGGTGACTTCGCAACATGTGGCTACGAATTCTTCGAGTCCCTAGCCCTAACAGACCACGCCCAAACAGTTGGAAAGGAGCTTCTCCAGCTTTTTGAGGCTGAGAAGTGTCCGTCTGGCGAAATGGACTTGATTTTGCGTGGCGACCAATTGGCTTTGCAGATTCACGAGAGCTGTGGACATCCAACAGAGCTTGACAGGGTTCTGGGCACGGAAGCCGACTATGCTGGGACAAGTTTTCTAACGCCTGAAAAACTTGGAAAATTCCGTTACGGTTCCGAAAAAGTGAATATTGTTGCGGATGCCACAGTGCCGCTTGGACTTGGAACCTTCGGCTTTGACGATGAAGGAGTAAAAGCGAAGAAAGTTTACTTGGTTAAAGAGGGCGTCTTTGTGGGTTATCAAAGTTCAAGGGAAACTGCTGCTCAGCTTGGACTTAAAGAAAGTAGCGGGGGCATGCGTGCCGACTCGCCTTTGGCTTTGCCAATCATAAGGATGACAAACATTAACTTGCTTCCGGGCGATTTCAAGGCGGAGGAAATAATCGAAGACACAAAGGAGGGCGTTTTGATGATGACGAACCGGTCTTGGAGCATAGACGACAAACGCATAAACTTCCAGTTTGGCACGGAGATAGGATGGCTAATAAAGAATGGAAGCCTCGAGAAGATGGTTAAAAACCCGACATACATGGGTATAACGCCTCAGTTCTGGGGTTCATGCGACGCCGTAAGCAAAGACGACTGGAAAATGTGGGGTACACCGAACTGTGGCAAAGGCGTGCCCGGACAAGTAATGTATGTGGGGCACGGTTGTGGAACCGCCCGCTTCCGCAAAGTTCGTGTTGGACTCATGAGGTAGGAGGGGGACTGTATGGATGTGGATAGGCTTAGGGAAATAGCCCAAAAAACAGTTGACTATGCTTTAAAGCAGAAGGTTAGTCAAGCGCAAGCCGTAGCCTTCATGGCTGACAACTCTTTAACGCGTTTTGCGAATTCGCAGATTCACCAGAACGTTTCCCAGAAAATTGGCGGAGTATCAATAAAAGTTGTTTTAGGGGATAAGCGAATAAGCACTGTTCAAGCCAACACGCTTGAAGAAAAAGGCGTAAAGGAGGCTGTTGAACAAGCGGTTAAAATTGCAAAGGCTTCCTCGCCAAACAAGGAGTTCAAGAGCCTACCAGAGCCTGAAGCTTGGAAGCCGGTGCGCGGAGCCATCGACAAGCAGACAGCCACGTGTACTCCAGATTTTAGGGCTGAAAGGGTTAAGGAAGCCATTGAAGCAGCCCATTCGAAATCGCCTAAAGTGGACGCTGTCGCCGGATACTTGTGCACTGGCGCTTTGGGCTATGCCGTTGCAAACTCTTTGGGAGTTTCAGCTTGGGCTCAGCTTTCCGTGGCTTATATGAAAACAACGGTTATAGCAAGGGACGGGGAGTCAGAAGGCTTCGGAGCAGCCCAGCAATATTCTAGAAAGGTTAAGGACCTCAAGCCGGAGGTTTTGGCTGAAGACGCTGCAGAAAAGGCTGTGCGCAGTCTTCACCCCGTCAAAATAGAGCCAGGCGAATACGAAGTTGTTTTGTCGCCTTTAGCTGTAGCCGTGATCCTAGAATACATGGGCTATGTAGGCTTTTCAGCTAGACCATACCAAGATGGGCAGTCTTTCGTCAAGTTCTATGCAAACCAGCAGGTTTTCGACGGCAAACTCAACGTCGTGGACGATGCTAGGAACCCGAAAACATTCTACGCGGTGCCAGTTGACGGCGAGGGCGTTCCCAAAAAGCCTTTAGAGCTCATAGCAAACGGCGTGGTTTCAGAGAAAAGCATATGCTACAACTCTTTCACCGCTGGCAAGGAAGGAAAGAAAAGCACTGGACACGCGCTTCCACCGTTGGGCGATTTCTATGGAGAAATGCCCCTACCATACAACATGATAATGAAGCCTGGAGACGCCACTGTGGAAGAGGCAATTGAAGATACGAAATACGGCTTGTTCGTCAATACGTTCCACTATGTTAACCCTGTCGAGCCTACAAAACTCGTGTTAACTGGACTGACACGGGACGGAACATTCCTTATCGAAAAAGGCGAAATAACAAAACCCATTGTCAACATGCGCTTCACAGACAGCATGCTCTCAGCCTTGAAAGAAATTCCAATGATTGGAAAGGAGCTTCTAACCCTAGAAACGGCAACAGTTCCTATGGTTAAACTGAAAAAGCTACGCTTTGTAGGCGTATCCGCCTACTAACGCCCTTCCATTTTTATACGCGAAGAACAACGTTCCCCACGTATTTTCTCAGCATTTCAGCGAATCCGGCAAGCACATCCGGCGGGTATGGTTGTAGGTTTTTGTATTCTTCGCTTAACGTGTCGCCTGGTATGAACTGTTGTAAGGCGTAGTTTTTGGCGCCTTTGGCTATTTCGCCCATGCGGGTTATGTCTGCCTCCTCAACGATTTTTGGCACAACAGTGGTTCTGAACTCGTATTCAACTTTTCCAGCTTTCAGCAGCTCAATGGTTTTTAGAAGCGCGCTTGTTTCCTCCGTTCCCAAAAGGTGGTATTTTTCCGGCGAGGTTTTGAGGTCTAAAGCCACATAATCCAAGTAGGGAAGGCATTCTTCCAGCACTGTTGGGTTTAAGCCGTTCGTGTCCAGCTTAACAGCGAAACCGCGCTCCTTAAGCCTTCTTAAGAAGCGGGGCAGCTCTTTGTGGATGGTTGGCTCGCCGCCTGTCACGACAACGGCGTCCACATATTTCTTGCGTTCATCCAAGATTTGGAGGGCTGCTTCCTCGTTAAGGAAGGGTGGCTGTGGGTTGACTACTATACGCCAGTTATAGCAGTATGGGCAACGCAAATTGCAGCCCGGCGTGAACAAAACCGCTGCCACTCGATCCGGATAGTCTATTAGGCTTGTTTTTTGCAGCCCACTGAACTTCATTTGGGCGGTCACCGGGCTGCCACGGCTTGAGGCGTAATAACAGCTTTTTCAAATGTTCTGCGTATGGCGAATTCAGCTTGTTTCCCGTCGTTCCACTGGTCTACTGGGCGGAGGTAGCCCACAACCCTCGAGTAAACTTCGCAGCGGGCTCCACACTTGGGGCATTGCTTGTGTTCTCCACTCATGTAGCCATGGGTTGGGCAGACGCTAAAGGTCGGCGTCAACGAGAAGTAGGGTATGCGGAAGTTCCATGTTACTTTGCGGATGAGTTCCGCCGCTGACTTCCAAGAGTGTAGGCGTTCGCCCAGATATATGTGAAAGACTGTTCCACCCGTGTAAAGGGGTTGAAGCTTATCCTGGTGTTCTAAAGCCTCAAAGAGATCTGCATCGTGGTCCACGGGTAGTTGTGAAGAGTTTGTGTAGAATGGTTCAGCGCCCTTAGCTAAATACTTCTCATTCGCCACAATTATGTCTGGATATTTGCGCTTATCTATGCGGGCTAGACGGTAGCTGGCACCTTCAGCTGGGGTTGCCTCCAAATTGTAGATGTTGCCCGTTTCCTCTTGAAAGTCGGCGAGTTTCTCCCTCATGAAGTTTAAAACTTTCACGGCGAATTCGAGGCCTTCTGGCGTGGCTATGCTGTAGCCGAAAAGGTTTAGAATAGCTTCATTCATGCCCACTAAGCCTATGGTTGAGAAGTGGTTTTTCCAGTATTTTCCAAAGGTTTCTTTCACGCCCCGGAGATACCGCTTCGAGTACGGGTATAGGCCTTTCTCCGTGAACTGTTCCAAGACTTTGCGTTTTATTTCTAGGCTGTCCTTTGCGAGTTCCATGAGCGCCTCTAACCGTTCGAAGAATTCGTCTTCGTCTTTGGCTAGGTAGCCGATTCTTGGAAGGTTTAGGGTTACAACGCCAATGCTGCCTGTCAGCGGGTTAGCGCCAAAAAAGCCTCCGCCGCGTTTGCGGAGTTCCCTGTTGTCTATTCTTAGGCGGCAGCACATGCTGCGGACATCTTCGGGTTTCATGTCGCTGTTAACAAAATTCGAGAAGTAAGGCGCTCCATATTTCGCGGCTACTTCGAAGATTTTCTGGGAAACAGGCGAATCCCAGTCGAAATCCTTAGTTATGCAGTAAGTTGGAATTGGGAAGGTGAAAACTCTTCCTTTGGCGTCGCCTTTGCTGAGGACTTCTGCAAAAGCAAGGTTAAACATTTCCATCTCTTTTTCCATGTCGCCGTAAGTGGCGTCCATGACTTTCCCGCCAATTATGACGGGTTCGTCTTTCATGAACTCTGGCACTTCCAAGTCTAGAGTCACATTTGTGAAGGGTGTCTGAAAGCCCACACGGGTCGGCACATTCATGTTGAAGAAGAACTCTTGAAGGGATTGCTCCACCTCTTTCTGGCTTAAACCATCATAGCGAATGAAAGGCGCAAGGTAAGTGTCAAAGTTTGAAAAGGCTTGAGCGCCAGCCGCCTCGCCCTGCAACGTGTAGAAGAAGTTTACCACTTGACCTAGGGCTGTTCTAAAATGTTTAGCTGGAGTGCTTTCAATTTTGCCCGGCACGCCTCCGAAACCGGTTAACAGCAAGTCTTTTATGTCCCAGCCCACGCAGTACGGTCCAAGTACGCCTAAGTCGTGGATGTGAAAGTCGCCTGAAAAGTGGGCTTCAGCCACGTTGGGCGGGTATATGCGGCTTATCCAGTATTTGGCGATAACCGTAGACGACAAATAGTTGTTTAAGCCCTGCAACGAATAGCTCATGTTAGAGTTTTCTTTAACCCGCCAGTCCTCCATCTCCAAATACTGATCCACAAGGTCTGCTTGGCTTAGGAGGGCGGCTAATTCCCGTATGTCTTGGTGCTGTTTACGATATAGAATGTAGGCTTTGGCGGTTCTCGCGTGACCGTTCTCTATCAAAACCTTTTCCACAACGTCTTGGATTTCCTCAACTGTGGGGACGCCGTCCTCGCCGAACCGCTTCTTGAGTTCAGCAACCACCTGGTCGCTTAGTTTTTTGGCTAGTTCGCGGTCTTTTCCACCAACCGCCTTGGCAGCCTTCCAAATAGCATTTGTTATTCGTTCTTGGTCGAAGGGTTCGAGTCTTCCATCACGCTTTCTAACAAACTTCAAGTTTTATTCACCTCTTGGAGCACGCGACGGAAGTCTTCTGGCTCCTCAAATCTGCGGTATACGGAGGCGAAGCGCACATAGGCTACACGGTCAAGGTTTTTAAGGTGTTTCATGACTAAGTCGCCGATTTCTTGGGAGGACACTTCTTCCTTGCCAAGCTGCATGAGTTCCTGTCTAACCCTCTCCGCTAGGGAGCGAATCTGCTCCATGGTTACTGGCCGTTTTTCGCAGGCCTTCTGTAAACCTCTAATGATTTTGTTTAGGTCGAAGCGTTCAAGTCTGCCGTCGCGTTTCCGCACCATCAGCTCGATGGTTTCTATATACTCATATGTGGTGAAGCGTCTCCCACAGTTGCCGCATTCCTTGCGTCTTCTTATGGTGTTGTCTGCGGAATCGCGGGTTTCAAGGGTTTTAATGTTTTCTGAGCCGCAGTATGGACATTTCATGGAGCCTTTACATCCCATTAAGACTTCACGTCGCGTGCCAAATAAACTTTTAGTGTTTTAAAGCTAATTTCATGCACTAAATGTAGTGGTGCTTTTAACAGTTTATGCAGCAAAAATTTAAAACAAAACATAAAACCAAAACCGAAAATATACAAAATTCAGTATCCTTACAAACTAAAATAAAACCTAAAAATCATGTCTAAACGCAAGACTAGAACCGAAACAAAGCACAACGGTCAGAAAACCTTTTTAGAAATGTTTTCATGTAAGAGAAGCGCATAAACTCTTCGTAGAAAAACGAAAATTCATCAAAAAGTTAAAAGCACAACGCAATTTGACAGCTAACCTTCTACGAGCTTCTGAAGACCGGAGGCGGTTCAGGGATAGACACGTAACATAAAATCATTACAAGGCTTAATGTTGTTATGTAAATGCACAAGACTGCTAGATATCTTCTGGTTTTCGACTTTGGAAATCTGACTGCTTGCTTGATAAATTTTGGTGTTTGGACGGGAAAGATAAACGGAACTTTCTGTCTGTATAAAAGGAATTTTTCTCCATATTTCTTTTCGAGGTCTCGCTCCTCATTGTCTGCCAACAAAACATAGCCGAAAACCAGCGTAATCCACATTATTAAAGAAGCTGGTCTAAGATTCATTAGGCTGAAGCCAAAAACGCCAACTATCAACCCGAAGTACTGGGGATGCCTCACAACAGAATACAAACCACGAGTTATAAGTCCCTTTCTCCGGTGTCTAAGAAACTGTATGAACGACAAAAGGAACACTGTCACTCCTAACAGAGCAAGGATTCGTCCAACAATAGCCACATATGGGATGGTTATGTTACGCATGACAAGCCATCTGGTCTCCTCAAACCAGAGGAATGGGCTCCAAGGAGAAACTAGAAGAACATAAGCTCCAAATGGTGGAATCATCCATATAAGGTATGGGTTCATTGCACAAGCTAGGGCAGGGGACTGAAAAAACAACAACACTGCGGAGAATGTTCGCCTAAGCAGTCTCTTTAAATCCGACAAACGAGCGTCGCCCCCTACGGCCGTTCAGAATTAACATGACGCAAGTGCCTATAAATCCAGAGTTTAGAACGGGAAAGATGTTCTAAACGACCATTATTGGGCGGAGTTTCCTGTAAAAGCATTTTCTTCGTTCTAAACTTTAGAATTATATACGATAATCGATCAACAATATTTGAGGAATTGAGCTGTCAGCGTCTAGCAAAATTTTGGTTTTCGTTATTCTAGCGGCTTTTTCGCTGTATGTAACGCTCTACACCATTTCAGCTTACCAGGTAGCCAATAGGTGGGCGTTTGACGGTAACTGGTTGTGTTCGGGAGGCGTAACATTTTTCCCGTGGCCTAGGGGCCCTCAAGGTGTTTATGTTCCGATAATTACCAAAATGAACCCTATGGACGAGTTCATCCATTTATACCTCATAAAGACGGGGGTCTTAGTCTTTGTTTGCTTGGTTTTATGGCTGGTCGCGGCGGTTTACTTCTTTAGGGCTGTTCTGCCTTTGATAGAAACTTGGAGAACAAGCAGGAGACATGTGAGGTAAGCCTTGTCAGATTTTTTCTAGGGCTTGTTCTAGGTCGGCGATTATGTCTTCCGCGTCTTCTATGCCGAGGGCTAAACGCACAAGCTGGTCTGTTATGCCTAGCTTTTGGCGTTGTTCTGGGGTTATGAAGTAGTGGGACGAGGTGGCTGGTTGTGTAGCCAATGTTTCTGTTCCACCTAGGCTGGCGGCTAAAAGGCATAACTTAAGGTTTTCAACAAACCTCACAGTTTTTTCAAAGTCTCCTTTAATTTCGAAGCTTACGACTCCGCCGTAGCCGCGCATCTGTTTTTTGGCAAGTTCATGTTGCGGGTGGCTTGGCAGCCCGGGATAATAGACTTTGGCGATTTTTGGATGATTTGCCAAAAACTGGGCGACTTGCATGCCGTTTTGATTGTGTTTTTCCATCCTTAGGGCTAGGGTTTTTAAGCCCCGCAACAACAGCCAAGCAGCCACTGGATCAAGGGTTCCGCCAAAAATTTTCCTTGTCTTTTTCAGTTTTTGGATGAACTCCCTCGAGCCGCAAACTATTCCGGCAGTCACATCGTTGTGTCCGCCGAGGTATTTGGTGGCGCTGTGTACAACCACGTCTATGCCAAACTTTAGCGGTTGAAGATTGTAGGGCGACGCAAGCGTGCTGTCCACTATGGTGGTTATCCCTTTCTTTTTGGCTGCGACAGCCAGCCGATGCAAGTCCACAATCTTCAATGTAGGGTTTGTTGGAGTCTCAACATAAACAACCCGCGTGTTCCTTTTTATGGCGTTTTCCACCTCAATGTGGTTTGACGCATCCACGAGGCTTACTTCAACGCCGAATTTTGGAAGGACCTCTTGGAAAAAGGTTAGGGTTCCACCGTAAAGGTCCATGGACGCCACAACGTGGTCGCCGCTTGAAACCAACGTTAAAATTGTGGTTGTTATTGCCGCCATGCCGGATGAAAAGGCTGCCGCGTCTTCCGCATTCTCCAGAATAGCCATCTTCTGCTCTACAGCCCTCACCGTGGGGTTGTCAAACCTTGTGTAAAGGTAGCCTTCCGCCTTCTCGCTTATAACATCAATAAGCCTTTTCGTGCTCGTGAAGGCAAAAACGGAGGTTTCGTAGATTGGCGTGGAAACAGCGCCAACACTGTCTGGTTTTTCTCCACCCCGCACAGCTTTCGTTGAAAAACCAAACTCTTTGGAAGCCATCAACAGCACCTTCTCGACAAGGTTTCATGCTTGTTTAAGAAATAACTTTTTAGGCTTGACGCAGATATTTTAGTCAAAAACTGGTTATACACGAGGGTTAGTACAGCATGTTTGACAAGCAGAAGATTGAGGAAATAGCCAAAGAAAGAGAACGCTGGGAAAAATCAACACTGCCAAACTGGATTAAACAGTGTCCGGAACGCCAAAAAGAGTTCAAAAACCATTCAGGCATGACCATTAAGGGCTTGTACACGCCCGAAGACATCAAAGACATGGATTACATGCGGGATTTAGGGTTTCCAGGCGAATACCCGTTCACGCGGGGTTTGCACGCCACCATGTATCGTGGACGACTTTGGACAATGCGCATGTTCGCCGGATACGGCACAGCCGAAGACACAAACAAGCGGTTCAAATACTTGCTAAGCGAGGGTGAAACCGGGCTGAGCACGGCTTTTGACTATCCGACAATAATGGGTTATGATTCTGACCATCCCATGGCGCGAGGGGAAGTCGGCGTCTGCGGGGTAGCCATATCTTCTCTGCAGGACATGGAGATTCTGTTTGACGGCATACCCCTAGACAAGGTTACTACTTCCATGACTATTAATGGTCCAGCCTCCGTTTTGCTGGCTATGTATGTTGCTGTCGGCGACAAGCAAGGTGTGCCACGCGAAAAGCTTGGAGGCACAACCCAAAACGACAACCTGAAAGAGTTTTTCGCCCAAAAACTCTGCATTTTCCCGCCCAAACCATCCTTGAAGCTTTCAGTGGACGTTATCGAGTTTTGTGCTAGACACCTGCCTAAATGGAACCCCATCAGCATAAGCGGCTACCACATCCGCGAGGCAGGCGCCACCGCCGTTCAAGAGTTGGCGTTCACCCTCTGCGACGCTATAGCCTACGTGGAGGAAACCCTCAAGCGAGGCTTGAAAGTGGACGAGTTTGCACCGCGCCTATCGTTCTTCTTCGCGTCCCACAACGACTTTTTCGAGGAAATAGCCAAATTCAGGGCGGCTAGGCGTTTGTGGGCTAGGATCATGAAGGAGCGCTTCCACGCCAAAAACCCGCGGTCAATGTGGATGCGCATGCACGTGCAAACTTCAGGCTGCACCTTGACGGCGCAGCAGCCCCTAAACAACATTGTCCGCACAACAATTCAGGCTTTAGCCGCCGTGCTGGGTGGAACCCAATCCTTGCACACAAACTCTTTCGACGAGGCTTTATGCTTGCCCACAGAGGAATCCGTGCGCGTGGCGCTTAGAACCCAGCAGATAATCGCCTACGAAAGCGGTGTAGCAAACACTGTAGATCCGCTTGCCGGCTCCTATTATGTGGAGGCTTTGACGAATGAGATGGAGGAGAAAGCCATGGAGTACATTCAAAAGGTGGACGACATGGGCGGCGCCATAGCTGCCATAGAAAAGGGGTTCTTCCAAAGGGAAATAGCCGACGCCGCTTACCGATACCAGAAGGAGATAGAGGAGAAAAAACGCATAATTGTGGGCGTAAACGAATACGTCGTAGAGGGCGAGGAAATTCCAATAAAGCTTTTGAGGGTTGACCCAAGCGTCGAGAAAAAGCAGATTGAACGACTCCAGAAACTGCGACGGGAACGTGACAACAGAAAAGTCAAAGAGGTACTTGAAAAGCTTCACTATGCTGCTGAGAAAGACGAAAATCTTATGCCGACGATTATTGAGGCTGTTAAGGCTTACGCCACCCTAGGCGAAATAATGGATGTGCTGCGAAAAGTTTACGGAGAATATAAAGAGCTAATTATAATTTGAAATCTTGATAGGGAATGAGGGAGGAAACATGCAAAGCGAAGGTAAAAGCGAAAGAAAAATTCGAGTTTTGATAGCCAAACCGGGGCTGGACAGCCATGATAGAGGCGCCAAAGTTGTGGCTAGAGCTTTACGTGACGCTGGGATGGAAGTCATCTACACTGGGCTTAGGCAGACTCCGGAGCAGATAGTTGAAACGGCTTTGCAGGAAGACGTGGACGTTATAGGCTTGAGCATTTTGTCAGGCGCCCACATGGCGCTTTTCCCAAGAATCATGGAGCTCCTCAAGGAAAAGGGCTTAACAGACGTGCTGGTGTTCGCTGGAGGCATAATTCCAGAAGAGGACATCCCCGAACTCAAAAAGATTGGAATAAGAGAGGTTTTTGGACCCGGAACCCCCACGGACAAAATTGTTAAATACGTTTTGGAGAACGCTCCGAAGAGAGAACACTAGAAGAGTAAATGCCTTGTCAAAGGTTGAGGAAATAGCTAAAGGCGTGCTCGCCGGAGACAAACGAAGCATAGCCAAAGCCATAACCATAGTGGAAAACAAGCCAGAAGAAGCCCAAAGGCTCATTGCCGCCATTTACCCCCACACTGGAAAAGCCCACATTATTGGCTTAACTGGACCAGGCGGGGCTGGGAAAAGCACCCTCATCGAGAAAATGGTTCGCGAGTACAGGCGGAGAGGCAAAACTGTCGGCGTGATAGCTGTAGACCCCACAAGCCCCTTCACCGGCGGCGCTTTCTTGGGCGATAGAATTCGCATGCAAGAACTAACCATGGACGAAGGCGTTTTTATACGGAGCATGGCGACCCGCAACAATCCGGGGGGCATAGCCAAAGCCACAAAGGACGCCGTGAAAATCTTGGATGCCGCTGGAAAAGACGTTATAATAGTGGAGACCGTGGGCGCCGGACAGTCGGAAGTAGACATCGTCAAAGTCGCCCAGACGGTGGTTGTGGTGCACGCCCCTGGACTCGGCGACGAAATACAGGCAATCAAAGCGGGCTTAATGGAGATAGCCGACATATTCGTCGTGAACAAGGCGGATAGGGAAAACGCCGACAAAACCGTCATAGACATTCAAGCAGTGCTACAGCTCGACGACAGAGTGAAGGCTTGGAACCCGCCAATAGTGAAAACAGTCGCCGTAACGGGCGAAGGCGTACCACAACTTCTGGACAAGATAGAAGAGCACAGACAGTTCCTCCAGAGGGAGCTGTTGCAGAAAAGAAGCTGGGAAAAAGCCCAAGCCGAACTCGTCGAAGCGATAAGAGACAAAGTGACAAGCTCGATAATAGAGAAGCTTAAAAGGGAGAAACGGTTCGAGAAGATTCTCCAACAAATCGTTAACCGAGAAATAGACCCCGCCACAGCGGCGGAAAAACTTCTAAACCAAGAGATGGAGTAGAGCGTATGCCAAAACTTGAGAAAGGCCTCGTGCAAGTTTACACCGGAGACGGGAAAGGCAAAACTTCAGCCGCCTTCGGGCTAGCCCTAAGAGCTGTTGGAAGAGGCCTAAAAGTCTACATTGTCCAGTTTATCAAGGGAGGTTTTGACTACGGCGAATTATATGTTGCGGACAAGCTTCCAAACCTAACGTTGAAGGCTTTTGGAAGAGGCCGATTCGTAACCCAAAAGCCGCCTGACAAGGTGGATGTAGCGCTTGCCGAGGAAGCATTTAACCTAGCCAAAAAAGTTGTGGAAAGCGGCGAATACGACGTGGTTATTTTGGACGAGGTTAATGTGGCATTAAGCCTAAACCTCATAAGTCTAGAAAAGGTTTTGGAACTTATCAAAAACAAGCCGAAGCATGTGGAGCTCGTTTTAACAGGGCGGTATGCGCCAAACGAGATTATAGAGGCAGCTGACCTCGTAACGGAAATGCGGGAGATTAAGCATCCATATAGGAAGGGGTGCCTAGCGAGGAAGGGAATTGACTATTGAACAGCAACAGCCAAAAGACGAACTTGCTGAAAATCCATTGGGTTAAATCCTCCATAACCGCTGGGTTAATATTCCTCGTTATTGGCTTAGTTTTGATTTTCTCCATTAAACATTTTGAAGTTGGAGAGATGCAACTCTTTTTGAACGTCAAAAGCTTTGTTAAAGAGTATGGTTTCGTTGGGATATTTCTTGCAACAATTTTGGCGGGAACGGTGGTTCCCCTTGGAAGCCCAGCCCTCGTGGTGGCAGCCGCCTCTTTTGGGCTTAATCCCATTTTATTGGCGATAACAGCCGCTATTGGGTTTACAGTCGGCATGACCATAAACTATTTTCTGGCTTATC
>JAGTQG010000002.1:69062-75758 GCA_018396875.1 Candidatus Bathyarchaeota archaeon
GGCAGAACTTGGCTCCAGCAGGATTTGATGTTCCACACTTGGGACAATTAACTCCGCCAGCTGCTTGTAATGGCGCACCGCAGTTGCTGCAGAACTTCGCCGTCTGCGGATTTTGGAAATTGCATTTGGGACACAACACCATAGGCACGGCGGGCGCGGCTGGCGCTGGTGTCGGCTGAAGAATTTGTGGAAGAATCACCGCTCCGGCGCCTACTGCTGCTCCAGGGCTTTTGGATAGGCTTTCAGCCGACTTTTGAACAGTTTCCATTCTCAGAACTTCTGCTGCGCCGACGCCGGTTCTCACGTAGAATAGTCGATCCCTCCACTCGGGGGTTGTGTCTATTCCCTCAAACTTTACATCGATGAGTTCGAGACCTATCCTTGAAAAGGCGTCGTGGAGGGCGTTTTTTGCCAGAAGGCTTGTTTCGTCAAGTTTGCCGTACACTTCTGCCAGCGAATATTGACTTAAAGTGTCAATGAGCCTCTCGTTAAAATAGCCTCTTAGAAAGTTTTGCAGTCCATCTGTGGTGAAAGTGCCCTGTCCACCTACAACCTCGTTTACAAAAAGGTTTGGTTCTTCAACCCTAAACCAGAAACTGCCAAAGAACTTTAATGGCGCAAGTTCTTTGGTTTGCCCCTGCGCTCCAAACCTTCCTTGAAACTGTTTCAGAGAAACAAAGATAACGGTGGCTCTGAATGGAACCTTGTCGAATCCGGCGATTTTGGACAAAATTTTTGTGAGAAGCGGAAGATTCGCCGTCGTTAAAACGTGTCGTCCAGCTCTAAAAACGTCGTAGGCTTTTCCATCCCTAAAGAATACGGCGGCTTCATACTCGTGTACTATGAGGTTGTCGCCCCACGCAATTTCCTCTATAGGATATTTCCAAACTATGTCCCCTTCCCTTGCCCCAACCCATTCAATAACTTTCGGCATCCAACTTCACCTCCAACACTCTTATCCTAACCCTCTCAAGATTTCAGCTCTCTTGTCCACAAGTTTATCCAGCTCTTCAACTTTGGATATTAAGTCGTCCATGGCTGCTCGCCACTCGTCTTTTCCGGGTTCAAGCTCATTTACCTTCTCAACACCAGTCTTTATAGCTTCAGCCTTCTCTATCAAGCTCACATCATATTCCAGCACAGCGTCAAGCTTGTCTTCCCTAACCTTAACGGCGTCAAACATTCCGGCGTATCCAGCCACCGCCCTATCAATGCGCTGGGTAACCCTATCAATGCGGGCTGTGAAAGCGTCAAACCTGAAAACGTCTTCGCTGGAAAGCTTTTGAACAAGGGCGGGATTTGCAAACTTCCTTCTAAAAGCGGTTTTTGCATCCTTAAGCCTATTCACAACCTCCATACGCACGAGACGATCGCTTTCCCTTCTAAGCTCCTTTTCCTTGTAGCCCCTATACCCCGGAATATAACTCATGATTCTTTCTAGGATGCTTCTTTCCCGGCGAACCTTTTCCAGATATTCTTTTCCACTCATCATTTACTCCTCTTATAGGCGGCTATACCTATAACAGCCACCACAATTAAAAGTATTCCCAAAATTAGAGGTGGAGGTACCACCGCGTAGGTTGCTGAAACAACACCAACACAAGTCATAACCGCTCCCCAGACAAGGTAGTAAACTGGATCTTTGCGGTTGAAAAACGCGTAAAACAATGTGTAAACCCCCAGTGGGCCGAAAATCCAAGCTGGAAGGTTGAGAAGGTCAAATGGAATGATGTTAATGCTGTAGATGACTGCTGCCAAACCTATAGAGATAACGAGAACCGCGAGGGCGCCCACACCATAACTAAACGAAGATTCAGATTTTTTGGGTTCCAATTCTCCCCTCAACCTGTATAACGGTTATCTCAACACCGCCCTTATTAAAGTTTCACAAAAATGCTGCACGCAAGTTTAGCCGTCGTATAAGCAGCGTTATCTATACTTTTCCAGCGTTATTATTTGCTCTTTCACTGGTTTGAGTGTTTCTCCACAGTATGGGCAGATGTTAAACTCTGGAAGTACGGGTTTGCCGCATGCAACGCAAATGTTAGGATATTTCAGCTTTTCCTCAAAAGTTTTCAGCTCCCTTTTTAGATGGCTCAATTCAGTCTTTATTTTTTCTATGCTTTCCTTGAGAGGTTGTATCTCTTTTATTTCGGCTCTTATGTTGTAAACCACGTCCTTAATTTGTGATAGGATTTGATTGTTTAATTCCACCGTCTCGTTCATGACGTCTAGGATTTCGCTTTTCTCCTCCAAAAGCTGGGATTCAACGGCGCTTTGCTTTTTGGCGTCTGACAATATTTTGTTTAGGAAAGCCTCCACTGGGCTTTCGAGGGCTATGGCGCATGTTATGCCCCAGAAAATGGTGGTGGAGGCAGCGGCGGCGAGAAAATAAATGTTGGGCGTTATGGCTTGAAGCTTCGCTTCATCAACGGGGTATAAGCGGAGGATAATCACTGGTTTATTGAAAAAGAGTGCCCTAGCTGCGTCGATTAAGTGGATGACTGCTACGGCTGTTAGGGTGCTGAAGAGCCAGACGCCGAAGCCTTTTTTGGTCAAGTTTGTGCCTCGCCTTTCAAATATTGCATCTTAATATTTAATACAGTATTCCCAGCTCCGAAATATTCCACACGCGTAAATTCTAAAAGGAGAACCACCCTACATAGTGTTGTTCCGTAGGGTGAGAGAGTGACTAAACGTTTAAGCGAAGAGTTTTCTATCCGCGTTAGGGTCGGCGAATACGAGGTCGAGGTTAAGGGCTCCCGCAGCGAGGTCTTAGACACCATAAAGGAGCTGCCAAACCTCATATCAAACTTCAGCAAAGCCTTCGAAAACCTAAAGGCAAAGGAAGCAACGGTGGCGGTTAAAGCTCCTGTTCCGACAGTTGCTAAGACAGAGTCTCCAGTGGAGCGTTATCCAAAAATACCGAAAGTGGGAAGCTGCAGCGAAGCCCTTTTAAAGGTTCTGGAGAGCGACTGGGGGAAGTGGCGTCCACGAACAGTTACAGAGCTTAAGGAGGCTTTAGCAGCCAACAACTTACATTTTCCGGGGCGAACTTTGGCTGCTGACTTGTTAGCTCTTGTTAGGAAGGGCGTGGTCAGATGTTGGAAGACTGATAAGGGTTATGTTTACATTTTAGCTGAAAAAGAGGTGTTAGCCCAACCGCCATGAAAGGGGAAATGGAGGCTCGCATGCATGAAAAGGGTTGAGGTTCGCATTAAGGCGCCTTTCGGCGAAATAGTTGTGGAAGGCGAAACACCCCAAGACGTTTTAAGCCTACTGGAGGCTTTCCCAAAAGATTTCGTGGAAAACATTTCAAGCCTAGTGGCAAGCAAACTTGTGCCTTCAGCGGCAGCCCAGCTTAAAGGCATAATAGAGTTCACCACCGAAGGCCCAGTGCTAATCGCTCCACGCGATAAGCTCACGCATTACGAAGCTATTGGGCTTATATTGTACGCGTCTGATGGTAGGCAGAACACTGCCGCCCAAATCCAGAAGCTTCTCGAGTCCAGCGGCGTAAAATGCATGGTGCCAGCCCGCTTAAACGAGATGGTTAAACGAGGCCAAGTCTTCAAACCGGACCCGAAAAGGCCAGAGTTCAAGCTGACCGTCCAAGGCGAAAAGTGGATTGAAGAGGAGGTCTTAGCCAAACTCCGAGGGATGATGACATGAACAGCCAGCAGCCGTTAACGGTTCACATCAAGTATGGCGAGGTTGAATACACTTTCTCCGGAAGCCTCGAAGAGGTTTGGGCCGCCTTAAACCGGTTTTTCGCCGAGCATGCCCCAGCCTTCCAAATCGCCAAAACCCTGGTCCTAAGCGTTGACCTGCAGAAGCTCGCCGAGGACTGCAAGGGCTTGATTGGTTTTGCGGACAATGCACCGCACTTGCTTGTTTCGAAGGAGAAACTGACTGACAACGAGACTTTGGCACTGCACCTTTTAGCCGCCCACCTGGGTTTTAGGCTTGGCATATTGAAAACGGACGTGCTTTCGCGGGAGGAGCTTCAAGCCAAGCTTGGCAAAAACCCGAAAATTACGAGCACGCGCCTCGGCGAACTGGTGAAGGCGGAGATTGCCGAAAAAACAGGCGAAGGCGGATACCGCATAACAAGCTTCGGCCTAGCCCAAATGCAGAGGGAATGGTTGCCAAAAATCAAGGCAAAACTGGGGTTATGATTCGCCTTTAAGCAGTTTCTCCTCATCCTCGACTATTTCGTCTGAGCAGAGATACGCCACCAACTTTTGGCTTATGACGGGCTTTCCATCCCGCAGCGGATAAGCATAGGGAAGATAAACAGTTCCATGCTTGTTGAGCTTTAACGTTAAGCCTTTCTTGACTGGTATAGCCTCCAACGGTGTTCCTTCGCCGACAAGCTTAGCCACATAAACAGCTCCATCAATGGAGAACTGCCCCTTGCCAATGTGGCGCACAACCGCTTTTGGAAAACGTCTCGTCAAAAGCAGTTTTGTTCTGCCCTTTGGCGGGTGGTCGCCCAGAATCCCGCCGACCACGACGGCTTCTTTACCATTGAAGTCTTCTGGTTTTAGTGGAAGCTCAGCTTTCGGGTCTAGAACTATTACTTTTTCATGGTTGAAGATCTCTGCCGCGCTTTTCTCTTCAACAGTGCCAAACTTTGAAAGGAGCCGCCGCTCATCCTCTTTTTTAACGTTGGTAAACAGTATGCGGTTTTTGCCTGCAATCTTCGCTGCGTGCTCGTACTCGAAGAGGAGCCACTTGCCAATTTCGGGCTCCAAATGCTCGATAGCGAAAATGGGTTTCGCCATGTCCTTTAGCCGGCTATTTGGCTATTTCCTCCAGCTGTCTTAGAAAGTGTTCGTATTGTTTTATGCCTATTTGCCAAAACTCTTTCTTGGTTGTGTCGTAGCCCGCTATTTTGGCTATTTCAGCCGGCGACATGCTTCCGCCAGCAGCCAGCATCTGCTTCATTTTTGGAACGAAGGCTTTTCCCTCCGCCAAGTATTTCTGGTATAATGCGTAAACGAAGAGTTGCGCGTACACGTATGGGTAATTGTAGAAGCGGAAATTAGCCATGTAATAGTGGGGCGTGATGCTCCATTCTGAAAGCATTTCGTTAAACCATTCCACAGTGTCACCGTAAACCTTGTCTCGGGCTGCCACCCAAAGGCGGCAAATCGCCTCATGGCTTAAGTATTCGCCCCGTTTAATGGCGTCGTAAGCGGACTGCTCAAACCATGCGCGGGCTGTCACGTTGAAGATCACGCGTCCAGCGCCGTCCAAGACTCGGCAGAGCACAACTTTTCGCTCCATATCCGTTCTCGCCTCTTTCAGAAGCAGGTCTGTTAGCAGCAGTTCGCCGAATATGGAGGCTGTTTCCGCTACAACCATTGGAATCCGCGTGTTCAGCATGGTTTGGCTTCTATAGCAGTAATAGTCGTGGACGGCGTGTCCAAGCTCATGCGCCAACGTGTACAAGTCGTTTAGGCGCCCATTAAAGCTTTGGAGAATGTAGGCTGTCTTGCCATTATACCATCCGGCGCAGAAGGCTCCGTGCTGTTTGCCATAGCGTGGCGTGGCGTCTATGTGGTTTCGCTGGAACATGTCTTTCACTGGATAGGCGAATTCTTCGTCGAAGCTTTCGTAGGCTCTTGTGATGAGGTCTCGGGCTTGCTGGAAGGTGAACTTCATGTCTGGGGCGTCTGGCAAAGGCGCAATTATATCGTGGCATCCCAGCTTCGGCAACCCCATGAGTTTGGCTTTAAGCCTCAGATAACGCTGGTAGACGCCCACATTTTCCTCCACAGCCTTCAGCAAATTGTCTATGGTTTGCTGGTCCGTGTCATTAACTATCAGGCTGGCTTCCATGGGTGAACTGTATTTGCGCCATTCGCAGACCGTTAGCCAGTCGTTGCAGATGTTGCGGAAAGCCGAAGCGAAAACTTCGCCATCTTTGCCAACGAGGCTGAAAACCGCCTTATAGGCGGATTCGCGGGTTGCCCTGTCTAGATGAGAAAAAAGCCCATATGCGGCGCCGAAGGGCAGAAGCCTTTTTTCGCCTTCAACCGCGACTTCAAACATTCTTGTATTAAGCCACTTGGCTTGAAATTCTTCCCAAGCGTAAACGCCAAACTGGTCCTTGTCAATAATGAGCTTTTCCTCTGTTTCGGAAAGCTGGTGGGGAACCATCCGCCGAAGCTTTTCAAGATAATGCCGATAATTGGCTAGGGCTGGATCCGCCAAAAGCTCCGGTTTTTCGTAGACAAGTCTGCCTACTTCCAACTCGAAGAAAGCCAACAGTTTGCCAAGCCTAGCCTCAAGCTTCATCGCCCTGTCATGAAGCGACTGGGTTTCGGGCAAAGTCATGTTAGCCGCAAAAGAAAGCTCAGAAAAAAGGGTTACATCACGCAGCCTAGCCAAATAAGCCTCATACTCTTGGAGACATTTTGCCAACCCCTCAGCCGTCAAACCGCCAATTTTCCCACGATATTTCGCGGCGAAAGCCTCAGCCAAAGCCGAAACTTCGTCCATAGCTCTCTGAACAGAAACATCCACCACGCTTGGAAAAATTTCAGACAAATCCCAAACAACAGCCTCACCCTCAACCATAACCATCCACCCTCCAACACAAGAGAACACAAAATAGGCAGCGATAAAATTTAAGCTTTAAATCCGCAGCAAAGTTTAGGATTACCGTAAAATTTAGGGACGCGATTT
>JAGTQG010000020.1 GCA_018396875.1 Candidatus Bathyarchaeota archaeon
AAAGACACGTTTTAGGAATCATTTAAAAAACTGAGGGCTAAAATATTATCGCTCTACTTGCTCATTTTAAAATTAGCGGATAGACTTCCCTAACTACGTACTTGAGATATTCCTCCTTATCTGTTAAGTTGAATACTGTAACTGAAGCGTCTCTGGTTATGCCGACTACGTAGCCGTATTCTCGTGCTCTTGCCACGATGTACCATAAGTCGCCGTGTTTACAATAATCTTCGAAAAGCGAAGTGTTTACAAGGTCCGGTCCGTAAAGTGAAAGTTTGTTCACGTTTGGAATGTCAACATTATCGAAGAAAGTAATTTTGGTGTCTTCGGGATTTTTTAGGTGGAACTCGCGGAGGGTTTCTGGTGGGATGCGTGCTTCAACTATGCCGCCGACTCTTTCAAAAAGAATTTCACTGAGCTTGTTTGCAATGAAGTTGGCTAAACGCTTCTTCTCAACAATGGTTAGCAACGTCGCATTTTCGAATTGAGAAAAAGCAAACAGAGCTTCAATGGTGCGAGGTAAAGGTGCAACTTTGCCTCTATGGAAAACGTGGATGATATAATCGTGTGAGTAAACACCTTTAAGCATGTCCTCGTTTGGTTTAGGCAGAAGCCCAACAATCTCGCTCACAAGTGTAAAATGGTGGTCGCCTTCCTCGTAAGGTTCCTCAACGTGGTAGTCTCCAAGTCTAGAAGCAATTTCGTCTAGGGAAAGCGTTTCCGAAAGTCTGAAAACTTTGCCAGCGACAACCATAACCATCGCTAGTTGTTACGTAAGCTAAAAACTAAAGTTTTGCGCCTCGAAAGAAAACTGGGAAAAACTTAGGTTAGATAACGTAGGTTGTCTGTGTCTTTTCACGTTGTTCGCCGGGTTTGCCGAAAGTTATCATCCAACTGTTAGTTAAAGGTTCTTTGAACATTATGATGCTCGAGCAACCCGCCTCCTTCGCAATCTTAGAACTTTCTAGAAGGTTTTTGAGAAGCTCTGGGCTCCAGTTGCAGATTATGGAGGCCTCTTGGCCGTTTTTGTCAACGGCGACCATGTGGAGGAAATAGTCGCCGACAGGAATCTCCTCTACAATGCATGTTTCGTCCACTTTTTGCATTATCTCTATCGTGTGTATTAGGTAGCTGTTGTCTTGCTCCTTTATTATTAGGTGTAGGCCGTTTCCCACAAATGTGTACATGAATTTTTCCATGATTTCGAGCTTGTTCATGTTTTTCCCAGAACTTGAGTGGGTTGGATTGTTTATAAGGGGTATTCTGGAAAATATGATATATCGTAATTCGTAAGACGTAATATTTATTAGTTTGTGCGTCGCACTCTTATACAGACAGAGGTGAAAAACGAAATGGCGGTTATCCCGCAAACAGAAACTCCAATTGCAATTCACACAGGAGAAGACGAAATTGAACAGTTCGCGAAGCTGGCTCAACCAACTATCATGGCGGTAGGCCTCGGCGGGGCGGGATCCAACATAATAACGTGGATCAAAGAGAAAGGCATTGTCGGGGCAAAACTCGTGGCAGTGAACACTGACGCAAACCACTTGAGGATAACGAAGGCTGATAGAAGAATTCTGATAGGCGCTAACCTTACAAAGGGGTTGGGATGCGGCGGATATCCTGAACTGGGCGCTAAAGCCCTACTTGAAAGCGCGGATAAAGTCGTTCAGGAAATAGCGGACGCCAATATAATATTTCTAGTTGCGGGATTAGGTGGAGGCACTGGAACAGGCGCAATAGTTGCTTTGTCAGAGGAACTGCGCAAAAGATTCACAGAATCACCTGTCCCTCACTTGGTCATAGGGGTTGTTACGCTACCTTTCGAAGTTGAAACTGCTCGTATGGAAATAGCCAAGAAAGGATTAGACAGCCTCAAAAAGTCATGTGACACTGTCGTGGTGATCGACAACAATAGGCTTGTGAAGATTGCTGGAAACCTTCCATTCAAAGAGGCTTTAGGTGTTGCGAACACCACTATTGGAAAATTCATTAAAGGCATAACTGAGACTATAACTACAGCCAGTTTAATCAATTTAGATTACGCAGACTTGAGGGCTATAATGCAGGGAGCAGGTCTCGCCTCCATAGGTGTAGGCGAAGGCGCAGGGGAGGGCAGAGTAGAACAAGCCGTTGAAAAGGCCATAAACGGACGCCTTCTAGACATAGAGGATGTGACGAAAGCCCGCGGTTTGCTCATACACGTTTCAGGCGGTGAAGATCTAACCCTCTTTGAAGTTAGCCATGCTGCTGAAATCGTAAAGCGTTCGCTACCGCCAAAGGCAAAAGTAGTCTGGGGAGCACGGGTTGACGAGGAAATGCATGGAAGCGTCTCCGTCATGGCTGTTGTAACGGGCGTTGAAAGCGCGTTCCTAAAACGACGCGAAAAACGCATAGGCCCCATCAAACTGAGATAACCAGCTCCTCTTTTTTCTTCACAACGCTTGCAAAATCCGTAATATATAACAAGATTTCGTTAGAACATAGTTTCGCCTTTCCATCGGCTGCCTAATTGTTTTAATAAGAGTTTTTAACTCTTTCTATCTGCATAAGGAAGCACTAGAGGCAAGAGTGTCAGTGCTGATTAGTGAGGTGATCCTTGAAAACTTCATGAGCTACGAATATGCTAGGGTACCGCTTAGATCTGGTGTTAACGTTGTTTGCGGTCCAAATGGCGCCGGAAAGTCTTCGCTTTTGTTGGCTATTTCCGTGGCTCTTGGTCAGTCTTACACTGAACGTTCCAGAAAGCTTAGCGATCTAATCCGTTGGGGTAAGGACCAAGCCCGTGTAACGCTTATACTTGACAATTCTAAAAGGGGCGGTAAGCGTCCAGTTCCAAAGTTTAACAAGGACCAGATTTTTTTGACGCGTGTTTTGAGGCGGGATGGCAAGTACTGGTTTGAGTTGGAGAACAGGGCTGCCTCGAAGCAAGATGTGGAAAGGCTTCTAGCCAAACTCGGTGTTGATCCGGATAACATGCTTATCATTATGCATCAGAACATGGTGGAGCAATTTACGGTGCTTTCGCCGCAGGAAAAGCTGCGCATGGTTGAGGCTGCCGTGGGGCTTGAAGCCTACCGCGAAAATGTGCTAGAAGCCCAGAAAAAACTTACACGCATACTAAGTCAAGAAGAGTCCATCAGCAAGCTTTTGGAGTCGGCGGAGCAGACGCTGGGTTACTGGCGGGAGCAATATGAAAGGTTTCAGGAAAAGAAGCAGTTGATGGCGAAGAGGCGCTTTTTGGAGCGGGAGCTCGCGTGGGCTGAAGTTAATCGTCGCGAAACAATTGTAGAGGAACTGGAAGCCAAACGTGAAAAGGAATTAGCGTTACTGAGGCAGATTGAGGCAGAAGTCAAAACAGCCGAAGAGCAACTTCGAATCCAACAAAACCAGATTGAAAAGTTGAAGAGCGAATGGAAGAAAAACCTAAACAACGTCATAAGCCTTGAACGAGAAAAAGCTGGAAGCCAAGCTACACTCTCGCTTTGCGAGCAGCTCATAGCAGAGGCAGCCTTTCTAGAAAACGAAGCCAACAATATTGAAAGGCACTTGAAACTTCTGAGAACTGAAAGCCTAAAGGAGCTCATGGAAACTTCAAGGGTGAAAATTTCTAAATTGGACGAGGAGCTGAACAGAAGGCTGTCCGAAAGAAAGATTCTTGAAGAACAGATAGGTAAGGTTGAAAGTCAGATTCTAGACACACGGGTTAGGCTTGCTCTGTTAAATTATAGAATGGAAAACGCAAAGACAAACATTGAAGAGTTAGAGAAAACGCTTAAAGACGCAAAGGCTCAGCTGGATTTGGCCGTTAAAAAGGCGGAGGAGACCGGTCCAAGAATAGCCGTTGTCAAAAGTGTAGGCGAAATCCTAGATGAGATTCGCGTGACGGATGGGTATTTGGCTGCTTTAGCCGGCGTTTCGGAAGATGTTGAACGTATGTATGAATCATATTCACAGCTTTACTTGGAGCTTAAAGAGAAGGCGCGGCTTGTTGCTGAAAACCGGGAGAAAGCCTTGGAGGAAGTTAAGGCTCGGATGCAGGCTTGGCGAACCGTGATTCAAAGCCTTCTCGAGCGTGTAAATCTAGAATATCAGAAGATTTTGGCGCACGTGCAGGCTGTAGGCGAAGTTAGGCTTGTAAACGAGCATGATATTGAGACGGCAGGACTTGAAATTCTTGTGGGCTTTAAGGGCGGCAAGCCTGTGCCGTTGAATGCTTACACTCAAAGCGGTGGTGAAAGGACAACTGCCACCATGAGTTTCCTGTTGGCTTTGCAGCAGTATGTGCGCTCGCCTTTCCGCGCCGTGGACGAGTATGACGTGCACATGGACCCGAAAAACCGTGAGCTAATAGCCCAAATGCTCATTTCAACAGTTAAAGATGCAAACGCTCAGTATGTGGTGATAACTCCAAGCCAAGTGACCTTTGCGCAAGATGACATCCACATCATAACTGTTCAGAATGTTGAAGGTAAATCAATAATTAAAGAGGTTGTCTAATGCAGTCGAAAAAGGAACGCGTCAAGATCGGGCGAGAAAGGCTCCAGCGAATAATTGAGATGTGTAAGGCTGTGGAGGAGCGCGGTCTTGACCCGTTTCTGGTGAATGTGGACGAGATAATAAAAGTTGTAAGAGAGTTCTTCCCAGACTGGGAACAACCCGAAGACTTATGTTTGGACGCTGAAGCCATAAACCGCCTTGCCTCGGTTATAAAGCTCCAAAGCGAATGGGTTAAACATCGCTCCACAACCCTCTACACGGACCCGTTTCTTTTAGAGGAGAAAATAAAAAGCTTGGACAAAGAAGCCATAGTGGAAGCCTTTCTCGGAGCTTGGCACCCAATAGTCGAACTTGAGCAAATATCTCTCCACAGCCTAAAGGAGGCGTTGCTCTATTGGGAAAATCTCCCACCATTGAAGGATCGATGGAAAGAATTTCCATCGCCAGAAGAGGCTGGAGGAGTGGCTTCCCCCGAGGAGCTTTTAAGGCTAAAAATTTTGCGGGATAAAGCCTTCACAGAGGAGTTGGAAAACTTTTGGAACGAGCTGAAAAGGGAAGTGGCGGAGAAAGGCGAAAACGGCAAAATCAGGTATTGGGATTTTATTGGAGCGGAAACCTACGAGGAGACAGTTTACAGAGCCTTTTTGACGAGTTTTCTCGTTACTTATGGCTATGCAACCCTTGAAGTTTATCCCCTTGAGGATGAAATATTTATCAAGCCGTTCGAGAAGCAGCAGAGGCGAACCGCCAAGAAACAGCTGGTTTCGCTGCCCATAGCTATAACACGGGAAGAATGGGAAAAATGGAAGGAAAGGGTTAAAGCCAAATGAGCAAACGGAAAGCCATTTACGCCAGCAAAATTAAACGTGCCGTGCACATGCTTTTCTACCGCAGACACGCAAAACCCGGCGTGAAAGGTTGGGAGCTCCGCAAAACTTTGGGCGCAGACTATCCTAAGGTGCTCAGTATACTGGACGAGTATTTGAAACCCCTTGACCTTCAAGTTAAAATGGCTTTTGAAGAGGAAAAACCACATTCCGAAAAGCCCACCCCGGAAGAGCTGGACAAGGCAAGGTTTTACATAACATTGCGGGGCGACCTAACACCAAAAGAGGCTAAAATGATTGGATGGCGCATAGACGACTTGGCGGGACTAGCCATAACAATAGCCTACATAATCTCAAAAAAGGGCAAGGCACCCCGCAAAGAAGTAGAAGAACTATTACGCGAAAAACTGCCGGGTTGGAAGGCAAGCCTAAACATAGACCGCTACATACGGTATGGATACCTATCCCAAGACGAAAACGAACAGTTGTACCTTGACTGGCGAACACGCGCGGAAGTAGACCAAAAAGCGCTAATAGAACTTCTTCTGTCAAAGTAATGTTTGAGAGAAACTAAAGCAAAGTTTATATTTATCGTTTTCAATTTGATAATTATCGAATTGAAGTAGATGAAGATTCAAGGTGAAACCATTGTCAGAGGGAGAAGATGTCAGAGAAGAGTTGAGAAAACTCCGGAACGAAATTGCAAGTTTAAAAGAGCAGCTTAGAGAAGCTCGTGAGCAGCGGAGAAAAGAAAGGGGGTATAGCCTCTACATAGACGTTGGTGACAGTATCCGAGAATCTATTGAAGACGCTCTGGAAAGTGTTGCTGAAAGCATCCATGGAGAACTCAAAAGATCCATATTCATAGGACCGAGAGGCGTTAGCATAATAAAGGAGACCGTAAGCGAAAGAAAAGAACCACCCATCAATTTCTCAAAAACAGCTGAAATAATGAACGCGTTAAGTCACGAGCACAGGTTAAAGATATTGAAGGAACTTATGAGCGGAGGCAAATACGTAAACGAGTTGGAGGAGAGGCTTCCAGAAATCACAGCGAGCACTCTTCTAAGCCACCTTAGAATCCTAGAGGAAGCGGGACTTGTAGTTCAGGAAAAAGTGCGGGGACGCTACTTAATAACAATGCCTGGTAGAATAGCCTACAGAATGGCCGTTAAAGTGGCAAAGTTTGTGGAGGAAAGCGAATAGAATGATATGGCACAATTATCAACTTGACAATGTTGTTTACAAGGTAAGAGAAACGACAACTTTATGGAAGGCAGAAAGGGGCATGGTAGAAGTCAACAAAGACACGCTGGCAGTGCTAATAAAAATGGGCAGCCAAGACATAGGTTGTTTGTTTCATGGCAAAGGCAAGCTTATTTTGGACACCATAATTGAAACCAATAAAGGTGCCATCGGTAGATCTGTTGAAAAAGAGATTGAAAAACCTTTTATAATGATTGGAAGCGTGAACTCTGTCCGTCAGAACTTTGTTACAGCGGATTTTCAGGACTTAGTAATGAAAGGATACAAAGAGGGACAGGAGTTTATTGAAAAGGCTGAAAGTTTATGTGAACGCTTTTTCGGAAAAGGGAAAAGTCAAGCATGCGGCACGTTTGGACGAGGTTTTATGTTTGCTTTTCTAGATGATGACGCCAAATTGGAGGTGTTAATTGCTGAAAATTCTAAAATTGTCTATAGAGCGCGTGCCATGACTTTTATATCAAATAAAAACCGGATTATTTTAAAAACTCTTGGAAAAACTGTTGTGGCAAACAGTGGGAGGGCAATAGTTTTACTTTCTAACTTTGCGGTATAGGAAGGCTATAACAACAATGACTATGATGGCAGCAAGGGCTAAAAGTGGGCTTCCCAAAAATTGATTTAAAAGCGAGTTATCAGCATAAATACCACTAACCAGAGCGGACATGGAAAGGAAAGCTAATTTAGTCTTCACATTCGTATTCTCCATTAATGCCTTTTTAGATCTGTTAGACTATGCTTACGTTTTGTATTTGGAAGTACCGTTTTACCAGCATGCGAAGGCGTTCAGCATTTCTGCCATTTTTGCCTATGGCGACGCCCTTGTCTCGTGGGTGTACTGTTACAACGGCGATCGTCTTTCCGTCAGGTCTTTCCGTTATTCTCACTTCTTGCACTGTGGCTGGTTTCAGGGCGTTTTTAATGAATTGAACAGGGTCATCCGAATATTCAATTATTTCATGTTTCTTTCCCGTCATGCGCTCCAAAAGTCTAATGTTTCTTCCGCCCTTGCCTATGGCTGCTCCTAAGTCGCCTTCCTTGACCACGAAGATTACGCGGCCTTGTTCTTCGTCAACTATGCAGTCTTTGACGCTGGCGCCACTTATGCTTTCGAAGAGGGCTATATATTTCATTTCTGTTGTTGTGAATTTTATGCCGCTTGTCATTCGCTTCCTCCGCTGGATTCAGCTTCTGTTTCAGTAGCCTCCACTAATCTAAGAATTTCTGAATCACCGGGCTCTCTTATAGTTAACGCTGAAACCACAAAAGGTTTTCCACAAATCATGGCCAGATCCGTCGATGTGCCCCTGAAAACAATTAATGGGATACGGGAAAGCTTGCAGTAGTATTCAAGGTCGCTGCGGATTTCTTTCGGACAGTTAGAGGCTATAATAATCATTTTCGCCCTTCCAGTTTTTGCGCTTTGTATGGCGGAGTTTGCGCCAAAGTAAACTTTGCCAGTTTTCACGGCTGTGGCTATAGCCTTGTCTATGTCAATGCCGCTCATTTGCTTTCCTCCTTAAATTCAGACGTGGACATGAACAATTCCACGAGTCCAGTGCCAACGGGTATGGATTGCCCAACTATAACGTTTTCAGTAACACCCTCTAATGGATCGCTTTCTCCACGGATTGCCGCCTCAACAATGTTCGGCACCGTTATTTCGAAAGCTGCTCTGGCTAGAACGCTGGCTTTCTTGCCGCTTACACCATGCCTTCCAATTTGCTGCACTTCGCCCGTGAAGGTCATCATATCCGCCACAAGCATGACATGGCGTATGTCAACGTCCAAGCCTTGCTCGTCTAGAACCCCTTTAGCCTCATGTATCAAAGCATTCCGCGCAGCTTCTATTCCAAGGGTTTTTGCGATTTCATGAATGTTATTGGTTGTGGTTCTTGTGGCATCTACGCCGTAAACTTCCAGAACTTTGGGAAGATTTGAACCGTCAGTTCTAATGACCCATTCGCCATGCTCCTCTGTAACCATCACCCGCTTTATGCCCGGAATTCCCTTAATGTAGAGGGCTGAAACCTTATTCAAGAGCTTTTTAAGGGCTTCTGGTTTTTTGGGTTTAATGTGTATGCGGTTTCCACTAATCTTTACGTTGCAGTTCGCTATTTTCACTTTGTCCTTCAACTCCTGTAATGTGACACCACGATCCTCCATCATGGTTTTACTTAGCTCGACGACAATTTCCTCACGTACTGGATCTTGGTAAATTGCCTGCGCAATGTCTTCCAGAGTTGTGTAAAGTATGTTCCGTGCAATCTTAACGGCGGCTTCCCGGCTTTTTCTGTGCTTTTCGTCCAGATAGATGACCATAATAGGTGTGGATGGCACTCTTCTGGCGTCCACAATCTCTATGAGCCTTGGCAAGCCAAGGGTTACGTTTTGCTCTCTCACACCAGCGTAGTGGAATGTTCTAAGCGTCATCTGGGTGCCCGGTTCACCGATAGATTGAGCTGAAACTATGCCTACAGCTTCACCCGGCTCCATTTGGGCACGCTTGTAATGTTCAACCGTCAACTCCACAACTTTGTCAACGCCCTCTTTGCTAAGTTTAGCTTCGGCCAAACCTTGCCTCAGCTCACTTATAAGGAGAGGTGTAAGTTCACCTTCAACCTCCTTAAGCTTTTGCTTAACGTATTCGGGGGGCGCTGGCTCGCCTTTCTCTATCCCAATTCTCACCTGTTCGATGAGGCGGTTGACGTTTACGGCTTTTCCATGATCGCTTTTGGCTGGGTCAACCCCGTCTTCGCCATACTTGAACTGGATGATGTCGCCTGTGGAACTCCGCACTGTTCCATCATACTCTAGACGGAGGTGCTCAAGCGCATTTATTAAGCGTCTCTGCATGTAACCACTCTGCTGTGTTCGAACAGCAGTGTCCACCAAGCCTTCTCTTCCACCCATAGCATGGAAGAAGAATTCTATCGCGTCAAGCCCTTTTTGGTAGGAGGAATAGACGAAGCCTCGTGCCTTAGGCGTTGGATCGTCGGGTTTAAAGTGAGGCAAGGCGCGACCTATGTAACCTCTCATTATTCGTTTGCCGCGAACGGACTGCTGCCCGACACATGCACTCATTTGTCCAATATTGAGGGCTGACCCCCTAGCGCCGGTGCGCGTCATAACTATGCCAGCGTTTTCGAGGGTAAAGTCTTCCTCGGCAACCTTGCCAGCTTCATCCCTTGCCTTTGCTAATTCATTCATAACGTAGATTTCAAAAGTGTCCTCGAGGGTTTGCCCGGGCAGGGGTTGCAATGTTCCGTTACGATAACTCTCTATTAGCTCGCTTATCCTTTTCTCAACTTTCTCCATAATTTTTTTGATTCTGCTTTCCGCTTGAGGAGACAAGACAAGCTCTTCGTAGGAGTATGTGAAGCCCCGCATGGTCAAGAAAAGCTTCAAAAGCCTTGTGATTTTGTTTAGGAATTCGCGACCAGCTTCCGTGCCGTAGTCCTTTATTATTCTGTGGAGTAGGCTTTCAGACTGCTCTGCGCCTATTGCGCGTCTATCAATTACACCACACTTTAACTCGCCGTTTTTAATAACAACATAAGCGTCATATGGGCATTCTTCCTTCAAACATTTGGGGCATCCATGGCAAATGTTCGCTTTCAAAACATAGTTGAAATCTTTGGGAAGGAACAAGCTGAAAATTTGTTTGCCGCTCCAAAGAGGTCTCGGCTCTTTGATTTTGGGTTCGGGTAGGGGTCCATCATATCCAGCAGCAACAAGCAGTCTGCATACTTCATCTTTTGTGAGGTAATTCGACTTTCTTGTGAAAAGGTAAGCTGCTGTTATAAAGTCCCTTATCGCTCCAATTATTGGACCTCCAAACCTTGGAGAAAGTATCTGATCCTGAACTTGCATTAGTAGTCGGGCTTCTGTCTGGGCTTCCTCGCTTTGTGGAATATGCAAGTTCATCTCGTCGCCGTCAAAATCTGCGTTGTAGGGCGGGCAGACGCAAAGGTGAAGCCTAAATGTCTTATACGGGAGAACTCTTACGTAATGCGCCATAATGGACATCCTGTGAAGAGAGGGTTGACGGTTAAAGATGGCTATGTCGCCGTCGCGGAGATGTCTCTCAACAACAAATCCAGGCTCAAGGGCTTCAGCCAACTTCTCTCGATCAGCGACAAATTCAAGTCTTATGCGTTTACCGTCCGGGCGAATGATGTACGCTGCACCAGGATATTTGAATGGTCCATTTATAACGAGCTTTCGCATTTCCTCAATGTTCCACGGCGTCACTTTTTCGGGAACAGTAAGTCGCATTGCAACTTCAATGGGCACACCAACCTCGTTAATGTCAAGGTTAGGGTCTGGAGAAATAACCGTACGAGCTGAAAAGTCAACTCTTTTCCCTGAAAGGTTGCTTCGGAACCGCCCTTCCTTACCCTTAAGCCTCTGAGAAAGTGTTTTTAAGGCTCTTCCTGAACGGTGTCGAGCCGGCGGTATTCCAGACGCCTCGTTGTTGAAATATGTTGTAACATGGTACTGGAGAAGCTCAGCCAAGTCTTGGATTATGAGAGTTGGTGCTCCAGCATCTATGTTTTCCTTTAATCTCTGATTGATCCTAATAATATCCACAAGCTTATGGGTTAAGTCGTCTTCTGAACGGATGCCAGACTCTAAAGTGATCGACGGCCTCACATAGACCGGTGGAACAGGTAATACTTGAAGAACCATCCATTCTGGACGGGCATTTTTGGGATCAAAGCCTAAGAGTTCAAGGTCCTCGTCTGGTATGCGTTCAAGCCTCTCCCTAACCATGCTCGGCGTCAAAACTTGAGAACCACTTCCTGGGATTTCTTCACTAAACTTTGTGGGCTTTTCAAAGGTTATTTTATACTGAGGCGCGTTACAATGAGGGCATGTTTTCGCTCTAATCTCCTGGATAACCCGTTTAAAAACCTCGTCTGGGACTGTTCCTAGCAGTTGTTTGGTTCGTTCAATTCTCGCCCGCAATTTGTTGATAGCATCGTCTGAAAGCAGTATTCTTCCACAATTCCTGCATGTGACTTTCAAAAGATCATAGATTATTCGAGCAAACTCCACGTGAATCACGGGAACCGCTAGTTCAATGTGGCCGAAATGGCCGGGGCAGCGTGCCGCCGTGTTTCCACAAGTTTTGCATCTTTGCCTTGGCTCAAGAGTGCCAAGCCTCCCATCCATCAGGCCAGCTGTTATGGGGGCGCCGTCTTCATCGTACGTGTCTGGCGTCTGAATTTCAACCACTGAAAGCTTGCGTATCTCTTGGGGTGAGAGAAGCCCGAAACGGATTTCATCAACAACTTTATGGGCTACTTCCTCAACCGCCATCCTAAGCCCTCTCCTTAAGCTTCAATCTTGGAGCTACGCAAAGGCTCATGAGCTCCTGCAATAGAAGCTTGAAAGCGTAAGACACTATAACAGGAGATATTTTCGCTTTGTCCTCGCATAACCTACAAACATATTTCCTCTGCTTAATGTCGTAGTATGCTATGTGCCCACAGTTTTCACACACATAGAGCGTGTATTTATCTGATTCTTCAAGAAGCCTGTCGTGAAGAAGCATTGCGGCACCATGTCCAATGAGGCAGTCCCGCTCCATCTCTCCAAATCTTAAACCTCCGCCTCTCGCCCTTCCCTCAGTGGGCTGCCGTGTCAACATTTGCACTTGTCCTCTAGCTCTAGCATGGATCTTATCCGCAACCATGTGGTGTAGCTTCTGATAATAGACAATCCCAACAAACACGTCTGCAACAAACTTTTCGCCCGTAACACCGTTATAGAAGACTTCCCGGCCGGTGTGGCTGAAGCCAAGCTTTATCAAGGCTTTCCTCAAGTCTTCGGGTTTCTCGTTTGAGAACGGTGTTCCGTCAACGGGTTTTCCACGCAACGCTGCAACTTTGCCAGCAATAGACTCTACGAACTGTCCAATAGTCATTCTTGAAGGAATGGCATGCGGATTTATTATAATATCCGGGACAATGCCGTCCTCTGTGAAGGGCATATCCTCTTGTGGGACAATGAGGCCTATGACTCCTTTCTGACCATGGCGGGAGGCAAATTTGTCGCCTAACTCTGGAATTCTCTGGTCTCTAACTCTGACTTTGACAAGCTTGCTTCCTTCACCTGATTCCGTTATGAAAACTGCGTCCACTATGCCCGTCTCAGATGGCCTCATGTCCACAGATGTATCTCGCATCGAGGGTCCTTTAACCTCAAACTCTTTATATTCTTCAAGAAATCTCGGCGGGCTTGTTCTGCCTATTAAGACGTCGCCGCCTGAAACTTGTGCTTCTAGGCTGATTATCCCATCGGGCTCCAACAGCCTATAGTATTGTTCACCCCGGAAACCGCGTATACCTGGCTCCGGTATTGTGAACTTGTCTTTTAGTCCGCCCATGTATTGGCGACATTCAGCCTCGTAAATGCGGTAAAAGGTGGAGCGGGCTAAGCCTCTTTCTATAGAGGCTTTGTTGAATATTAAGGCGTCTTCCATGTTGTAGCCTTCGTAGGATAAGACGGCCACTATACAGTTCTGTCCAGAGGGCCGAAGCTTGTAACCCATAATATCCATTAAAGCTGTTTCAACGAGGGGAGTTTGTGGATAATGAAGGATATGGGATCTTGAGTCTACACGGAACGGAAAGTTTGTAGCGTAAACGCCCAACGCCTGCTTTGCCATTGCCGCTTGATAAGAGTTTCTCGGCGACTGGTTGTGCTCCGCGTAAGGTATTGTTGAAGCACATATTCCAAGAATCGTGTGAGTTGCAATTTCCAGATGCGTATGCTCTGGTGTTAGTTCCTCCGGGCTTAAGGCAATGTAAGCGTTTTCCTCCTCCTCTGCATCCAGATATTCAACTATGCCGTTTTTAACAAGATCCTCCCAAGTCCACGCGCCATTAGCCACCTTTTCAACATGTTCACGTTGGAGTTTGGGAACGCCATTTTCAACAATTATTAGGGGACGACGCACACGTCCCTCATCGCAGTTTACATAAACTTCATCCCTGTCGCTGCATGTTCCTTTTGGGAAAAATGCAATATTGACTTCTGTGGATATCTCACCCATTCTTCGCCTACGCCTAAACTCTTGAACAAGCTTTTCCGGAGAAGTGCAGAAGCCAATTATGTTTCCGTCAACGAAAACCTTTGCACCGTAACGTTTCAAAGTTTCATTTGCCTCGTAAACAGGTGTGACGCCCATGCTATACAAAACTTGTTTGATCTTTTCCGGGTTTACGCCTACGGAGATGCATGCAGACAAGGCTAGGTTTTTAACAAGTCCACAGTTTGACCCTTCAGGAGTCTCGTTGGGGCATAATCGCCCCCAATGGGTTGGGTGAAGATCTCTTGCCTCAAAGTTTGGTTGACTTCTACTAAGCGGGGACTGAAGCCTCCGCAGATGGCTTAGCGTTGAGAGGTAGTTCGTCCTATCTAAGAGCTGTGTTACACCAACACGTCCCCTTCCCCAGTTTCCAGTTGCCAACGCATGCTGAAGTCTCTCTGTAATTATCCCAGGTCGAACAGCCGCGGAAACCGTTATTATTGGTCCTTTAACACCTATCCTTTCAAGCTGGTATTTTATGTCTCTCACAAGGTTTCGAAAAGCCACGCGGAACAGATCCGCCAAGAGGGGGCCGGCAAGCCTCAAACGCTTATTTTTAAAGTGGTCTTTATCGTCGGGCTTTCTTCTCCCAAGTTTTAGCTCTATAACCCTGCAAGCCATCTCGCCCAAGAAGATGGCTTTATCTCTCCTGCTTTGGCTGGTTCTTCCTATATGTGGAAGGAAGTTCTTGTCTATTACCGCTTCAGCCTTTTGTATGCGGTACTCTTCAACCTGTCCGTGAGCTACACGGTTACCAATATATAGTATAGCATCTCTTACGGTGTCAACGCCTGCTGCTTTCTCGAAAGATGGTTCCAGCTCACCCTGTATTTCTTCATCAAGCGAAACTGCTTCGGCAATTTCCTTGTCTGACTCCAAGCCAAGTGCACGCATGACAATTACGAATGGAATGTCCGTCGGCACCCCGGGCATCGTAACGTACAGGGCGCCGTCGGGCTTTAGTTTCAGCTCTATTCTGGCTCTGAAACCAACGGTTGTAGAGAATAATTTTGCTTGATAAACCGGTGTTGCGCCTTTTTCGTCTATGTCCACGATAATACGGTTTGGAGCTAAATCCTCCATAGCCACTATTACACGTTCAGAACCATTCACGATAAAGTAGCCGCCTGGATCGTCAGGATCTTCTCCGCAAGCGATTAGCTCTTCACGGGAAAGTTGCGACAAGAAGCACAATTTAGACTTCAACATCACAGGAATGTTCCCAATAAAAACATATTCAGTATCCTGTTCCCTGCCGTCCACGACGGGGGTCATTTCAAGGGCTACTGGAGCCGCGTATGTTAGATTACGAAGCCTTGCCTCAATTGGATAGATTTCATGTTTTGTTCCGTCAACCTCCGTCACATAGGGGCCGCTTATACGCGTCTGCGGATCTATTATCCAAACTTGTCCAAGCTTCACCTTGTAGGGGCATTCCGGAACCTCTATTGGAATTTCGCCAACCTCGTCAATTATCTCCTGTAAGCCATGGTCTATGAACTCGTTGTATGAGTCTAAATGTTGACGGACAAGACCTTTCTCTTTGAAGAACGCCTTTAACAGTATGTTGGCATCTTCCTTTGTGAATTCAACTTTAGCCACACCCATCAACCTCACAACTGTAGCGCTTAATCAAACGGCTAAGAGAGATCGGGGATGGAAGTTCCCTCAAATTTTCAATTTCCTCCGAACTGGGTCATCCAGACTAAAAAGTCTCCATTATATTGAAAGCTAAACTCGTAAAACTACACAGCTAACTAATAAACTTTTTCATTAAAAATTCCATAGCTAATTTACAACGAGAATCTAAACACGCAGTTCGAGCGGTTTCCCGAAATAAAGTGTTCAGCAATGAGGCGCGGGGGAACGGGTAATGCTTAAATCCCATTTTTCCACTTTCAATTTTGGGCGGCGGTAGCCAAGCCAGGTCAAAGGCGGAGGACTCAAGATCGGCATGCTGAACCCCTATGAGCCATCCTCTCCCGTAGGGGTTCGCCGGTTCAAATCCGGCCCGCCGCACCATTCATTTTTCGAGAAACTTTAAGTTTTACATGTGAAAATACTTGTTAAGAGTTCGCCGTGCCATATTTTGCGTTCATCAATTACAGCCACCCCAACGCTCTCCGCGGCTTCCTTGAACCTTTTTGAGGCCGCCGTGATTAGGACGAGGGTTGCATCTGTAAACTTTGTTCTTAACGTTTTAAGAAAACTTTCGTAAAGTCTGCGCACTCCTTCTTTTGGATTTGCCCTAAGCCCGTAAGGTGGATTTACAACTATCAAGTCAAATTTTACGTCTGGATAATCTTCAACCCTTGTTGCATCGCCTAGTTTAAAGTTAATTGTTTCGTAAACGCCAGCTTTCTTTGCATTTTCCATACCGCCTTTCAAGTGTTTTGCTGACTTTTCCATGGCATGAATAACTGGCGAATTCTTTAAATCCTCTTCCGCAAGGATTTCAGCCCTAAACTTTTCGAATTCCCTTGGACTGCAAACTTTGAGTTTAAGAAAGGCGAAGTCGCTCCGCCACTTTCCGGGAGGAATGCGCCTTGCTTCTAGGGCAGCTTCTATTGGTATTGTGGCGCCACCACACATGGGGTCAAGCATGAAACTTTCTGAGCTATACCCGCCTATTTTCAACATTGCTGAGGCTATTGTTGGTTTCAGCGCCGCCGGATGATTGTATACGCGATATTGACGCTTATGTAAAGAAGACCCTGTTGTGTTTATGCCCATTAGGAACTCGTCGTCTCTAACAAGGCAGTATATTTCAACGTCAGGTGCATCTAAATTTACTTTAAGTCTTTTCCTTGCGGCATCAGTATAGGCGTCTATTATGGCTTGGCCTACGACCCGCGAAACATCCATACTTGTAAAGTTATGCAAGCCCAACCGTTGAGTCCTCACAGCAAAAGATTGTTCCGGGTTTATTATCCACGTGTAGTCCAAACTCTTTGCAAGTTTGTATATGTCTTCTAGGTTTACAAACTTTGAATGACACAGCTGGATGAAGACCTTGTTTATGGTTCTAGCTTTAAGGTTTAAAAGGTATATGTCGGTTGGTCGGCCTTCAAAAACTATGCGCCCCATGTCTAGTTCAACTTTTCCGTTCAAAAGGTTTTCAACTTCCTTCGCAGCTATGTCCTCCAACCCTATAACCGTGGTGGCGAAAAACCGAAGCCTCTCCATCGACACAGAAGAGGAAAAAGAGTCATTTAAACGCTTACTGTTGCCACTTCATGGCAAGAAATATATCTGACGTTGCCTTTTGGAAACCTTTAAAGGCGAAATTTAATGGAGCTCACCGAAAAAATATTGAAGCTTAAAAGGGAAAAGAAGGCGGTTATCCTAGCCCACAACTACCAGAGGTCGGAAGTTCAAGATATTGCGGACTATGTGGGCGACAGTGTAGAGCTCAGCAGAAAAGCCATGGAAGAAGAAGACGCGGAAATAATCGTCTTTGCAGCTGTAGATTTTATGGCGGAAACAGCAGCAATTTTAAACCCAAGCAAAAAAGTTTTGTTGCCCTCCACCGGAGCGCGCTGTCCCATGGCTCAAATGTTGACTGTTGACGAGATTAAAAGGTGGAAAGTACTTTATCCCCTTGTGCCAGTGGTTTTGTACGTTAACACTTTGGCTTCGGCTAAAGCCTACTGCGACGTGTGCTGCACATCCGCCAACGCCGTGGATGTTATAGACGCTTTGGACGCTGAAACCGTTTTGTTCGGGCCGGACCGCAACTTGGCCGAATATGTCCAAGAGAAAACGGGTAAAACGGTCATTCCAATTCCAGAGCATGGTTTCTGTCCAACCCATCTGCTTTTTCACCCAGAGGAAGTGCATGTGCTTAAGGCTCAATATCCAAAGGCGGTTGTCATGGTTCATCCTGAATGCAGCGCTGAGATGCGGAGAGTAGCCGACTTTATAGGCAGCACCTCCCAGATGTGTAGGTATGCGCGGGAAAACCCGGAAAAAACCTTTATTGTAGCAACCGAGGAAGGACTCCTGCACCGCTTAAGGAAGGAAAACCCAGACAAACGTTTTATACTTGCTTACGAAGGCGCTGTCTGCCCCAATATGAAGCTTAACACCCTCGAGAGAATCTACTTAGCCCTAAAAGAAGAGAAACACGTAATCACTGTTCCAGAACCTATAGCAAGCAAAGCTCGAAAAGCCTTAGAGAAAATGTTTGAGTTAACGGGTCATTAAAGGGAAACAATCATAGTCTTCATTATTTTAACCCCCCGTTTTGAGGAAAGCTCATCGCTTAGCTTTCGAATTTCGCCAGCATCTCCCTTGACCGCTATAGCTTCTAAGCATTCCCTTTCAGTCAAATGGATATGCATTGTGGAAGAGATTATGTGGGCGTAATCGTGCTGCACATCCGTCAAGGCTTCTTCCAAACCCCTAACCTCATGATCGTACAAAAGCATCAAAACTCCCGCTTGAAGCCCTTTTTCCTCTTGAAGCCATTTACGCTCAGAAACAAAAAGTCTAACAGCGTCCTGAACAGCTTTAGAACGATTTTCATAGCCTATTTTCCTGATAACTTCGTCGAAGTCTCTCAATAAATCTGGTGGGAAGGTTACGCTAACACGGACTACTTTTTCTGTTTTAGCCACCATAGCCACCATTTAGAATCTGGTGTTTGGGCCATAAAGTTTTTATGGATGCAGTATTACTTTTAAAGAAAAAAGTATTACAAAGGCTGTTTGAAATGTACTTTAAACCAGTAGACATCGCTCTAATAGCCATATTCGCAGCCATGTGGACCGTGTTAAACCTCACGCTTGGACCGATAGGCTTTACACTTTTCCGACTTCCGATATTCTGCGATTTCTCAGTTTACTTTACTTTGCTGTTAGCTACATGGGCCTCAGGCAAAATTGGAGCGCCCTCGGCAGTAGGCGTAATAGGCGCCTTACTAGTGTTGGCTGTGAGGCCAGGTTCAACGCAGATGATAGGCTTTTTGATGTCAGTCTTTCTCTTCGATGCCTTGATGACTCTTTGTGGATATGAAACTCGCTTTAAGCCATACAATATAGCCATGGCAGCTCTTGCAACAGCAGCCTCTGCATACTTTGCAGGGATTATCATTGGAACGGTTTTCATGGGTGGGTCATTGGAGTGGGCGTTGACTTTTTGGGCGTTTGGCACTTGATAGGTGGAATAATTGGCTTAATAATCGCTATACCGGTAATTGGCATCCTTGAAAGGGCTCACGTGAAGGGAATGAAAAGTGTTTGATGATAGAGAAGCTCTAGTATTAAGCATTAAAAACGCTGAAAACCTTCATGGACACCTCGGACCATTCCTAGTGATAGGTGTGAAAATGGCGAAGCTGGCAATGAAAGAACTGAACGCAAGTGAAAATAAAGTGTTGAATATGCAAATTTTTGCGAAACTTCCTTTAATCACCCCATTTTCATGCGTTCTCGATGGTATTCAGGCAACAACCCATTGCACTGTAGGAAACAGAAAACTTAGAGTAAAAAGCTCTGACAACGACATAACTGTAACTTTTAAACTCAAAGGTCAAGACAAGACCGTAAAAATCCGTGTAAAACCCCAACTGGTAGAAGAGTTGATGAGTCAGCTTTCAAAGGGGATACCAAACGAGAAACTTGCTTGGATGATCGCCGCCAAACCGGAAGGCGAACTGTTCGAATTTCAAAAAAGATAAACTTTCATCCTAAAACTATCAAACATGAAAATGACTATTAAATTAGACTTAGAAATAGCGAAAGACGCATTACGCAAGAAAAATCTGACACTAGTGATAGTGAAGGAGGCTAGAGTGATTTTAGAAAGCAGAGTTCACGGAGTCTCAGCATTCCTAGAGGCTTTAGAAAGTCTTGGAGCGAAAATGAAAGGCGCGTCTGTCGCAGATAGGGTTGTTGGCAAAGCCGTGGCGTTGTTATGCATCCATGCAGGGGTACAAGCTGTTTACACGATAACCTTGAGTCTTAAAGCAAAACAACTCTTGGAGAAACATGCCATTTACCTTGAATGGGAAACCGTCGTAGACAGAATACTAAATGCCTCTGGGACGGATGTCTGTCCATTTGAAAAAGCCGTTATGGAAACCGACGATCCTAGGGAAGCTTACGAAAAGTTGAAAGCCTTTCAAAATCAGAAAAACGCAATGAGCAGCGACACGAAGAGTTTATATCCATGAAGGATGAAGAACTAAAACGCATAAAGGAAAGAAAACTCCGCGAACTAGTGAAAATGAGTTTAAGGAGAAAATAGCTTGAATGGGCAGGTAGTTCATCTCACGAATTCAAATTTTGACGAAATTATAAGACGAAATAGCTTGGTTTTAGTTGACTTTTATGCAGACTGGTGCATGCCATGCAGGATGATGGCGCCAGTCGTTGAAGAATTAGCCAAAGAGTTGGCAGGCAAAGTTTTGGTTGGAAAGATCAATGTTGATGAGAACCCAGATGTAGCAGACCGCTTCCAAGTCTTCAGTATTCCAACCCTTGTAATCATCAAGTCAGGCAGAGAAGTTGACAGGATAATTGGCTTTGTCCCAAAAAGCCAAGTGGAAGCGCGTCTCAAAAAATATTTGGAGTGAGAGGTTTGGAGATTTCAGAGCGTCGCGTGATAGGAGCGTTGCTATTGCTTTTAGGAGTTTCCATGTTCGCAGTAGGCTTATACACTGGGCAATTAAACGCCGTTATCGAACTTTTAAGGAAAGCCTTCTCATCCTAGGGAATATAAGGCGAAACAGTTAATTTTATAATCTTAAAACCTAACGTGCAAAAGAGGTTATGTAAAATGTGCCCAAAAATTGGAGAAGAAGAGGGTGAAAAAGAAGCCATTCTCGAAGTGGCTAAGCTCATGCAAGCCGCTGCAAGAACAGCTCCAAAAACGGCGGGAATAGACGACATTCTAACATTGGTCGTTTACGGAGAAGAAAAAGATGCTATAGCTGAAAAAATGAACGAGATAGCTGAAGAGAGGAAAATTGACGGTTTTAAACGCGACGCAAAAAACGTGAAAGACTCAGAAGCCGTGGTCTTGATAGGGGTTAGGGGGAGCAAAAGTATAGGAATCAACTGTGGAGCATGCGGCTACAATTCCTGCCAAGAATTTGAACAAGCTCAAAAGAAAAGGGGCCAAGATTTTGTTGGTCCGACATGTCTGTTTAAGGCTTTAGACCTTGGAATAGCTTTAGGGTCCGCTGTAAAGATAGCCAGCCTCCTTAACATTGACAATAGGATAATGTACCGCATTGGAACAGCCGCTTTAAAGTTAAACTTTATACCGGAAGCCACTGTAGCCATGGGGATACCGCTTTCAGCAAAGGGCAAAAACATTTACTTTGACAGAAAATGGCCTTAAGACAGACCCGGTTTAGCTTTTCACCATTTTTTCGTACATTTTTTCCAGAGTCCATTTCACGCTTGACTTTAGCTCTCTTAAGCGTTCAGCATCAAAGTTTTTTATGTGGATTTCACGGACAAAATCGCCCTCTCTTACAATGTTGTAGGTGAATATTTCTTCTGGCTTAAGCTTCCCAGCTTTAGCTAGCTCACTGTCTTTCTGCTGCATTTTGGCTAGAACCCTTTCAACAAGAAACTGGTTAAACGGTGGTGTATTCACATCGAAATTTTTGTCTTCAGCTGGAACAACCTTCAGAAAGTTTTCACCCACATATAGTTTGGCAAGAAGCTCTCCCGATGCGGTTTTTAGAGTTATAACTTCCTTAAATTCTGGGGGAGATTGTTGAATTGCTTCCTCTTCAATTGTCGGTGGAAGGGATGGTGCAGTTTCCACGATGGGTTTTTTGACAAGATCAGCACGTTTGAATCCTTTGGCCAACAGTATGGAGTTTATGGTTTCGAGGACTGTTTGAAGTTCTTTGAGCTCAGATTCAAGTTTTTCAATTCTTTTTTCAACTCTCTTCTTGAACGCAAGAAGCCTCTTGACTTCTTCAGCTTCTTCTAACATGCCCTACCACAACTAGATACTATGCAGCATCTCTGCTTATCAAACCTTTGATGGCGCCGTTGGATTATGTGACTTCAGTCAGCGTGTTTTCCAAGCCATGTTTTGAATAGGCATAATCTTCGAATTTAATGCCAAACTCGCTTTCAAGGAAACGTTCAAACTCTTGAAAAACCGGACTGTCAGTGTAGTTCAGCTTAAAGCAAGCAGCTCCACCTTTCAATATTGGGCTTAGATCATACAAGGCAACCTTCCTCGAAAAATCTGGGTTTTCAAGGAATATGTTAATCAAACTTTCAGGCGGAGACTCAGAGAAAATCCACGCCATATACGATGCTTCGACAACACGGTAAGATAAGCCTTCTCTAACAACGCATTTTCTATTGGATACTATGCTCTTGAATGATGACGGATGAACTGTTCTGGTTAAAAGAAAACTGTGGTATTTGTTTTCCGTTTCAATCCAATCTTCGTTTTCAGAAGTTCTCCAACCATGAAACTTACATATCTCTTTAAATTTTTTTAGAATCTCCCAGACCTTTGAGACTTTCATTTCAGCCACTCTAGACTATTATAAGAATCCTATAGAAGAATGTTCTATACACAAATTTAAACTTATTCGCTAGATTTTCCGCAAAAATGTAGAAATTTTCATTTTAAAATTGAAGGATTGTAGGCAAAAGTTTCTCTTTGAACCATGATTAAAGGTGCTGGCGGTAGACGAAAGCGTCGAAAATTTTACGAAATTTAAAATATTTTTCTACATTTTTCCGGCAACAAGCGAAATATATTCATTTTTCGAATACCTTAAAACGTCTGGAAGGCATACACATTGAAATTGAAGAACAACAATTTCACACTGGACTCAACAGACATCAAAATTTTGGAACTGCTGCGGGAAGACGCTAGAAAAACATACACAGACATAGGAAAGCTTCTTGGAATAGCCCATTCCACAGTGTATGACCGAATAAAACGCATGGAACATTACGGCATCATAAAAAAATACACAGCCCTCGTAGACTTGGAAAAGGTGGGTGCAAAAACTGTAACTGCCATAATGACAATCTACACGGATCCAAAAGAAAGCGAGAAAGTCGCTGAAAAACTCTGCGAATTTCCACAGGTCCTTGAAGTCTACACCTCCTTATCCGAAGAACTCCAAATAATAGCCAAAGTCATGGCAGAAAGTCAGGAAAACCTTCACGAGTTCATTGCCACCACTGTGGCCCCGCTTCCAGGAGTTCTGCGGATAAGAACTTCGATAGTTACAAAAAAGTTTAAGGAAACCCAACCTTTAATAGTAAATGACCCGAAAAAGTTAACACTAGTAAGTAACAAACAACAAAACGAAGTGAGAAAAAGTGAAAAATGAGCAAACAAAAGCCTTAAAAATCGTTCCAAGGGAGAAAGCCTTCTACTTCTTCACGTCGATGGGAAACTATACAGGCGAAAGTGCTTCATCACTAAAAGAGTTTATGGAAAAAATAAGCACGGTCAATGTGAAATCGATTGAGTTCCATCTTTACCGCGGAGACTTCGAAAGGTGGGTGGCAGAAGTTTTAGAGGATAGAGAGCTAGCGGAGAAAATATGCAAGCTTCGCCAATTAAACTATTCAGGGAATACTTTAAGGGAAAATCTCTACAACATAGTGGCGAAACGTTTCAAAGAACTTAGTGGGCTTAGCTAAGACGTTTACTCCGGGAAGATGTGAACAGAACACCTAAAACCATTTTTGCGGTAAAGTCTGAAAACCGGTAATTGGCAATTTTGTCTTCCTTAACTCTATAGGAGAGCATTGTAACATACCCTTGGGGGTCTCTAAATTTGTTGCATTCGTCTATCGCTTCATGTATAGTCTTATTGTATTCCAAGAATTGTTGTAGAAATCTTATTGTGGAGTTGTCGCTGTGAATTATGCTAACGGCGTCTGTCCAGCCAATGTAAACTTTCGCTCCCTTCTGGATAAATGCATCCGCCATCTCCTCATATTCCCGTTTTAAACTTGAACAACCCATGGCTATGATTATGCTTCCGGGAAAGCTCCCTTCCACCGCTTCCATAACGAACTTTGGAGTTATAGCAAAATAATATTTATTTGGCAGCCAAGAATAGTTGCCCTGAGTTAATAGGCCTCTGTTTAATTCGTTAGAGTAAACGTTTTGCCTATACTCTTCGGATGTGAAGAAATCTACTAAAGTTTCCCTCTCTCTTATTGCTGAATGCACTCGTAATATGATTACTCCGTAGTTTTCTTTTGCAAGTCTCCGGTAAAGGTTAACCGTCACGCTTTTACTTTCATAGTAACGTACCTCGAAACTAGCATTTTTCAATAGATTGAATAATGTCTCGTTGAATCTTTGCATTTCCTCAGGAGATGATGGAATATCTGCACCAACCTGATCTACTATAACCGCTCGTAGAGGAAATTCTACGTTATTTTGGGAACCCCAAAAAACATGGTAAATTACTGCACTGAGGATTATAAACAGCGCAAGAGATATTGAAATTAGAAGCAGTTTCTTACTAGGAAAACCTTTTCTTGTCTCTTTGGATGTTGCTTTCTTCTTTGCCATGGACTAAACGCCATATTGATAATGATATAACTAACGCTTAAAAGGTTTGAATCTATCTTCGTTTACGCCCTGTCACACTTAAAACTGCCGTAAACACGCCTAGCAGTAAACCGTAAACACATACTGGTGTAACGGCGCTGCTTTTGCTGTTGGTTATAATGGCTATGGAATATCCGCCGACAGGTGCCACCGAAACTGTTACCCGGGCAGCATCTGACTGGGCTGTGTTGCCCACTGCATCTGTAACCTTTAGCGTAATGTAATATATGCCGGGCGCCGTTGGTGTGAACGTGAAACTGTTGGATGTTGCTCCCGACACTGGGTTGTTGTTTACAAACCATTGGTACGTGTATGGTGGTATTCCACCACTAGCCGTGGACGTGAAGGTTATCTGTTGCCCAACAACTATTGAGGCTGACATTGGGCTTATCGAAACCGTTAAAGGCGGAACTTGCTTAAAGAAGGCTTTTAATACATAGTTATCGTTCATTGTAACCGTGTAGGTTATAGCTGTGCCAACGTTTGTGCCGTTAAGCTCCCAATGGTCGAAGACGTAGCCGCCGCTTGGAATCGCCGTAACTTGAACTTGTGTGCCAGCCGCGTATGTATATGTGCCCGGCGCCGGGTTCGTTGTGCCGCCGGCTGTTGCCTCAATTTTAAGCCTGTAAGTTACTACTGTTGGAGTGTAGTGGGCTGTTGCTGTTTTAGGAGCATTCATAACCACAGTTATTGGGTTTACACCACTTCCTTGTGATGCGCCGTCAACGTCCCAGTATTGGAATGTGTAGCCCGCCACTGTTGGCGCCATAAGCTGGACGCTTTGCGAGGAGTTGTACCAGCCTTCTCCCGGAATTGTGACAATCCCGGGCGGGTCGGTGCGCACAGTCAAATAGTACTGGACCTGGTATGAAGCGCTCACCGTAAAGGGACCATTAACAATCTGTGGCGATGGGGGATTAACGCCTGTCAAGATATAGCGTACTCCCGGAGCAGCGCCCGGAACAATGTCTTGATAGGCATATGTGATTTGAGAACCCGCGAGAACCCAGACCGTAAAGGGCGCCGTTTCCGTCGGGTCAGTGTCAGCCGTATAAGTGACCGTTGGAGCCACATCAGAACCCGTCTGAGTGAAAGTTACAGCATATTGGGTCTTCCAGTTTGCAATAGCCGTTTTAGGCGCATTCATTACAATCGGATCGCTTTGAGCGTAGTTTGTTCCTGAAGCGTCGCCGCCCCAGCCTACGAAAACTCTGCGGGTTCCATTTCCATGGTCAATTAGGCCAGTGTTCAGTGTTGCGTAGGCTGTTGAGCCACTTGTGTACCAACCTTCTCCGTCCACTGTGCCGAAGGGGGAGAGGACTGTTAAGTAATATTCGAGGACATAGTGGGCGGTGGCTGTGTGATTAGCGTCCATCACAACGGTTATTGGGTTGCCGGCTTCTGGCACACCATCAACATCCCAATAACTGAATTTATAGCGTACACCAGTTGAAACTGAAACAGTGTCTGGAGCTGTAAGCGTTACTTCTGTACCTTCATTGTACCAGTTTTCTCCCGGAATTGTTGTCACACCCGCAGGGTCTGTCTTAACCGTCAAATAATATCTGCGCAAGACAACAGTGATTGTTTTTGTCTCAGT
>JAGTQG010000021.1 GCA_018396875.1 Candidatus Bathyarchaeota archaeon
GGGCCCGTAGTCTAGCATGGATTAGGACGCTGGCCTGCGGAGCCGGAGATCCTGGGTTCAAATCCCAGCGGGCCCGCTTTAACGTCTATTTTAAAGTTGTGGAAAACTTGTGTTTTGGTAGCCCGGGGGAGATTCGAACTCCCGTCAGCGGGTCCAAAGCCCGCTATGCTTGTCCGCTACACCACCGGGCTTCAATATGTGGTTTGCGTTAATTCTTAGATATGTGGGTTTTGATTAAATGTTTCTTTTCTTTGTGAAGTCTGGTTATGTTTTTTCTGGCTTTTTCAACGGTTTTGTTTGCCAATGTTTTGTGGGCGTCTGCTATTCCTAGAAGGCTTATTGTGTTGTGGTACATTTTTGGGTTTGTTTTTTCGAGGTTTTCTATGGAGCGAATGAGTGTTGTGTGGTTTATGTGTTGTTTTTCTATCGTGGATTTTAGCCATGCATAGTTTTCGAGCATGCTAATGAATATGCTATCGAGGTAGTGAGCCGCTTCAGCGAAGTTTCCAGCATTGATTATGGATGTTGTTCGCAAAACCGCGCCTTGCATAAAGAATGGGTTAAAGTAGTATTTTAGGCTGGTTTTTAGCTTGAAGTGAACTTTTTCGACTGTTTGGGCGTGTTGTTTGACTGTGAAGTGCATTTCGTCCCATAATGCCTTGAAACGTTTCAGTTTCTCTTCGATTTGTGTTTTGTTCAATGCGTCTAGTCCGGCGATTTCTACGTAGTCTGTGAACATTTCTTTCAAGCCGAGTTTTTCAGCAGCTATTCCAGCCTTCTCTATGAAGCGGCTATTTGAAATGGGCTGTAGCGCTATTTCCAGTGGTATTTTTAGGGCGTTTTCCATGGCTGTGCGGGCGAAAAGATGAGCGCTTAGAAAGTCTCCTTTGGATAGGGCGGAGGTTGCCCTGCTCAGGTGGATGTCGGCTTCTATCGCGTGTGCGTTTGTTCGGATTTCTACTCTTTCTGGTGAACTGTAAGCTCTCGCTATTAGCATCTTAACGTTTGTAAGCTTCCAGTCCCTATCGTAAAGAATTTGAGCCTCGAATAGTTTTTGGTCAAGTTCTGGCGGCAAGGGTCCAAAAACCCATTTTATGGGGATGAAGTTAAAATCTACCATTATGCCGTCGGCCAACATTCTTTCAACGTATTCGTCTGTAGTGTCGCTTTTAGTTAAGATCAGCAAGTCAACGTCGCTTGCAGTGGTTGCGTCTCCTCTGCCCCAGCTTCCAAACAAGCCTATGCCGTGAACATCTTCTTTTGAGGCCAACTCTTTGACTATTTTTTCGAGGACTCTTCTGATTTTTTCTGGAAGTCTCATCATGCAGACGCACTTTTCCTAGTAATCAATAGTTTGTGTTAGTATTCAAAATTTGTGAATGGGATATTCTGGTTTGGACCATAAAATTTATATATTAAAACATTTCATCTGAGTTTGCACGCGGGCCGGATGGCTGTCTTCTATTCCGATTTGATGAGGAAAAGGGCAACGGTTCTGCCGCGGCTGTATGGTGGGAACAATGAGCGAACAACAAGAAATTAAAACCCGTCAACGTCCAATTGACAAGTGTCCAGAATGCGGCAGCGGAAACCTAATTCACGACTATGATACTGGCGAAACTGTCTGCGGGGAATGTGGACTCGTCCTTCATGAGCAAATGATGGATAAAGGGCCAGAGTGGCGAGCTTTCACCCAAGAAGAAAAAGCGGCTAGGAGCCGCGTGGGTGTTCCAACATCATACTCTGTTCACGATAAGGGACTTTCAACAGCAATTAGCCAGGTGGACCGGGACGCTTTTGGTAGGAAACTTCCTCTTTCAACGCGTCTGCAAATGTGGCGTCTGAGGAAATGGCAGATACGCTCAAGGGTACACTCCTCGATAGACCGAAACTTGGCGCAGGCTATGGCTGAGCTTGACCGCTTGTCCGATAAGGTTTACATTCCACCGCCAATAAAAGAGAAGGCTGCAGTCATATACCGCAAAGCCCTCGACAAAGGTCTTGTGAGAGGCCGCTCAATAGCCGCCATAGCGGCTGCCGCCCTGTACGCGGCTTGCCGTGGAAGTGGAACGCCCAGAACACTTCGCGAAATCGCGGAAGCCAGCCTCGTCGACAAAAAGGATGTAGCTCGATGTTACAGGCTTTTGCTCCGCGAGTTGGACGTGCAGATGCCAATAGCAGACCCGCTAACCTACGTTTCTAAAATTGCCGAGAAAACGGGGATTTCCGGCAAGACCCAAGGGCTCGCCATCCAAATACTAAGAGAAGCTAAACAGCGCAGAGCTGCAGCCGGAAAAGACCCTATGGGGTTAGCTGCAGCAGCACTTTACATTGCTTGTTTAATGAATAATGAGAAGAAAACTCAGAAGGATATTGCGGAAGCCGCTGGTGTCACGGAGGTCACGGTGCGGAACAGATACAAGACTTTGAAGAAACAGTTAAACCTAGAACTGCCAGATTAGGCATTCCCCGAATCTTCAACTTTCTCGTTGCCTTCTTCTAGTTCCATGACTATTGGCCCTAAATAGCCGCAGTCTTCACAGACATATTTTTTCGGTGTTAACCAGTAGTCTAAGCTGCTTGACAGGTGGATTCTAGAACTTCCACATCTTGGACAGTAAATTTTCGATGGGCCACGATGCTTTAGGGTTTTAAGTATCTCACGCATACTTTGTAGGATTTTCATGAGTTGTTCCTTCAATGGTGTTTGAGCAGTCTTATTGAACTTCTATATTTTCCTCTGGATATCCAAGCTTTATTAGGTATTGGCGGACCTTCTCGCGGTGGTCTCCCTGAAGGATTATTTGCCCGTTTTTGGCTGTCCCGCCACAAGCGCAGAAGCTTTTGAGTTTTTGAGCTATGCTTCCAAGATCAGTGTCTTTATCGTTTAAGCCTTCCACTATTGTTGTTGGTCTGCCAAATTTTCTTGTTTCAAACCTTATGCGAATCCTTTGCTGCTCTTTTCCAATCTCGCCGCAGACACACAAGTCTTTGGGAAGCCCACATATTGGACAGATATCAGCCATGACGCTCAACACTACAATGACAACAGCCATATATAAAATTTTCAAATTCTGAATCTATAAGCGGTGATTTCGAAAAAGCTTTAATGGTTCTCAAAACTTCCCCTACCTTATGCGAGTGCTCGTTGTTGGCTGCGGCAGAATGGGTTCGGCTGCGGCAGAAGACTTATCTCGAACATTAAGCCACGCCAAAGTTGTTGTGGCTGATAAAGATCAACATACAGCGAAAAACCTAGCAGAAAAAATTGGAAGACAAAATGTTTCATGGATATCGGTGGATGCGACAGACCAGAGGGAACTTATAGATACATTGAGGGATTTTGATCTTGCTTTGGGGTTCCTCCCGCCTAGGCTTGGTTTCCGCCTAATGGAAGCGTGTATCCAATCAGAAACAAACCTTGTGGATGTCTCATATATGCCGGAGAATCCATTACATTTGCATGAAAAAGCCCTAAAAGCTGGCATAACAGTCGTTCCACACTGTGGTTTGGCGCCCGGCATAAGCAACATTCTAGTTGGACACGCTTTTGTTGAACTTGAAAAAGTTGAAAAAGTTCACGTTTATGTCGGTGGACTTCCAGAGAAGCCTATACCGCCTTTAGGCTATGTTATTACATGGTCACCTGAAAGCCTCATAGAAGAGTACACGTCAAAGGCTAGGATAGTTGAAGATGGCAAAATAGTCGAGGTAGAGGCTTTAAGCGGACTCGAAAAGGTAGAATTTCCCAAAATTGGCATGCTGGAAGCATTCTACACAGACGGTTTGAGAACACTGCTTTACACGATGCAGGGGGTCAGAGAAATGTGGGAGAAAACATTACGCTACCTTGGACACGCCGAAAAAATAAGGCTGTTAAGGGACTTGGGCTTTTTTGATGATAAAGAAATAGCGGTAAATGGCGTTAATTTGCAGCCTAGAAAACTTACGGCTAAACTTTTCGAAAAAAACCTTTACAAGCCCGACGTTAAGGACATTGTAGTCTTAAAAGTTGATGTTCACGGCTATAGGAAAAGTGAGATGGTAAGACTCACCTACACCTTAACCGATTTCTATGATGAGAAAAGTGGAGTGACAGCCATGGCTAGAACAACGGGGTACACTGCATCAATTGTTGCAAAACTCATCGTAGAGGGTGTTGTCCGCCTTAAGGGAGTTGTGCCTCCCGAAAGGCTTGGCATGGACAGGACTATTTATCAGCAAATCATGGCCGAACTAAATAGTAGAGGAATAAAAATTGTGGAGGAAACTTTTGCGGAGTAGCCTTTATGAGACTATGCCCATTCTGTGAAGCTCTTCGCGGAGGCTCTCCTTTACTTGTTTTAGGCTTTGTCTTTTCTCCACGTATTCGTCTCCGCTTATTTTGCCAGCTTTGAAATTTTCATCCAGTTGGGCTAGCTGGCGGTCTATTTCCGCTATGCGGGCTCTTATCTGGTCTATGTAGGAGATCGCTTTTTCCTCGGCTATGACCTCGGATGGTGTTAAAGCCATTTTTATTACGCCGTCTTCGATGCGCAGTATGCGGTCCGCCGCTCTTGCAACGCTTGGATCGTGGGTAACCATTATTATTGTTTTGCCCAACTCCTTGTTAACTTTGGACAAATAGTTGACGACTATTCTTGCGTTTGCGGTATCTAACTCGCCTGTAGGCTCGTCGGCTAATATGAGCGGTGGATCGTTTGCCAAGGCGGCGGCTATGGCTACTCGCTGTTGCTCTCCTCCACTTAGTTCGTCTGGCTTGTGGTGGGCTCTTTGGGTTAATCCAACTATTTCTAGAAGCTCTTTCACACGTTGGACTCTTTTGATTCTTGGAACGCCCAAGGCTATCATGGGAAGCTCAACGTTTTCCGCCGCCGTCAAGGTCGGTATCAAGTTTAATGCTTGGAATATGTGGCCCACTGTTTTTCGTCTATACTCCACAAGTTGGGATGGATGAAGCGCAGTCACTACGGTGTCACCGACTTGCACATAACCTCCAGTTGCTTGGTCCAGTCCGCCGATAATGTTTAACAGTGTTGTCTTGCCGCTTCCGCTAGGCCCTATGATAGAGATCATTTCGCCCTCTTTGACCTCCATGCTTAATCCGCGGAGGGCTTGGACCTCCACGTTTCCCAGCCTATAAATTTTGATCAAATCTTTGACTATTACCTTCATGCCTTTCATAATCTCACGATCCTTTCAACTTTTGAAATGTACCTTTTCGTGAGCAGAATTGTAGGCACTATTGTTGAGGCAAATATTAAAAGCATGCATGAAGCCAAAAGCGTTACAGCGTCTAGCGGAAAAACCATTCTAAACCTTACAAGCGAATAAATGAGCGTGGCATTGGAGGCTGCCACGTTACCATTCACCACAATAAGCCCTACCACTGTGCCTAAAATCACGGCAAACGTGACGACAGCCATGTTCTCTGTAAGCAGCATTATCAACAATTGTTTGAAGGATAAGCCACGCGTCCACATTATGGATACTTCCCTTTTTCGCTCTTGGAGGCTTACAAGGGTTGCTAGGCCCACGGCTACCGATGCAGCTAGTATTGAGAAGATCACGCCTAAACGTTGAATGTTTAATGGTCCAGACACCAAAAGATTACTTTGAAGAGCCTCCAACTCTTCTGCAACTGAGCGCACCGAGCTGACACCGTCAATTTTCCGGATTTCAGAAGCCACATCCTTTCCGTTGGCTTCAGTTTTTAACTTGACTAGGATTGTGGTGGGAACTTGCGAGCTTAGGTTTAGGGATTCATAAAGCCTTAATGGTATGTATGAATGGAAAAGCTTCAGCGAGTATTCTTGTGAAATTTCGTACCCAAAGAACCCAACAATCTCCGGCATCAACTCTGAATCTCCAATAGAAACTGCTATGGTGTCCCCCAACTTTTTGTTTAAGTATGATGCTACATTCCGCTCAAGGATTATTGTCTGATCTTTCATCTTCATAAGTTGGAAGGTTTCTGTCATGCTGTTGCCGCTGAACCAATCTTCCTCGTAATAGGCTGTGGAAGGCCAAGTTTCAGGGTCTATGGCAATGATGCGTCTTGAAGAAGCATCTCCCGGAAATAGCCCGTTGAGGGTGTATTGAACGGTTGTGGATGCAACTTCTGACATGCCCTCTATCGTCCTTAAAACTTCTGTCAAGTTGGCTTCCAAGTTTAGCTGGACATTTATATCCGCACCTACGTCAGCTTTAATACGACGAATGTTGTAGTCTTGACCGCTGGCTAATCCTCCAATGGTTTGAAAACTGTAGCCTACGATCAACGCGACGAGAAAAGCCACTGAAGCGGCTCTAGCCGGGTTTCTCTGAACATTCCTCGTGGCTAAAGTTCCCAAGTCACCTAGAAACTTCGCCGCACGAGTCACCAGCTCTTGAAATTCCAGAGAGCCACGGATAAAGATTTTAGTGAAACCCCAGAAAAACAACAGCGGCCCAACATATGTCAAAGCTGCGTCTATGAGCACCCATATGCCGTAAAGTAGTATTAGAAATATGTTCATGAAAGGCGGTCTGAAAACTTGCTGAATTGAGCCTATGCCGAAAAGAAACATGATGATCTTGTAGAGTCCAAGGATGAAAGCGACCCATGGCCAACGTTGCTTGTATGGTTTAACCTCCTCTATGTAAGTGTATTCTCTCAAAGCTTCTACAACTGGAAGCTTTGCCGCCCTCCGTGAAGGACGGAAAGTGGAGAGAAGCGTTAAAACCAGACCAAAGATCATGGTTGTGATGATGACCTCTGTGCTCAAGACGGGTGTTATTTGTCCCAATTTCTCGGTTGAACTGACAAAAAGTGGCCCGAGCATATAGCCAAGTCCAATACCGGTAAACCCGCCAACCATTCCAATAATGATGGACTCTGTTAGGAACAATCTAAATACTTGGGAGTTTGAGAAACCCTTGGTTAGGAGTAATCCGATTTCACGCCTTCGCAGATTATAGGACACATCTGAGACTGTTGTTCCAACATACCACGCTACGAAAAAGACTGGAAGAGCGGAAACGATAAAGACAAAGCGCATGGCTATGCTGGTAAATTGAAACCACATGAGAGCAGTTCCCAAGTTGTTGTTTGCATACATGCCGTATCTGGCGACCTCGTTGTTCACTCGGCTGGTAATCCTTGCAATATTTTCTATAGAGCCCGGTATATCCCATGGATTGATGAGTTTGTCTCTATCTATGTAGGCTAGAATCTGCGTTGTAAATATGTAGGAAGGCATATCCGTAGGAACGCTGTCCAAAATCTTTGCGAAAGTTTTCTCCCAACTGACTATTAGAAGCAGATCTCCATAGAAATCGCCTGGTTTCTCTCCGTCCCGCATAATCACTATCGGCGACGTGTCCCACATTCCAGTTGCAATCGAGTAGGCCTTGTCTTCAAGCTCAACAAAACCAACAACCTTCAAGGACAAAACGCAAAGAATCTTTTCAACTGGTTCCCGCGGGTACTGGTATGAATAATACGTGAAGTTCAATGTGAGTGTGTCGTTTAACGCCACCTTGTCAGCTGCTTTAGAGCCAACCCAAACGTAGGTTTCATTCACTTCAAGAGTTCCTTTGCCTCTCACCACGTTTAGCCCATTATAAACCATTGAAGTGTTAGATATGGCGGCAATCGTTACCATAGTGTCTTCGTGAACAGTTTCTCGCAAAATGGCTCTTGAGATAACTTCAACACCTATTATTTCCTCGATTTGTTCGATGGTTTGGACCGCTTCTTTCCATCTATCAGATTTCAAGTTTGAGCTACTATACACTGTTATGTCAACGGGGATACGACTTAACTGTTGCAGAAGCGCAGCCTTTGCTGTTGTGTCTGCGCCTACATTTATACCAGCAAAGAACGCTGTGGCAAGCACAACTCCTAAAAACAGGGCGGCGAAAAGCCCAAAGGAGCGAAGCACCCGCTTTACCGCATATGAAATCATTTAACAGCCTCTTGTAGGCTTAATGTAAAATTACCTGGTTGCGATTATTTAAGACTACACATTAGAACATGCTTTATATCCTAAATTATTCCCTTTTCTATTGAAAGGCCATGCCGATAACCAAAATTAGGAAAAGAGACGGCCGTTTGGTGGACTTTAACCCTGAAAGAATTAGAAACGCCATCCATAGGGCTTTTGTTGCCGTAAAACTTGAGAATGGAGAGAAAGCCGAAAAACTGACGCAGCAAGTTGTAAGCCTTTTGGAGGAAAGGTTTAGGGAGAAGATTCCGTCGGTTGAGGACGCGCAGGACGCGGTTATAGAGGTTTTGCGGCTAAATGGCTTTGAAGAGGTAGCCGCCGAATACGAGGCTTATAGGAGAAGGAAGGAGGAGATTAGGCGGCTTAGGGTCCAGCTTGGCATTGAAGAGCCGAAGTTGACCGTGAATGCGCTTGAGGTTTTGAAGAGACGCTACTTGTTGAAGGATGAGAATGAACGCATCATTGAAACTCCGGCGCAAATGTTCCGCAGAGTCGCCAGAGCCATCGCGAGGGTTGACCGGAAATACGGCGAAGACCCTAAGGAGAGCGAGGAAGTCTTTTATAGGATGATGGCGAGGCTTGAGTTTCTGCCGAATTCGCCGACACTTTTTAATGCTGGAACAAGGCTTGGACAGTTGTCCGCGTGTTTTGTGCTGCCAGTTGAAGACTCGCTGGAAAGCATTTTCACCGCTGTGAAGAACATGGCTTTAATTGAGAAAAGCGGCGGCGGGGTTGGCTTCGACTTTTCAAGGCTTAGACCTAAAGGCGACATAGTTATGTCCACTAAGGGCGTAGCATCCGGTCCCGTAAGCTTCATGAGGGTTTTCGACGTCGCCACTGAAGTCATAAAGGCTGGTGGTAGGCGCAGGGGCGCAATGATGGGGGTTTTGCGTGTTGACCATCCAGACATTATGGAGTTTATTACTGCTAAGCTTCAGCCAGGCTTTTTGCAGAACTTCAACATTTCAGTAGCGGTAACTGACGACTTCATGAAAGCGGTTGGGGAAGATGGGGAATACTGGCTTATCAACCCAAGAAACAAGGAGAAAACCCGCAAGCTTAAAGCCCGAGAAGTTTGGGATTTAATGGCGCGGTCTGCTTGGGCAAGCGGTGACCCAGGCGTCTTGTTCATCGACGAGATTAACAGGCATAACCCTACGCCAGAGTTGGGGCGGATAGAGGCGACTAACCCCTGCGGCGAGCAGCCCCTTCTGCCCTATGAATCGTGTAATCTTGGTTCGATAAACCTTTCCCGCATGATTGAGGATGGAGAAATTAATTGGGAAAAGCTTAGGGAGACTGTGCGGAATGCTGTCCACTTTTTGGATAACGTGATTGACGCCAACAAGTACCCGCTTAGAGAGATTGAGCGGATGACGAAGGCAAACCGGAAAATAGGGTTGGGCGTCATGGGTTTTGCAGACATGCTCGTAAAGCTTAGAATCCCCTACAATTCTGAACAAGCCTTAGAGCTTGCTGAGAAGTTGATGCGCTTCATAGACGAAGAAGCCCATAAAAAGTCTGAGGAAATTGCTGAAAAACGTGGATCTTTCCCAAACTTTGACAAAAGCATTTGGAAGGATAAATATCGGGCTATGAGGAACGCAACTGTCACCACCATTGCGCCGACGGGAAGCATAAGCATAATTGCTGGCTGCTCTTCTGGTATTGAGCCGTTGTTCGCCATATCTTTCATAAGAAAAGTTTTGGATGGAACCAGGCTTTTTGAGACAAACCCGCTGTTTGAGATGGTTGCTAAGGAAAGAGGATTCTATGACGCTGGGCTTCTTGAGGAAATCGCCAAAACTGGTTCGGTGCAAAAGATTGACAAAGTTCCGGAGGACGTGAAAAAGGTTTTTGTTACAGCCTTGGATATTGCGCCGGAGTGGCATGTGCGGATGCAGGCGGCTTTCCAAAAGTATACGGATAACGCTGTTTCTAAAACTGTGAACATGCCTTTTGAGGCAACAGTTGAGGACGTGCGTAAAGTGTTTGAGCTTGCTTGGCGGTTGAAGTGTAAGGGCATAACAGTGTTCCGTTATGGAAGCAGACCGGAGCAGGTGCTCTATATTGGCGAGGTGAAAACTGCCCAGAAAACTTTTGTAGCGGCGGAATCCGAATACGCTGGGGGCTGCCCCACGAAAACATGTCCATTCCCCGGATAGAAAAGGAATAATAGTTGGTTGACACACGGTGAAAGCCTATGAAAGGCACGTTGGGCTTCGTTGACGAACACAACATGAGCATGCTCACAGACCTTTACGAGTTGACAATGTGCGCCAGCTACTTTGAACACAGAAAGTTTGAACCAGCCACTTTCGACCTCTTCATTAGACGTTTGCCGCCAAACCGTTCCTATTTCCTCTTCGCCGGCTTGGAGCAGGTTTTGCTTTTCCTTGAAAAAATGCGCTTCACGGAACAGCACATAGAATACTTGAAAAGTTTGGGGTTTAAAGATGATTTTTTAGACTATTTGAGGCGTTTCCGCTTCAGCGGTGACGTTTGGGCGATTCCAGAGGGCACCGTGGTTTTCCCAAACGAACCGTTGATTAGGGTTACCGCTCCAATAATTGAGGCGCAGTTAATAGAAACTTTTCTATTGAACACCATTAACCTTCAGACAACCATCGCCACCAAGGCTTCAAGGGTTGTTTACGCTGCCCAAGGCAGACCGGTCATCGAGTTTGGTTTGAGGCGGGAACATGGAACCGACGCTGGCATGAAGGTTGCAAGGGCAAGCTATATAGCCGGATGCAGCGGCACCTCAAATGTTCTTGCCGGGATGGTTTATGGTATACCCGTTTTCGGGACTATGGCACATTCCTTTGTCATGTTTTTCAGCAACGAGCTTGAATCGTTCAGGGCTTTCGCTAAAACGTTTCCAGACAAGTCCACGCTTCTCATAGACACCTTCGACAACATTGGAGGCGCGTTAAACGCCATAAAAGTGGCTAAAGAGCTTGAGAATCAAGGTTTTAAGCTTCGAGGTGTGCGGATTGACAGCGGCGACTTGGTGGCGATAAGCCGTGAAGTTAGGCGACTGCTGGACGAGAATGGGCTTAGCTATGTGCAGATTTTCGCCAGCGGAGACTTGGACGAGTACAGAATAGAGGAACTGCTAAACAAGGGAGCAAAAATCGACGCCTTCGGTGTTGGCACGAAGATGGGGACATCGGCTGACAGACCATACGTGGATATAATCTACAAGCTTTGTGAAAAAGCCGACGAAAAAGGCATGTTTGCCCCGATAATGAAGCTTAGCGAGAGAAAAGCCACCTTGCCCGGAAGAAAACAGGTTTTCAGATTCGCAGACGATAAGGGCTACTTTGTGAAGGATGTTATAGCCCTTGAAGGCGAGGAAGTTGGCGGGGAACCACTGCTGGTTAAGGTTATGGAAGGGGGCAGAATAGTCTACGATTTGCCTTCGCTTGAGGAGATTCGAAAAAGGGCTTTAGATAATCTTGCAAGACTACCAGACAAGTATAAGCGTCTCCGGGGTGCCGCCAAATACCCAGTAAGGCTTAGCCCTAAACTTAGAAGGCTGATAAAAGAGTTGAGCATAAAATTGCGGGAAACTGAGGATGCGGTTGCCAGTTCAAGCTGACACTCTTAAAGCCATAATCAGAATGTTTATGAAGGCTACTTCTAGCATGGCAGCGACTAGGAAAATGCCATAAATGGCGATTAAATCTTTTGTTACGAGTGTTTGGCTAAGCGTCTTCTTTATTGTTATGTATATGCCGTAGCCTTCCACCAGTCCGACGGGTGTGCTTATAAGCAGAATTGTTGGCAATGTTTCAAGGCTAACTCCGCCGTAAATGAGGGTGCAACCCCGTAATATGCTCAAGAAAACAATTACGCCGGTGAATACTAGGGCGAAGGTTTTTGGATGTTCCAAAACTATGTTCGCGTATTTTCCTTCCCTCTCAAAAAATCCCGCCTTGACAAGGCTAACATAGAAGTTCATGCCTAAAAGGATTATGGAAACGACAAGGACGTTGTGTAGAAAAAGCATTCCAACAGCTAAAAACTGGTTTTTGAGAATTTCACTCAGCAAGAGGTTAAAGAAAATGGTGTTTTCGTAGGACGAGAGAAATAGAAAGGCGAGGAAAGACAAGCCCAGCAAAGCTGTGCGCTTTTTGGATTCTGGCAACTGTTGAGCCTCGCTAACCGCTGCTTTTAGAATGGTATTGTGGTGAACCACCTGAATATTAAGCCCAGAAACCCAAGGACAAGCGCTAACAGTATGAGGATTGCGAAGTAGATTATGACTACAAGTATGCCTACAGCAATGGCGCCAAGCCAGCCAGTTTCAAACAGCCGCTTTATTAGTATCAGCCACGTTATCACGCCAAGCAGCACCGCGATTAACCAAGGAAGGAAAATTACGAAAATTGTAGAGAGCACTGTTCCAAGGAGCGCTATTATGAAGGCGTCTGAGAACAGTGCACGTTTTCTGCCGACAACTATTAAACCTGCAAGGTAGAGCAAAACTGCCAACACAACAAGCTCGATTAGGAATAAGGCTATGGCAAAAAGCAGTGTTAAGCCTTCCCGTATACCCCAGCCCCAGTCTGGTCTAGCGCTGATTAGCAACAATTGCATGAGGGACCAAATGAGATGTTGCCATGTCATTTTTATCACTTTGTGTTCAGCTATGTCTGTTTTGAGAAATAAAAGGGTTGTTGCTTGAAAATCCACACTAGACGTCGAATGCTATTCGGTTATTTCCTCGACTTCTTTTCTGCCTTTCTCCAGCTCTTGGACTTGTTCCTTGTCTTCTTTTAGGAGCAGTACTTGAAACTCGCCCACGTGGGTTTTCTCCTCTTTAGCGACTTCCAAGAGCACCTTCTTGATTTTTTCGTTGTCTGCGACTGCCGCCAGTTGCTCGTAGAGGTTTATGGCGTCCAGCTCGGCGATTATGGCAGCCCTCAAAATTTCACAGTCCAACAGCTTCTTTGAAACTTTCTCGATTTTGAAGGGGATCTGAGATAGCATGTGCTGTTCACCTTTATGCGAATATAATCGCCAATAATGTCTTCGTTAAACATTAAACTTTTGCAAAGAAAATAACAATCAAGCACAGCTTATTTTCCCTACCCCCTCCCTAGTCTAGATTTGACATTTGCTGGTATACGCAATTCTTAATTAGGAACGGCAAACCAACCGTTGTGGAGTGTGGGGTGAGATTTTATGAAGGACAGGACTACTGAACTGATATGTGTCATAGGTTTCGCCCTTGGTGGAACGTTCTTGCTTTTTGCTATCTTTCAGTTCCTTGAAAGCCTAAGCAAACCGTGGATCAGCAAAGAAGCGGCTATGTTCTTTGGCCTTTTGGTAGGATTCCTCGCATTTCTCTTAATTGGTCTAAGCATACTATTAATGCTAGAAATGGCACAACCAAAAAGCATCCAAGATAAACAGCAAAAAGAAGGAGGGAGCGGTGAGGGTGTTTTTATAGTTCTTCCGCCAGCGTCGTGAATAGGTCGTGGTGTTCCTCTTCGTCTTCTAGGATTTCCTCGAAGAGGTGGGCTGTTGTTATGTCGCCTTCTTTCTGGGCTTGGGCTATTATCTGCTTGTATAGGTTTATGGCGTTCTCCTCGTCTTTAATGTCGCGTTCAATCATTTCTTTAAGGGTTTTTCCAACAAAAATTTCCGTCGGCTTTGTTGTGGGTGTTCCACCTAAATAGACAAGTCTTTCAGCGATGGTCTCGGCGTGTTTCATTTCAGTTATTGCCACTTTTTTGAGTTCTTCTTGAACAGCGAAGCCTTTAACTCCGCTCCATTGGACGTGTTGCCACATGTATTGGATGGAGACTTGCATTTCCCGTGCAATGGCGTCGTTCAACATTTCTAACAACTTTTTAGAAGCCAAACATTTCACCTCCTTCTAGTTCTTTTCAATTTCCATTTAAAGCTTTCACGAAAACAAGAAAAATGGGGAGTAGAGCGTTATCCACCGGGCGCGCCGTGGAACGGCACGTTTTTCCAGAGAATATCCCACCAGTCTTCTTCGGTTATTGTTTCGCCCCTAACAATGATCTCTAAAACTTCTTTTAGGAGTTCATGGTGCCTCTTTTCGTCGGCGAGTATGGCGGTTAAGAGAAGCTTAACCTTCTCGTTTTCAACGGTTGGCAGAATATCGCTTATCTTCTTGATTAATTCAGCTTCCACGCGTATATGCTTTTCAACAAGGCTTCGCTGTTTATCGAGGTGCTCTTGGGCAAGCGCCTGCTGGGTTGTGGTTAAAAGCTTTAGGGCTGCGTCATACATTTCTGCATGCTTCAAAGAGTCAAGCGAAATCCCTTTTAAAACGCCTCTAACCGAGGGGTTGCCAATGCTTTTCAAAGCTTCATTAAGCGAATCAACGATTTCGTTTTCAACTTCTATCTGCCGCTTGATGAAATTTAAAAGCCCATTCTTCGAAGACATAGTCTTTTCTCCAAACATAATAAGCATACATTAGCCTATTTATGAGTGAGCCTCTCAGCGATTCTTCGCCCAAACTCCCTGCATTTCTCTAGCATCGCTTGATCCGGCGTGTACTTCGCCAAAAGAGGTGGCTCCGCAACATCCATACCAAACCGGTTTTTCATTATTTCTAGAACAAGTCTAGGCGCCTCACCGCTCCACCCGTAAGACCCAAAAGCTGCACCCACTTTGCCCTTTAAATCGACGTTTTTTGTGGCTGCTTCTTCAAAGAGCCTTTTAATGTCTATTGTTGTGTCGTGATGGTATGTGGGCGTCCCAACGATTATGGCGTCAAACTCCTTCAACTGTTCCGCCGCCACGTGATAGGTCAATTCCACTTCAACACCTTGCACTGTTTTTGCGCCTTCAGCCACAGCCATAGCCATCTTCTCAGTGTTGCCTGTCTTGCTATAATAGAGGATTAGGATTTTTGGCAACGTTCTCACCAAACTATTTTAGGGCTTCTTCTAGGCGTCTGCCGACTTCGTCCCAGTTGGCAATGCTCCAAAAAGCCTCGACGAATTTGGCTCTGTCGTTTTTGTAGTCTATGTAGTAGGCGTGTTCGAAAACGTCTAAAACCATTAGGATGCGGAACATCGGGTAAAGGTTCACATTGTGCTTTTCCACCTGCATCAGCATTAGGCGCCCCGTCTGCCTACACAACGTTAGGGCTGCCCATCCAGAGCCTTCAACACTTATGGCTGCCTGCGAAAACTCCTTCTTGAAGCGTTCAAAGCTTCCAAATTCTTCGACAATTTTGTCGGCGAGTTTGCCGCCGGGGTTTCCGCCGCCCTTGCTCGGTGGGGCTAGGTTGCCCCAAAACAGCGAATGCAGTAAGTGTCCAGCCACGTTCCATGAAAGCTCTTTAAGCGTAGCCTTAACGTCAATGTCTAGGTTTTCTCTGCGGGCTTTATCCAACCTTTGTAAGATGGCGTTAGCCCCGTTAACGTAGGCTTGGTGGTGCTTAGTGTGGTGTATTCGAAGCTGTTCTTCAGACATGAAAGGCTGTAAATCTCCATAGCCGTAAGGCAATTGCGGCAAAACATATAGTTTTGCTTGTTCCATAACATTCACCTCAATTTTTCACTCTTTTTTAACAAACTGGTCTTTAGGCGCCCCGCAGATGGGGCAAACCCAGTTTTCGGGTAAAGCCTCGAAAGGTGTTCCGGGCTTTACGCCGTGCTCAGGGTCTCCAACCGCCGGGTCGTAGATGTACCCGCAAATCAAGCATTCCCACTTTGTCAAGACTCGTCTCGCTCCTATTTTTCGGTTTTAATGTTGTAGCTGACTTTGACGCCCGCTTTCTCGAAAAGTTTTCCAACGGGACAGTTTTCCACTGTTAGTTTGAAAATTCTCTGGACGGTTTCTTCTGCGGCGTCGGTTTTCACGAAAATGTTGAAAGCTGCCTCCGTAACAGTTCCAACCTCATCGGATTTTACGGCTTCAAGTTTAACTTCCAAATCTTTTAGCTGAACCCTCATTTTCTTAGCCATCAAAGCGAAAATTGTTGCGAAACAGCCCGCATAGCTCATTACACCCAACTCGAGGGCTGTTGGTCCCATGTCTGTTCCAAGTTCAGGCGGCAGGTCGAGGCAAACGCTATGGGCTCTGCCGTTGTCAACAGCTATTCGCAAGTCCTTAACAAGCTTGGCGGTGGAACGAAGCTTCTGGACCAAACATATTCACCTCCAATTAAATGCATAAAAGAGGGTTATGGAAGCTTTTTCTTGCATAGGAACCAGTCAACACACTCGTAGCCTTGTTGGGCGGCTTCTTGCAAACGTTTTTCAGCATCCTCTTGGGTTGCAGGCGGCGGCACTATCACTGGGTCGCCGGGTCTCCAGTTGGCTGGCAAAGCCACCTTGTATTTGTCGGCTGTCTGCAAGGCGTCAATAAGCCTCAGAATCTCGTCCATGTTTCTTCCAACGTTCAATGGATAGTATATCATTGCCCGAAGCTTCATTTCTGGATCTATCACGAAAACACAGCGAACTGCGGCTGTTGTGCTTTGTTTGGGGTGTATCATGCCAAACAGGTTGGCGACTTTCATGTCTAAGTCGGCGATTATTGGGAACGGTATGGTTACGCCAAGCTTCTCTTTGATGGTTCTGACCCATGCGATGTGGGAGTAGACGCTGTCAATGCTTAATCCTATAAGCTGGACGTTGCGTTTTGCAAGTTCTGGATGGATTTTGGCGAAAGCCACAAACTCTGTTGTGCAGACAGGCGTGAAGTCGGCGGGATGCGAAAACAGGATGACCCATTTTCCCTTAAAATCTGAAAGCCTAATCTTGCCATGGGTTGTCACTGCCTCAAAATCTGGGACGGTTTCGCCGAGGCTTAAGAGCGGCTTTTTCTCCTCTTCAACTTTTTCCATTTTCTACATTCCTCCTCGATTTTCGTACACCACAATCTTTTTATCTTTCAAAGCATTTATACTTTTCGTACAAAATTCGGCTAAAATAGTACAAAATGGTGCGAAAAATGGTAGGAAAGAATGCGGAAATAGACGAAGTTGACCAGAAAATCCTAAAGCTTCTACAGGAGGATGCTAGGCTTCCATTCCTAGAGATAGCGAAAAAACTGAAACTAAGCGAGTCAACAATCCGCAAAAGAATTCAAGCCCTAAAAGAAAGAGGCGTAATAAAAAGGTTCACGATTGAAATAGACCCAGCGAAGATAGGCCTAAACACCGTGGCGATTGTAGGCATAGACGTGGACCCCCCAAAACTTTTAGAGGTTTCCCAGAAACTCTGCGAGTTTAAGGAAATCCGCTGCGTGGCCACATCCACGGGCGACCACATGATAATGACTGAAATTTGGACCAAAGACGGCCGAGAACTTACGAGGCTTATATCCGAAAAGATCGGACCCATAGAGGGCGTCAAGAAAATCTGCCCAGCAATAATTCTTGAGAAGCTTAAAGGCTAAAATGTTCGGAGTGGAGAAGGCTTGACAGCCCACAGTCATCACCATCATGCTCATCACGTGGCAGAGTTTAAACGAAGGTTTTGGGCTTCGCTGGCTTTAACGGTGCCGATTCTGCTTTTGTCCGAAATGATTCAAATGTGGTTCGGCCTTGAATGGCTTAAAATTCCATTCCAAAAAGAAGTTCTTTCGCTTTTATCCCTAATCGTCTATTTTTACGGTGGCTGGCCCTTTCTCAAAGGCTTGGCGGATGAAGTTAAGGCCAAACAGCCCGGCATGATGACGCTTATTGGCGCGGCTATTTCTGTGGCTATGTTCTATTCACTTGGAACAGTCTTCGCCTTCAGCGGGAAAGACTTCTACTGGGAGCTTGCAACGTTGATTGACGTTATGCTCTTGGGCCATTGGGTTGAAGCCAAAAGCGTTATGGGCGCCTCCATGGCGTTGGAGGAGCTTGTCCGAATAATGCCCACCACAGCCCACCTAATCAAAAACGGCGAAATCGTAGATGTGCCAACAACCCAACTGCAAAAAGGCGACGTCGTGTTGGTTCGCCCCGGCGAGAAGATTCCATCAGACGGCGTTGTCGTTGAAGGCGAGTCCTCGGTTAATGAGGCTTTGTTGACCGGTGAGTCAAAACCAGTAAGTAAAACCGTCGGCGACAGGGTGGTGGGCGGCGCCATAAACGGCGAAGGCGTGTTGAAAGTGCAGGTTGAGAGAATAGGCGAAGAAACCTATCTGGCGCAGGTAATAAAGCTTGTCAAACAAGCTCAAGAAAGCCGTTCAAGGACGCAGGATTTGGCGAACAGGGCTGCGGCTTTGCTCTTTTATGTGGCGCTTGCCGCTGGAATAATCGCCTTCATAGCATGGAGTTTTCTAGCTGGTTCGGATGTTGCTCTTGAAAGAGCTGTGACGGTGCTTGTCATCGCGTGTCCCCACGCGCTTGGCTTGGCGATACCGCTTGTCGTGGCGCTTTCCACGTCAATAACGGCGAAAAACGGCATTCTAATAAGGGATAGACGCGCCTTCGAAATGGTTAAAGACGTAGACGCTGTAGTTTTCGACAAAACCGGAACTTTAACCGTTGGCAGGTTCGGCGTAACCGACATAGTTTCCTATACGCCAGAAAATAGGTTTTTAGGTTTGGCAGCAGCCGTCGAGCTTAACTCAGAACACGTGATTGCAAAAGCCATAGTTGAATATGCCAAAAACAAGGAAGTTCGAATACCGCAAGCCAAAGAGTTTAAAGCCTTGCCCGGACGTGGCGCCTATGGCAAGGTTGGGAAAAGCAAAGTTTACGTTGGAAGCGTAAACCTTCTAGACGAGTTGGGAGTAAGCCTCAACGATCCGAAAATAGCGGAACTGCAAAAGCAAGGCAAAACCGTTGTCTTTGTAGTTGTTGACGGCGAGCTTGCCGGCGCCATAGCATTGGCTGACATGATTAGAGAAGAATCCTACGAGGCTGTTAGGGAACTAAAAAAGCGAGGCGTCAAGGTTTACATGCTTACAGGCGACTCAGAAGAAGTTGCCAGCTGGGTTGCCAAAGAACTCGGCATAGACAACTACTTCGCCAGAATCCTACCAGACAAGAAAGCGGAAAAAATAAAACTGTTAAAAGATGAGGGCTACCGCGTCGCCATGGTAGGCGACGGCGTAAACGACGCGCCAGCGCTTGTCACGGCTGATGTGGGCATAGCCATAGGCGCTGGAACAGACGTGGCAATAGAAAGCGCCGACATAATCCTCGTTCGAAACGACCCAAGAGACGTGGTTAAAGCCATAGACATTTCAAGGAAAACCTACGCCAAAATGGTTCAAAACTTATGGTGGGCAGCCGGCTACAACACGGTGACAATACCCTTGGCAGCAGGCGTACTGGCGGGCTATGGCGTAAGCTTGCCGCCAGCCGTCGGCGCGGTAATAATGTCTCTAAGCACCGTTATAGTCGCCTTAAATAGTCAAACCTTAAAAAAGTATGAGCCGGAGGGGGTGAAAATTGAATTGGAAAAGAAACGCTTAGTCACAGATCCCGTTTGCGGCATGAAAATAGACCCGGACACAGCTTACAGCAAAGTTGAACACGAGGGACGCGTTATCTATTTCTGTTCGCGGATTTGCGAGGAGGAGTTTAGGAAAAATCCGAAGAAATACGTGAAGTAACGTCTTTTAAGGAAAACCTTTAACTCAATTGGCTGATGCAATCATTAGTGGTTGCCGGTGGGACGTTGGGAAGACTAGCTGAACTTAAGCTTGCCATGGGCACATCCATATTTCTAGCTGCCTTCATATTCGCCCTCTTCCTAACCGCCATAATGATAATCCTCCAAGTAAGCGTCTTATACGCCGTGATCCTCACGGTTTTCTTCATACTCTTCCAGTACCTTATCGGGCCAGCTATTGTAGCAAGTTCCACCAGACTCCGCTATTTGGAGAAGGGAGAAAACCCGTGGCTTGAAGAAACTGTTAAAGAACTAGCCGAAAAAGCTGGGCTTCCCATGCCAAGGCTTGCCATAGTGCCGGATGAGACGCCTAACGCTTTCGTGTTTGGCAGAACAGCAAAAGACGCCACACTAGCAGTTCACGAAGGCCTCTTGAAGAAACTCAACAAAGACGAGATTAAAGGCGTTATAGGCCATGAGCTTGGCCACATAAAACATAAAGACTTCATCGTTATGACTGTGCTTTCCGCCTTGCCTCTTCTCGCCTACATAATTGCTAGAGCCACTTGGGAAGCTGGAAGATGGGCGCCCGCATCAAGAAAGCGGGAAGAGGGAAGCAGCATCAAAGCAGCCTTTTTTGCTGCAGCCATAATCTCCTACATAGTCTACATTGTCTCACTCTTATGCGTTAGAGGGCTAAGCCGTCTCCGCGAACACTACGCGGATGCCTACTCCGCCTACCTAACAGGCTCGCCCCGAAGCCTCCAAAGCGCCTTGGCAAAAATCACTTATGGCTTGTCGCTTTCGCCCAAACCGCCATCCGGAGCCAGACCCTTCTACATAGGGGATCCTGCGACGGCGAAGCTTGAAATATCCTCGATAATGGAGAAGAAGGCGGAATACGACTTGGACAAGGACGGAGTTTTAGACGAGCGGGAACTCGAACTAGCCATGGAAAAGGAAGCCCAATCCACATGGACAAAAATTAACACTTGGTTTTCTACACATCCGCCAACTTTCAAACGCATATTGCTTCTGCGCGAAATAGAGATGGAAATGGAAAGCGGAAAATACACTGCCGACCGCATATACGAGAAAATCTAGCAGACTGAAAGCCACTTGGCAACAGAATCAAGGAAAAGCCCAGTTTCATTATTTTGAAGATTGAATTGGAATACTCCATCCGCCCATTTTCTCGCCACTTTTAGAAGGTTATAATCCAACTCCCGCCTGACGTAAATGACAGTGCATTTTGCCTTCGGCTTCAACAGCTTTAACATCGCAAACGAGGCAAGCGCCGTCTTAAGCCTCGAAGAATCCAACTCCACTTTGGCATCTAAAACAACCACAGGATCCACAAGTTTGCCTTTTCTGGTGCCTATTGAAACGTCAAATTCCATGGCATATTCCATGCCTTCTCCATGCCAAATCAAACATTTTTCAGCCCAAAAAACTTCCAATGGTTTTTCCAAGCGGATTTTAGCCTTTAAAAGGCGATAAACGTATTCTTCGAAGGCGTAAGCCCTAAATTTTCCGAAAAACTGCGCCACGCCGATTTCCGCCTTGTTTGCCATTATGGTTTCATTGAACTTTAAGAAATCTTCCAGTGCAAGCGTTTCCGTCCACCTTTCATACAAGGCTTTAAGCGTTTCTCCAAGCGTTCGCCGTTTCTCGTTTTTGCTTGCACAAAGCTCGTTTATGTAGTCTATGGCTTTCTTTTTTCTTGCCATGAGCGCGTCCAAAAGCGTTTTATCACAAGCCCGATTTATTTCCTTCGGGTTTAAACGCAAAAGGTGTTTAGAGTGAAGGTTAAGCTTCTCCGTTACACGGCTGACCCCGAGCTTCTTTGTGGAGCAGCAGCCCTAACCTCGTCCCAGAGCGGATACCCTTCTGAAATGCTGGAAAAAATGGATTTGGAAAAGGCTAGGCAGATTGTTAAGCGGGTTACTGGTTATGGGCACATGTCTGTTATTGAACATGCGTCTTTCACCTTTAGCATCGAAGATGTTTCAAGAGCTATGACCCACCAGCTTGTGCGCCACCGTATTGCCTCTTACACGCAGCAGAGCCAACGCTACGTCAAATATGACACTTTAAAGAGTTACGTGGTTCCGCCATCCATAGAGGCTAATCCAGAAGCAAAAAGGCTATTCGACGAAACTCTAGAACGCATATCAGAAGCCTACAACAAGCTTCTGGGAATGGGAATCCCAAAAGAGGATGCTAGGTATGTTTTGCCAAACGCGGCGAAAACCAACATCGTCGTAACCATGAACGCCCGTGAACTCCGCCACTTCTTCAACCTGCGCTGTTGCATGCGCTCCCAATGGGAGCTCCGCGAAGTTGCGATAGAAATGCTTCGCCAAGTGAAGCGTGTGGCGCCTTCGCTTTTCGAAAACGCTGGACCAACATGCGTTGAGCTTGGCTACTGTCCAGAGGGCAAAATGAAGCCGCCTGAATGCAACATTGAAGAAATTAGAAAACGATTCAAAAACCTCTGAGCGTAAACCCTTTTGAAAACACGGTTTAAGGCTTATGCCATAACAACCAAGTACTGGCGTCCTGGCGAAAACTACCTACAAGAAATAGTCAAAAGCGTGTCTGGAAAAATCCGGGATGGCGATTTTCTAGTAGTATCGGAAAAAGCCATTTCAGTGGCACTTGGTAACATAGTGGATGAAAGCAGCGTAAAGCCAAGCCTGAACGCGAAAATAATCGCCAAAATATGGATGCCAATCATTTGGGGCTATTTCTTGGGACCATTATGCCGTTTACGGCCAAAGTTGATATGGCAGCTTCGAAAATATCCACGAGATGCTGGAAGCCGCCACAAGCAAGTCGCCCTTCAATACGCCGGTTTGCTTCAAGCCCTAATGTTTGGCTCTGAGGGAGGTATCGACGGGACAAACCTCCCATACGCCTACGTTGCCTTGCCGCTAAAAAACGCCCAAGCCATAGCCGAAGAAATCTGTAGAACAGTCTCCGATGCGCTTGGAAAGAGGGTTTGCGTCATAATCGCCGACACAGACAAAACATACTCGCTCAGAAATTTTCATTTCACGCCAAGGCCAAAACCCATCAAAGGAATCCACAGCATCGGAGGCTTCATAGCCTACACTATTGGGCGAATGCTAAAACTGAAGAGAAGAGCAACCCCCATAGCGGTAGCTGGACAAACACTTTCAACCGAAGAAGCATTAACAATTGCGGAACTCGCAAACCGTGCCAGAGGCTTTGGCGCCGGCAGAACCGTATGGGAAATGGCTGAAAAATTCAATGTCGACCTAACCAGTGTAAGCTGGGAAATGCTGGAAAAAATAAAACACAAACCAATAGTGATAATTACGAATAAGCAAAAAACCGAATAAACTATTCGTACTGGAGCTGAAACGTCACCATGAAACAGTTATGGCTTTTTGTGGGCAGACCTCGACGCATTTGCCGCATCGTGTACATAGGTCCAACCAGACTGCGGTAACCTGCCAACACCGGGGATCGTATGGGTTCTCTTCTTTAACACCTATGGCTGGATGCCTCACAAAAACGGCTGGGTCGCAGACAAACAAGCATTTGCCACATGACCGTGGATCTATACCACCGGTAGCGTTTCCACACTTTGAATAATCAATTTTTATCTTTGTTTTGCCCACGCAAACTCCTCGCGTGCTTTAATATTTGCCCTTAACCCCTGGAACCTCGTCTCTTGGAACAAGTCTAATCGCGTTATAGTGGCATATATCCCTGCAGAGACCACAGCCAAAACACTTTGTTAGGTCAATTATGACTCTTTCAAGGGTTGGACTGAAACGTATAGCTCCAAACTGGCAGCGAGCCACACACGCCTTACATCCTTGACAAAGGTCTGGGTTAACCTCTGCTACATACTCAGCCTTATAGACTGTGTAAAGCCCATAATCCATCCTCAAACGGAGCCCGCCGCATTGGGGCACCTCACACGAGCATATCGCGTTTATGTAAGGAACTGGTTGAAACCAAACCGTTGAAACGCGGCCCTTTTGATTTTGTTCCTCAAGAGCCTCTACAGCCTCTTCGCGAGTTATCCGCGTTTTCATGTTTTCTGGAATGAATCTTGGCAGCTTCTCAATGACTCCTGACAGAAGCCCAAAATTGATGCAGCAAGCATCCTTTATGCCCTTCTGCATCATTCTGCACATACAATAATTCCTTATTATAGGCTCCGCCGCCAAATTCATCATTATCAGCTTCGCTTCTTCTATCGGGATCACTTGGCCAAAGTGGCCGTCGGCCCTCACGGGATTGCGATTTGGACTTTCAGAATGGATCATTCTTTCAACACTCCAACGGATCAGTCGTCCAATAATCGGCATTTTAAGTTTGTAGCCCAACCCTATTGAAGAAACCCCCATAATTTTCCTAATATACACTTGCTCAAAGTTTCGCCACTGCTCCTCTAAATAGGCGCGAAGGTTCATGGATTCTGCAAGTTCATTCGAGTAGTTTCTCGCGTTAAGATACCACTTTCCACCGGCGCCGTGTTTCATGCACCACTTGCACATTGTAAACGCGTCTCCTACGGAAGATCGCTTACTATGACAGCATCTACTATTTAACTTCTAATGGAAAAGGAAATAAAGTGCGATTGTTAAACCAACAAGAAAAGGTGAGGATGTTGGAGGCTTCTTTAAGGCAGCTTGACGCCTTTTTCAATCCGAAAAGTGTGGCGGTTGTTGGCGCTACTAAAAAGATAAATAAGGCTGGGCATGTCATTTTCAAAAATTTTGTCGAAAACAAGAGGCGGGGCATTTTTAAAGGCGAAGTTTATCCCGTTAACCCCCATGAAGATTATATTCTAGGTTTTCCATGCTATCCCAAGCTGACAAAGATCGTCGGGGACCTTGACTTAGTAGTTATTGTTGTTCCAGCAAATGTTGTGCCGGAAATAATGGAGGATGCTGCAGCCAAAAGAGTTAAGGCTGTTGTCATCATCAGCTCAGGCTTCGGAGAAGTTGGAAACCACGAACTTGAGAGGGAAGTCGTCGCCATAGCTAAAAAAGCAGGGATAAGGGTTCTTGGACCCAACTGCCTCGGAGTATACGACTCCAAAACTGGTGTAGATATGCTGTTTCTGCCGGAAACAAAGGTTTTAACAACGGGCGAAGAGGTTGTCGCAACGCCAAGGCCCATGGCGGGAAACATTGCTGTGGTAACCCAAAGCGGGGCTTTCGGCGCCTCAGCCCTAGACTATTTGGCTGGCAGACAGATGGGTGTCAGCAAGTTCGTAAGCTTCGGCAACAAATGCGACGTAGACGAGGCTGAAATGCTCCATTACTTGCTATTTGACAGTGAAACAAAGGTGATACTGTTATATGTTGAGGATGTGAAAAACGGTAGAGCCTTCATAGAAGCAGCCTCAAAAGTCACACGCAAAAAACCCGTCATCGCCATTAAGGCAGGCAAAACAGAAGCGGGAGCAAGAGCCGCAGCCTCCCACACAGGCGCCATTGCAGGCTCTGACCAAGTGTATGCCGCCGCCTTTTCGCAAGCGGGAATACTGCGAGTGCGCGACATGGAAGAGTTCTTCGACGCCGCAAAAGCCCTAGTAATGCAGCCCCCAGCAGCCGGGAAAAACATTGCAATAATAACCGACGCAGGCGGCCCTGGAATAATGGCAGCAGACGAGTGTGAACTTCAAGGCATGGTTGTCAAGAAATTCTCAGAAAAAACTCTCCAAAAATTTGAAGAACTGAAAAGGGAAGGCAAGATTCCAAAGTTTGCAGCAACACATAACCCAGTGGACTTAACTGGTTCCGTCACGTCGGAAATGTATGAGCTAGCGGCGGAAGTTGTCTTCCAAGACTTAGAAATCCATGGTGTTGTTTTGCTTGGGCTCCATCATACACCGGCGCTGCAAGAGGATTATATAGATAGGGTGGCGGCAGTCGCCAGCAAGTATAACAAGCCAATAGTTGCATGTGACATTGGTGAAACCGAGATGGCTTTGCATGTCCGTTCACGCTTTGATAAGCTTGGAATTCCAGCATATGCTTCTCCGGAGGATGCCG
>JAGTQG010000022.1 GCA_018396875.1 Candidatus Bathyarchaeota archaeon
ATGGGGAGAACGATGATTTTTTCGCAGTGGCATCGGAGCGCAAGGCTCTATGGAAGATTGGCATCCAGAAGACGAAATCTTTCCCGCCGGGACATTTGCTGATTGCAGATAAAAAGGGCTTCAAAACGTGGCTTGTTAAAACCCCACAAAGACTTGCCCACCCACCATCTGAGGATGAGGCGGTAGAGACGCTTCAGAAGCTACTGTTGCAGTCAATCACTGAAAGAATGACTGGTCTGAACGAGGTTGCAGTAGCCTTCTCGGGAGGGTTAGACAGCAGCATAATCGCCTTCTTAGCCAAGAAGGTAGATGTTGATGTACATTTAATTCATGTTAGCTTAGAAAATCAACGTGAAACATTACATGCTGAAGAAGCAGCAAGTTTCCTTAATCTCCCATTTCATAAATTCCTGTATCGCGTTGAGGATGTGGAGCTCGTCCTCCCCAAAGTTTTGTGGTGTATTGAAGATTCAGAACCCCTAAAAACAAGCGTAGCAATACCTATTTTTTGGGCGGCTGAAAGGGCTGCAGAGCTTGGATTTAAGGTCTTGTTGGCTGGGCAGGGGGCAGACGAGCTTTTCGGGGGGTATAGACGCTACCTAAACCTTTATGCACGCTTCGGCGAGAGCGCCGCTGAAAAAGCCATGCTGCTTGACATCGCGAAAATGCATGAGGAAAATTTTGAAAGAGATTTTAAAGTCTGCAGTTTTCACAACGTGGAACTCCGCTTGCCATTCGCCTCTTACCCGCTTATAGAGTTCGCCATCAGCTTGCCGCTAAACCTAAAGATAGCCTTCAAAGATGATGTTCAAAGAAAGTTTATCCTCAGAAAAATGTCGGAAAAGCTTGAATTGCCAAGGCAAATAGTCTATAAACCTAAAAAGGCTGTGCAATATGCCACAGGGGTGGATAAAGCCCTTAAAAAGTTGGCTAAAAGAGAGGGCAGCCCAACAAGACAGTATTTGCAGAAAGCCTTCCACAAAGTGTTTAGTAAGTTTTTGAAATGAGAGAAAAGGATATGGCTAGAGGAATATTACTCGATCACCTGGATGGCTCCTTCCGGACATTGGGCTTCGCATGCTCTGCAAACGAGGCATTCTTCCACTTTCACCGGAACGGATTTCCCATCTTTTATTTCATAGACGCCCATTGGGCATGTGTCAACGCATGTGCCGCAGCCAGTGCACTTGTGGTTGTCGACCACTATTTTCACCATTTTTCCTCCTCCTCTTTTCGGCTAGATTTCATTCAAGTTTAGCGAGTAAAATAAAAATCTTTAGGTTTGCTAGCGGGATTCCTCACGTAGTCTCAGCAAAATTCCATCAACCGTTGTTTCGGCTTTCTCCTTTCTACGCTGGTATTCTGCGAGAAGTCTACGGTATGCCTCCAGCGTTAATTCGCCCCTTCTGTGGCGGCTTTCTATGCTTCGGATGTCCGCTTCAACCTCGTTTATTTCCGTTTCCGCAACCTCTAACTGTCGCATCAAATCTGCATATCGACCGCCAGCCGACCGCAGTTTTAATCTGAGCTCGCTAAGGTTGCGTTCGATGGTTGCTAGGCGAGTTTCCAAAGTCTTCCTCTGAACCTTATATCGCCGCCTTTGAATTCGCCCTTTGCTCACAGCGGCTTCAAGAGACTTTATTTCTGAGAGAATCTTCCTCTTCTCCTCGTATGCGTTAACGAAAGACCTTAACGTTTCAGGAGTAACCTTCACAGCAACCGTTGGAACAGTAACAGTCACCGCTTTTGCGGGAGCTTTAACTTTCATCCATGAGGCTATGAGAGCGCATGCAAAAGTGGCTATCGCCCAAGCCCAGAGGGTTGGACGGAAAGATAGCCAAACAAGATTGTAGGTGTAGGCGGGGCTCACCGTTAGGGTGTCCAGTAAAAGCACACCTTGCTTACGTATCACGATCTTCTCTTGAAAGATTTCCCTAACAACTTCATAGACCACGTCGGTTGAAGAGCTTGTGCAATTTAAGTTTGCTACTTTTGCCCCTTCTGGGAAAATGAATGTTATATATGCATCTTTAATGTAGTATTTAATGTTTTGAAACATTTGCAGTGGGATTAATTCACCGTTCTGTCCGCTTTTCGAGAGAAAGCCGCTTGGAAGTTTGTACTTGACAATGAATCTTGAGGATTCCCCACTTTTCATGGACAAAGGTTGTCCAGCAAACGTCAAAGTCACATTGTAACGGTTTGTTTTCGCGTCAACCAGCTGAGGCTTTGCGCCTTTTCTTCCAAACTCGTCCTCCACTGTGGGGTCGGAAGCATTGGGCAGAAGAACAACTTGTATGGAAGATATTGTGGTTGGCGATTGATTCTTGACATAGTAGCTGTCTGAAACAGTTATTTCTCCTAGGGCACTTATGCTTATTTCCCGCTTGAACTCTTCCACGGTGAAAAGCTGTATCTCCTTGGTGGTTAGGGCAAATGTTACATTTGCCTCCTCATAGTGAAAAGCCTGCAACTCCAAGCCTGTTGCGTAGTTAAATGAAGACACGGTGCCAGAAACATATTTTGCGTTTGAAGGCAGAACCAGCGAGGCATTGCATGAAAGCGCCTTCACTGTTAGGCTTGGATATGCTGGAAATTCTAGAGTGAAAAGGCTTGTGTTTGCCGCACTCTGCCTTAAAAGATTTTGCGAGAGTATAAAGTAAACGCTGAAAACGCCATTTTGGGGCGGCGGATCAAGAGCTATTCTGACGCCATAAAAGCCCATGCGTCCCTCAAGCGGCACACCAGCCGTAACTTGGTATTCTCGTGTCAAGTTAACTTGCGGAAAAGCCATGCACTTTAGAATGTACGCGCCATAACGGTATGGAAAGCCTATCAAAAAATTGGCGGGCGGCATGCCTCCAACCTTGATTGTGTCGTTTATTAAGACATATCCGTTAGATAGAACCTCCACTGCGTGGTTAACCCACTCCACAGTGTATGCGCCTTCAGCTTGAACGTTTTTCACGAGAATCGCGTTCAACACCAAAATCGAATAGAACGCAACGCAAATCGTTAGGATTAGAGGTTTCCTTTTCAAAGGTTCTCCTCCGCTTATTTTCAGAGGTTTGGCTTTTAAAATATTCAATAGTCCTATTTATTTACTTTTACAGTCTGGAGAACTAGGAGTCCATTTAGGGGGTAGGAGGGCCAAGTCTGACACTTTTTCGAGTCTGTAAATGAAGACGTTTCTGAGCACACCGCGAACGTCATATTGTTTTTCCGTTTGAACGGACACAACATTGTATTGTCCAAGAAAAATGTACTTCCCCGGAGACTTCTTTTCGAAGACGTATATTGGAAAACCTTTTTCCATTTGCATTTTTAGGGCAAGATTCCCCCTCGTCATTTGTTGATCGCCAAACTTTCCTTCGCCCGTGTAGAGGAGAACTTCACCTTCAAACCTATCGTTGTAGGGATTTTCAACACTTTCTTCCGGAGTTTTACTCAAAACAGTTGTTAAAACAACGTGGCTTATGCCGGTTTTTAGGTTTCCACTGTACCTTATACCTCGTCTCGTGCAAACATTGAACATCCTTGAAATTTCCCGGTTGCTGAAAACCTCTCCAGCCTTTAATAACATACACTCGTCAAAGAGAATCTAATGATGGCGACAATTTAAATTCTCGCCATAACCAAATACGCATGGAGAGGCTCAAAAGCTCTGGGAAAGGTCCACTTTGCCCTACGACCCTATTAAAAGACACGTTGCCATTGAAAAATTGGTAACACGTGTAGGTCCATATGGGCAGGAAAGGAAATATTACCGCATAAGGCCGGCGAGGTGGTACGGTGGGATTGTTACTGCCGATTGTGTTGGCTGCGGGTTGGTGTGTCGTTTCTGCTGGGTTTCAGACGTTGTTGCCAGTCGTCCCGCTGAAGTTGGCAAGTTTTACACGCCCCAACAAGTTGCTGAAAGCCTTGAATCTCTCGCGAGGAAATGCGGGTTGGATTTGCTTAGAATTAGCGGCGGCGAACCAACTATTGGGAAAGAACATTTGTTGGCTGTGCTGGACAACTTGAAGGGAAAGGGATACCGCTTTATTCTTGAAACAAACGGCATTCCCATAGCCTACGAGGAAGACTATGCTAAAAGCCTAGCAAAATACGGCTTTGTCCACGTGAGGGTTTCGCTTAAAGGATGCAGCGAAGAAGAATTTGCAAGGTTGACAGGCGCCGAACCTGAGGGATTTAAACTTCAACTTGAAGCCCTTAGAAAACTTGTAGAAGCGGGGGTAAGCTGTCACCCATCTGTAATGGCTTCTTTTTCAACTAAAGAAAGCTTTCGCTCTCTTACGGAGAGACTAAACCAAATAAGCCCAAAGCTGGCGGAGGAAATTGAAATTGAAGAACTTATTTTGTATCCGCATGTTGTTCGGAAACTGCAAAGATATGGCTTAAAATATTATACGGGTTATGCCCCGGAAAACGTGCCACCAGAGCAGGTTTAAAGCAATCCGCCACGTCTCATGTAGTAGTTTTCCTCTTTTTTGGGGCCGAAGCTTCTAACGCCCTTCTCTTTGAGTTGTTTTCTGAGTTGGGCAGCATATTCGCTGCTTATTTCACCTCTTTTTTCCATGTAGGCGATTATTTCCTCGGCTTGCTCTTCTGTGTCGCAGCGGCGCAGAAAGTCGATGACGTCTGGATCATAATTGGCGAAGGGATCAACTTGGGTTCTTCTTTTTCTAGAGGCAGTTCTTTCGCCTTCCTCGATTTCTGCGCGAACAGAGTTTATTGAAACCTTGTTGTCGCCGAGCTCCATTTCCCGCGCTAGGTTTGGGAAAAGCTTTTTGAAGGTTTCTTTGTCGATTTCCACATGATTACCTTCAAATGGCTCTATTCTACTCAAGTGCTGTCCTAGTATTTAAGCGTCTAGAAGGGGACAAACCTTTGGGTGGGGTTTTTTGAAAGCACCTTTTCTAACTCATGAATTGTGAGTCCTGAGATAATGTCTCCGTAAACTTCGCATTTCTCTTTAACCCCGTATTCAGCTGGATTCCTTATTATTATTTCTGCCTCCTCGTTGGATTGCAACCTTACCAGTGTGCGGTAAACCCGTTGCCATTCACCGCCTTTGGTCATGGTTATCCAGCCCTTCTCAACTATTTGGATGCCAACTTGTTCTAGTGCAGTTAAAACTTCCTCGGGCTGGTCGTGGTAAACGTTTATATCTATGTCGCTTTTATGGTGGATGGTGCCCCTCCACACACTTCCCACGAGTACTGGACTGTATTTTTCAAGAATTTTCATTAGCCTCAGGGCTTCTCGCCTCATTTGGACAAGACGCTCTTGCCGCGTTGCGCCTTCGTTTTCTTCGGCTATCTTGTCCAGTTCCACTGCTACCTCAAGGTTTGACGGAAAAATATTTACACCGAGGTTTTCAGCAGCCCTTCTTTTCGCCTGTTTGTACTCTTTCTCGGCGCCTATGTATAGAAGGTGGGCAGCTTCCCTTGCAACTCTCCTCCGAAGTTCAATGTTTGCTGAAGAGTCTAGGGCGACCATTCTAGCGTTTTATCACCCGTTCGTACAGTTCTATGGTTTTTTCAGCGATTTTGTCCCATGCAAACTCGTTTAGGACGCGGCGCCTACCGTTCTTGCCAAGCCACTCCTTCTTTTCTGGGCTTTCTAGAGCGTTTATGACGCCCCACGCGATGTCAGCTGGGTTATTTGGGTTTATATGGTAGCCGCACTGCTCTTCACCGCATGGAATAACTATTTCACGCATTCCGCTTACGCCAGCCGCGCCGACGACAACGGGACGCTCCATGCTCATGGCTTCCAGCGCCACTATGCCGAAGGGCTCGTAAAGGCTTGGGAAGACAGCCACGTCGCATGCCGCGTAGTGGACGATTCGCTCTTCCTCTGGCAAGAATTGAAAGTTAAACTTCACATGGTCTTGAAGCTTCATCATCCTTACAAGGTTAATAAGGTAGTCCTGCAAGTCGCCCAAGCCAACGATAACCAGTTTGGCGTTTGGAATTTTCTGCAATATGTAGGGCATAGCCATCACAAGTTTGTCGACGCCCTTCACGCCTACAAGTCTCCCGATAAACAGGATCATGGGGTCTTCGGGCTTTATGCCATAGGATTCCCTAACACGCCTTATCTGGTCTTGGCTAACAGTTTGCGGGTCATATTTTTGTGGGTCAACACCGTTGTAGCAAACCTCAATTTTGTCTTTTGGAAAACCAAGCTTTATGAGTTCGTCTTTCATGGCGTATGAAACCGTTATAACCATGTCGGCGACTTGGGCTCCGCGGAGCTCAATGTTGCTGACGACCTCTGAACCGTTTCCGAGGGTTCGCCCTTTTTCCGTTGAGTGAACATGGAAGACCAGCGGCAATCCCGTCTCCTTTTTGATGGTTATGCCCGCTATAACTGAAAGCCAGTCGTGGGCGACTACAATGTCAAATTTGAAACCTTCCTTGGCAATAAGCTCGTTAACAAGCTTTGCAGCGCTCAAATAATTGTAAACCAAAATTTTCGAGAAAAGCTGGATGCCTCTACCCCATTTCCTAACGTCTTCAGCCACAACGTCTGGCAGCGAATCCGAAATATCAATGTGTAGGGGTCTGTGAATTTCTATGCCACGCCAGATCTCCCTTGTTGGAAGGCTGCCCTCGTCATCGTTCATGGTGAAGACTGTCACATCATGGTCCATTAAGACGAATCTTCGGGTGATCTCAGCGGCATATGTGCCTAAACCGCCCACGATTTTCGGCGGATACTCGTAGACAAGCACAGCCATTTTCATGCTGATTCCCAGACACCAGCGTCTTTGTGGGCTTATGTAGTCTCCGGGTTCCTATTTACATTTTCGGAAAACCTCTAAAATTTTTGAAGCCACTCGATTATCTGCTGATCAAGACTTTTCTTTTTCCGCTTTTTTCTAACAGTGGATTTTGGATAACCGCCAACAGCTTCATAGGCTTTTAAGGCTAATTTGTCAGCTTCTCCCTTCACGTGTTCCCGCCATTGAGGGTTGTGTCTGAAGCTGTGGGGCTTAATCCATTCTGGAGAAAAATTGTCAAGCTCGTTGGGCTTCATGCAGACGCAAACCACGTCGAGTTCACGGTGCAAACTTAATGGACAAGTGAAAACTCTCCCGGCATCCATCCTATTTTCAACATGCACGTTCTCCATGGTTAAGCTTTCAGAAAGCCTTGATAGAACATTGCTGTTCACGTATTCAACTATGGCGTAAGCCAAGTCTAGAGGATGCGCCTTGCTGAGAACTTCTTCGGAGAAAGCCTCCTCATGGATGTGGATGTGGCACCCGTTTCCAGACCACTTCACATACACAGAGTTGCATATGCCTTGGCTTTCGAGAAAGGCTATTATTTGCTTGGCAACAGCCACGGTTTTCCGCCATTCTTGGAGCGTGCTGTCAATATCCCACGTGGGTGTACAGCCAATCACGTTTGAAAGTGTGTGAACGTCTTCTACGCAGCTTAGTAAGCGGTATTTGTTAGCCGAAGCATAAATGGTTCTCGCTTGAAAGTTCATTTTCCTCAAAAGTTCTTGTAAATCGCTTACGTTGCTAACGGTTAACGGTCTGCCCTTAAAATATCTTCGAAAAACGAGTTCACCCTTCTCGGTTGTACAATGGACGGCAACCCATCTTCCAACGCAGAAGTCTGCTATCTCCTTTTGCACGTCCGCCCGAGAATAATGTTCACGGGCTAGACTCTGGCTGTTCAAGCTCCCTCTTCTCCGCTGCTTTTTGGATTTTCTCCATAACCTTTCTTGGCAGGGCTATGTCCTCTTTGCGTTCCTCTACTGGTCCGAGAATAACCAGTCCCTTCCCATGTTCAATGGCTATTTCGTGCATTTGGAGGCTGTGAGGTGTCTGACGCATCTTCTCCACAAGCAAGTAGCGCCTCAAAACGCCATTACGAACAAAGCGTCTAAACCTTATTATGCCGTCTGCTATGTGCTCCACGCCCCAGCCGAAAGCCTCGGAAGTGGTTATGGCGTACTGTGAAGTTGCCAGAATAGTGAAGTCCCATTTCGCCAAAACCTTTTTTACAAAATAGGAGTGCCTCCTCGCCATGGCAGGCTTGTCAAGCCAAAAAGCCGAAAGCGAGTCAATCACCAAACGGGCTCTTCCATAGCCTAAAGCCTTCTTCGCCTCAATAACCTTGTTCACAAGCTCTTCAACCGTTAAAGCCTTAATAGTCCACTGGTCCTCGGTTCCCATCAAAGCGTCAATCAAAACAAGCTTTCCATCCCTTGTGGCGCTGGCAAAGTCAAAGCCAAACTGTCCAGCCTGCGTTATAATGGATTCTCTGCTCTCCTCAGTTGTCACGTAAATGCATTTGTCTCCGTCGGCGATTCCTTGTGCTATAAAATGGATGCATAAGATAGTTTTTCCAGTGCCCGGTTCACCTGTAACCGCTACGCAAAAGCCTCTTGGAATCCCGCCAGCAAGCATCCTATCTAGGGCTTGCACTCCCGTTGAAAGCCTTTCCACTGGCAAGCTTTGACCCTTCAAACATATTTAGGACCACTCTGTTATAAGGCGTTTTAGGTGGTTGAAACTATATAGTTAATTTTTGCTTTAACAACCCCTACAACCGTGAGGCAGCGAAAATTTGAAAAACCCACAGCCCAAAATAGAATGTTTGAGGGTGTGCTGTGAGTTTATCTCCAGTTAAAAAGCTTGTTCTTGAAACCGTTTGGATGTTTGGAAAACCAGTAAAACCCATGGAGGTGGCAGCAGAAATCGGGCTAAGCTTCCCAACGGTTATGATGCACATGATAGGGTTAACGAAAATGGGCTACTTGGAAACTTTTGGAAAAGGCTACTACACAATCACTAAGAAGGGACGGGAGGCTTTAGGCTTGCCAGAAATAGACCACCAAAAAGCCGAACATATATTGGCTTACGTGCCCGTGGAAAAAGCCTTCTACTTCTATGCAGACATAGGAAAGCCATTAGGAATATTCGCGTCCAGCCTAAGCGACTTCTGCGAAAAAATCCAGAAAATCGACACAGTTTCCATAGAGTTTCACCTTTACCGCGGCGATTTCGAGGCATGGTTCAACGGACTTGGCGACGCAGAACTAGCCAAAAAAGTCGCCCTAATTAGAGAGAGAAAACTTTCCGGAGAGGATCTTCGGAGAAAGCTCTACGAAATTGTGAAAAGCCACTGTGAAGAGCTTGCCAAGTTAAAGCGGCGACCATCAATCGCACTTAAATAGGCGTGAACCTTTCCTTAAGCCTTTCAATGATCTGCGGCAGAGTCGTGTACTCCATAGATTCAACGCTTAAACGAGCAGGCTCAAACTCTCCCATGCGTCTTAGCATAACGGCAAGTTTTAAGGCTTCCTTTCTCGCCGGTTCAAAGGCGGGGTCTGCAAAAAAGTCCGTTATCATCGGGTTCCCCTCATCGTCGCATGCTATACCCCCGTTAGAGACCTGGAAGCCCAACGCCACAAGCCTCGGCGGACCGTCAAAAACCGTGCACCGGGCATCTTTTAACCCAACGGGCATTATGGGTCCCCAGTGGCTTCCACGCATCCAACCCGCCACAAGATAGCTATGCATGAAGGGTGCGAGGATTTCGCCTACCGCTGGCAGTCCGTGCTGAGCCCGTACAATCATAACGGGGTCATCTTTGCCCACATATTTACCTGCTATCAACGAAAGCTTTGTCACACTGCCGGAAGCACATATTAAGTCGTCTCTAGCTCGCCAAACCCTCGAAACTATGTAGCGTTCAACTGTGCCAATTAACGCCACAAGCTCATACATTTCTTCCGGACATTTCAGGACAACCTTCTTTCCTTCTTGGACATCTACAACCTCAAACTTGAAACCTCCAGCCATGTTCGGGTCTATCACAAGTCCAGCAGTGTTCATTGGATCTGCAAAAATGCGGAAAAGCGGCAAATTAAAGCTTCCAGCCGAAGTTTTGTCCGCCGCAAAAACCACTATGGGGTCGGACTTACGCTCCTCAATTTCCATCTCCGCAACGCCTGGACCCAAGCCGCGAATGTTCCCGCTGAAAGCGTTTTTAAGCAGGTCTTGTCCAGCCCCATAAAGCTTCAATTGTAAAGCTTTGTTGGCGGCTTCTTGGAAAGTGTTCCATGCAAGCCTGTGAATTTCCGGGTTCGACTCACCCCTTTCATGCACCATTAAAAGCTGTATATCATCTCCAACGTTGAAGACAAAATAACTATTTATCAAACCGTCATCCTTCGCTTTCCTAAGGTTTTTTTCAGCTATACACAGTAAAGGTTTCGGGACAACATGGTGTCCCGCCAAAGAGCCCACATCACATTTTATAACGGAAATCGTGGTTCTCTTAACCATGAAACACCCACTTTCTAAAGCGAACTACGGTTAAAGGGTTTAAAGCTTAGCTTTTAAAAAGTTTCCCAAAGAAATAAGAAACAGCCAACATAAACCCCCACGTGGCGGTGCCATGAGCGAGTTAAGAGTTATTTCGGTGAAAATTCCGGAAGAAGTTTACCAAGAGCTAGCGTTACGGGTTCCAGAAGGCGAAAGAAGCAACTTCATAAGAGACGCTATAATTGAAAAACTCCAGAAAACGCCGAAGCCAGACAAAATTCTCGAAATCGAAAAGAGGCTTGAAAGGCTTGAAGCCGAATTCTCCCAGATAAGGAAATACCTCGCAGACCTGGAACTTCTAACCTACGAGAGAGGCAAAACAAACCCACACGCCTTCTGCCTAGACGAAATAGACCACAAAATAATGGACTACCTAATCCACTATAAAGGCGCCACAACCCCAGAGTTGGCGGAATACCTAAAAACAAACAGGTGGCTAGTCCTAAACAGGCTAAAACGGATAATGAAAAACTCCAAGAAACAGCTAGGCAAACCAATAATAGAATACTACCCAGGCGAAAAAGCCGGCAAGAAAAAAGCATGGTGGATAAACGAAGAACTCATAGAACCCTAACCCTTAAACCCGATAACAATTAATCCCGCAAAGCCAACTTATCATCAGACGGGCCCGTAGCCCAGCACGGACAAAGGCGCCGAACATGAACATGCGCAAAAGCGCATGCATGCGCGCAAGCCTCCGGAGCCGGAGAACCGGGGTTCAAATCCCCGCGGGCCCGCCAAACACATCGAATACTTAACATTTTTACGTTAAAAAGCGAACTTGCAATTGTTTAAAAACACATCTTTTGTAGCAATATTCGTGATTACGGAATATTTGTTAAAGAAGCCCACACTAACTATACATTGATGACGATGACGAAACGGAGAAGGCTAGTTGCAGTTGTCACGTTAACGATCCTTTTCGCAATTTTCATATCCATTGTTATTAACTTAAAAGTCTATGCCGATGGAGGAAAAATTGATTTATTCTCAAATAAGGTGCCTTTTGATGGGAAGGGCTTAAACCAGCGAAGCGACGCATTTCAACCACAAGAACTTGTGGAGCTCTACGCCCGCGTAACTTATAACGAAGGACCTATAGCAAATTGGCTTGTGGCTTTCCAAGTTTTAAACCCTCTGAATAAAACGGTGGCGGTAGGCGTTAACTGGACAAATGATGATGGAGTTGCTTCTTTCAGTTTTAGGATTCCTTGGCCATCTGAAGGTGCCGAACAAGAGGTTTTTGGTGATTGGAAAGTTGTGGCAACCGTTGATATAGCTGGTAAAGTTTACAGCGACACTTTGACTTTTCAGGTTGGATGGATTATTCAAGTGATCGATATTAAAACATTGAACGTTGATTTAATATATCAAACAAGTTTCTTGCGGGAAGAAACTTTAGTCTTAAATTTGACCGTTAAGAATATTGCGCTGACAAGCAAGCCTGCCGTGGTGATTGTTGATGCTTTCGATGTTATTGATTGTCCAATAATTCATGTGGTTTACGCCGAGAAACCCACTATTTTACGACCCGGTGAAAGCTTTATTCAGATTGTTTCAAAAGTGCCTCGCAATGCAACTGTTGGAAGGGCGACTGTTTCTGCAGTTGCATACACGGCTTTGCCAGAATATGGCGGCGTCGCTTACAGTCCCCCATGCATAACATATTTTGATGTGTTGCCTCCTCTTAAAGTGCAACATTACTTAACCGTAAAAACAGACCCCCCGGATGTCGTTTTTATTCCCGGTGAGGGTTGGTATGATGAGGGGGCAAATGTCTCTTTAACTGCTCCAGATGTTGTTCCCATTTTTCAAGGTGCACGGTACAAGTTCAAGTATTGGGATGTTGACGGAGTTGCGTTGGCTGGAAATTCTATTACTTTTGTTATGGACCGAAATCATACAGCGACAGCTCACTATTCCCTCCAATATTATTTGGCTGTTGTTTCGCCTTATGGTGTTGCTGGCGGTGGGGGTTGGTATGACGCTAATGAGACGGCTTACGCCTTTTTAGATGTTGGCGTTTTTGATCATGGTAATGGGACTCGTCGTGTTTTTGTCTCTTGGGGCGGTGATGCTTCTGGAACAAATTATGCCAAAAGCAATCCTATACTTATGGATGGACCGAAGACTGCTGTTGCCTGTTGGAAGACGCAGTTTCTTTTGACTGTGGGCACGGAGCCTGCTGGTTTGAAGCCTCAGCCTTCTAGAAGCCCGCTTGGTGAGGCTGATCCGGCTGGATGGTGGTATGATGCTTATGTTAATGTTTTTTTGGCTGCTCCGCCTGTCAGCGGTTATGATTTTGTCCGTTGGGTTGTCGATGGCACTGCATTGGAGGTTGGCGTGTATGAGTTAAGGGTTTTTATGGATAGGCCTCACGTGGCTGTAGCCCATTACAGTGTTAGGGTGGCTGGCTGGTTCCTTCCAGAATGGTTCTATTGGATCCTCCTTCTGATACTGGTTTTGGTTATAATACTGCTTTGTGTCTGGATTTATCGACGAAGAAGAAAGGCGAAGGCTGGGGAAACCGCTTTCGAGAGAGGTTGGACTGCCTGGTATTATGGTTATGATTTATTGGGTAGAAACCGCCGTTTCAAGTAAGCCTTTTTCAAAATGTGAGAAAGTAATGGAAGCCTTCCCCTTTCCCCTTTTCCGGCTAGACTGTATTTTGGACTGTTTGTTATAAATGGCTTACTGTTTATGTTGGCATATGTCTCTGTCTAAAATATGTTTGCTTGAAGGCTTATTCTTTTGGTGGAAAATCTGTTTTTAACCTCCACAGAGTGTATTAAAGTGTGAATGGAGAGGCTTCGAAATGTTTGAGGAAATTGTCCTTGACGCTGTTAAAGTGTTGGTGTTCCTCTTCTGGTTTACGTTAGGCTTCGCCGTGATTTTTGGAGCCCTTTGGCTTAAAGCAGTCAAAAAGAGTCGGGCAATGTAGAACGCTATAAAGTTGAAGGCTTTTCAATTATAGTTGCACTTCTCGTCGTGATTTCAAGCTGGCCTGCGAACCCCATCTTAACATCAGCATTTCTTATAGCTACTTTTTCGCCGGGCTTGAGGGTTGCAGTTTTTTCCGCGTTTTTGCGCCAAGCTGAAACCCATATGCTTCCAGTTTCATCCCTTATTTCGAAAACCGCTAGATTCACCGTTTCACCTCTTGTTGTTTTCACTTTTCTCAAAAGCGGCTTTGTAGCAACTACGCCTTGAACGCTGATGTTTTTCATCCCCTCTTTTAGTTCGGCTATTTTCCAAAATTCCTTTTTAGGTGGAAGCCTTAAAACGTCCATGTAGGTTTCGTGGTCCACGTGGATCTCAACCTTTCCATCGGGGTTTCTCCTAACTTTAGCATTCACCACTTGCAGCGCAACCCCTTCCTTAAGGAACCCTTTGGCTTCGTCAACCTTTTCGTTCCAAACAACCACGGGAATCTCGCCGGTTTCGTCGGCTAAAACGAAGCGCATGACTTTTCCAGTCTCCGAACCCTCTTTTTCGAAGGTTGACTCGCTGAGAACTTCTCGAACTCTTCCAACAATGTTTACCCTCTTGTTTTTTGCAGCGCTTGTTATCTTTGCAATCTTTGTTGCAAGCTCAGTTATTGTGGGATATCCTTCAGTTTCAACATTTTCCAGAATTTCAACGTCACCCTTTTCGCTTACATGAAGTTCAACTCGTCCAAAACGGCCTTCCCTCGTATATCCGTGAATGAATCTTACAACATGCCCAGTTTTTATTTTCCCAGAATCCACAAGCTTGGCCTTGTCGTTCCACAGGACAACTCGTATAGTGCCACTTTTGTCAGCAACTAAAAGGCTTGCAAACCTTGAACGAGATGTTTTACTCAAAGCTTTAGGGGGGTAAACCGCAATGATTCTTCCAGTAACCGACACGTCGTTTAAACCCGCTACAAGACTGCCAACAGCTAAAGAAGGCTCACGCACGACGCCGGCGAGTTTGACGCCAAACTCCGCTGCAACAGCCCGCAACAAAACTTCATCCGAGATAAGTCCGCCCGACTTTTTTCGCTCCTCCTCTAACCTTCTAAGTATGGTTTCCCTAGAAACTTTAGGGTTCTGTGAAACTATTGTGTCAACAAGATCGTCGATGCTTGTCATTCAATTCCACAACAAACAAGAAAACCATCCTATAAAGGGTTTGCCTCAAAATTTGGCGGGCCCGCCGGGAATTGAACCCGGGACCTACGGGTTAAGAGCCTCAACCCATCCCGCGCAGCGGTTTGGTCCGCCGCTCTACCTTACTGAGCTACGGGCCCATTGGCGTGTTCTAGAATATGCATTTTAGACGATGTTAATAAGCTTTCACGCTTGAACTTGTTGGGAAGTTTTTGTTGGATTTACTATTCGGCAGTGCTGCCTTGAGTTTCGAGTTAAAAGAAGCATTACTGTCATGACATCTAGTGCCAGCGCTATTATTGCCGAGGCGAATAGTTCCAGATGTTTGAAGTACACTATTGCCAAGTTTATTTGAATGCATATCCCTACGAGGGCGGCTGTGAAAGCCAGAATCCAGCCCCACCTTTTGCCACGGTAAAGCCCCATGGCTATGGCTATTTGTGCTCCAGTGTTAACCAAAATTAGTGGAGTTAAAGCTGCAAAAAGCGGCAGGCTCCACTCCATGTCCGTGATGGAAAGCACTATGCCTACGAGGGGCAGGATGCACAGCGACAATATACCATACACTAGGTAAAGCGCGCTTACGAGGGCTATGTCGATGGGTGGTTGTGCCCCGGCTTGGAAACCCGTTTCAGCTAGTTTTTCATCCCATTTTAGCGCGAACCATGATGAGAGCATGGCGGCGACGGCGAGCACAACGTTGCTTATAAGGTTTTGTTGCATGGCGCTTGGCAGCCGTGACAAACCATCGATGAAAGTGAAGGTTTCCGGCGTCAATTCGATTAGAAGCAGGGTTGCGGCTAAACCGCCAGCCCATGTTCCAGCGAAACCGCCTAGAATAAGCGAGATTATGGTGCTTGCTGGTTCTTCTTGGATGATTTTTCCGCACCAATGGTAGAAAGCTGCAAAGAAAAGGGCAAAATTTAGTAGAAATAAGTACGCGTAAAGAATCATGATGAAGGCACCCATGATATAAGCAGGCTTCATCAAAATCGGAAGAAATATTATAACGTAATGGTTCATCAAAGTTCCAGCGAAACTGAATATTAAAATCAATAGGAACACCCTATTGTTGAGAATTCCCATTTCGACATCACTCAATAATAGTGTATTTTAACTTTTGAATGAGGTATTTAAAAGATTGGCGCTTAAATGTTCTTTAAGGTTGGTTGCGGCTTTGAGAGAGCTTGTGTTTGTGGGCTTAGGGTTGCATGACGAAAAAGGCATAAGCCTAAAAGGCTTGGAGGAAGCCAAAACAGCAGACGCCATTTTCATGGAGAATTACACGAGTCTAATGCCGGCCTTTTCCTTAGAAAAATTTGAGGGGCTTGTTGGCAAACGGGTTGTGGTTGTTTCGCGGAGGCAACTTGAGGATGAAAGTGGACGGATCGTCTTGGAAGCTGCAAGCCGGGGCAAAGCGGTTTTGCTTGTTCCAGGCGACCCGCTTATTGCGACAACGCATGTGGCGCTTAGACTTGAAGCTGAAAAACGTGGAATAAAAACCCGCGTTGTTCACGGAGCCTCCATTGTTTCCGCCGTCGCCGGCTTGTGCGGACTGCACAACTACAAGTTTGGCAAAAGCGTAACCATCCCGTTTCAAGAGAATTTTTCTGAAACACCCTACATGGTTTTGGCTCAAAACAAGAGTCTCGGGCTTCATACACTATGCTTGTTGGACATTGATGTGGAGAAAAACCGTTTCCTAACGGTTCGGGAGGCTCTTGAAATCCTTTTGAAAATCGAGGCTGAAAAGCGGCTGGGCGTTGTCAGCGGGGAAACGCTTGCCGTGGGTGTTGCGAGGGCTGGAAGCTCCAATCCCACAATTAAAGCCGACTTTGTTAAAGAACTGTTGAACTATGATTTTGGGGGCCCACCCTACAGCCTTGTTTTTCCGGGAAAGCTTCACTTTATGGAGGCTGAAGCCCTCATAACGTTTGCTAAAGCGCCCACGGCAGTTAGGAGGCTTTTGGAGTGAGCCTTGAACAGCTTGTTTCGAAGTATATTGCGTCCGCCGAGCATGCTTTGGCTGAACTGCAGTTAGCAGTCGGCGACGATTGTTTACACGTGTCAAAAGAATCAATTTTGGAGGTTGTTGGTTTGGCAAAAGCCTATCTGCAGGATGCCAAATACTATAGGGATGGCAAGCGTCTTGATGTAAGCCTAGCCTCGGTGGCTTACTGCGAAGGCTTACTGGACGCCCTAAAAATGTTGGGAGCCGTGAAGTTCGAATGGCCGACAAGAAAAGCGGACAAACCGTGAAAAAGCGAACCGTGGTTTTAGCCTCCGGAGTATTCGACCTACTACATTTGGGCCATGTTCGATATTTAGAGGAAGCCAAAAAGGCTGGTGGAGAAAACGCCGAACTGATCGTTATTGTGGCTAGGGACAGCACTGTTGAAAAGCGGAAGGGCTACAGGCCAGTCATACCCGAAAACCAGCGGCGGGCGCTTGTAGAGTCCTTAAAAGTTGTGGATGAAGCCATTTTGGGCTATGAGGAGTTTGACATAGGCAAGGTTATCGAAAAAATCAAGCCGGACATTATAGCCGTTGGCCACGACCAAGACGGGATGGAGAAGGCTGTAAAGGACTACATTCGCGAGAAAGGCTTAAACATAAAGGTTGTGCGCATCAGCAAGTTCAGCGAAGACGAACTTGACAGTTCCTCCAAAATTAAACAAAAAATCATTGAGCATTACTCACGGAAGAGTTAGAACTTCAACCTTCACCTTGTGACCGTCTTTCAAGTTGAAGTGTTTTCTTAGGCATATGGGGGCGATTAACTCTATCACTGAAGCGTCATAGTGGCTTCTCATGGCCGCCACCAAGGCGCCCTTAACCTTGTTTTCTATTATGGCCGGATAACATTTAACGGCTCCGAAGGTGCGGTCCTCGCTTTTGAAGCCTTCGATTTCTATGGCTGGATACGCCTCCAGCTCCAAGCGTGTTTTAACATCATAATCCGACAAAAGCTTCAGGTTTAATGTTCCGGGATAGGGGTCGAAGCCAAGCTTTTCGATGAACTGCCGCCTATAATGGTCTCTTGTCACATAGTAGGCGCCTTCGCCCAGCCCGGTGAAGACAACGCCTTCCAGCGTGACTGACGGCGGATAAGCGGTTTCCATTAAAAAGCGTACGTTTGCATAAAGTCTTTTAAGCTGGTTGACGCCGGGTTCGGCGATCTGCACTAGGCAACCTTTGGGCGTTATGGTGCGTTTAATCCAGCCTTTGCGTTCAAGCTCGATGAGATGGCGGGAGGCAGACTGCTGTGAAACACCGAGTTTTCTGGCTAGGAATTCCGTGGAGATTTTGGCTGTCCTTCTGTGGGCTCCCATCTCCGCCAACTTCAAAAGCGTGTAAAGGTGGCGCCACTCTCGTTTTTCACTCATGCGTCAAAGCCCTTCGCTTATCATTTGATTTGGCGCCTTGCATATTTAAGGGACACGAAAATTTGACATGTTGTAATGCTTAGCCGGTTTGAATGCACGTAACGTTTGCCACAACAAGAATTTTGCGAGCATCTACCATGCGGACTGAAACATGAACAACGTCAGAAACCAAAACTATGGTGAATCGTAGACTGTAGGTGCCGTTTCCCCAATCTGTTATGGATGGACTGTTCACCCGAGCCCATGCGCCAGAATCATCCATATAGTATATGGTTAGGTTTTTTGCGTGGGCTGGCTTTTCCTCGTTGAAAAGCTTGCATGTCAAATTTACAGTCTTAATTGTTTCGTTTTCGCCAATTGTGTAGTAGCCCTCCACCATGAGGGCTGTTGTTATGTTTACGGCGTCGTTTATGGTCATGCTGGATGCAGGTCCAAGAATTTTAAGCGTGTAGAGGATGTAGGCGCTTGAAACGCCAAGTCCCTCGCTCCACGTGATTTTCACGCCACCCATGTATCCGGAACCGTTTAGAAGCGTGTAGCGTATATGGCATGGCTGTTGTGGATGCAACCGCATGTAGGCGTCTGCAAGCGCATCAAGATTTTCCGTTAGAATGGTTTTGCTTCCGCCGTTTGTTATGTTGGCTAAGGCGCTTATTACGGCGTTTCTAACCCCCGCTTTCACAGCCAGAGCTAACTCAACTAAAGAACTGCTTTCCACGCCTTGTTTTTCTGTTGTTAACTCGTAGACGTATATGGATGTGGATGCTATTAGGATGGCTATGGCTAGGGCTGCCACTATCAAAAGCTGCCCAGAACAGTTAGCCCTAAACCTCTTAGCTGTTTTCACTATTTTGCCACCGCCAAATACAAGTAAACCACGTAAACACGGAACACCGGGCTTTGACTCGTGCAAACATACTTTACGAGGGCTATTTCCTGACTGTTGAAGGCTCCGTTGGAAACTGTTTCCATGTTTACTTGCCGCATTTGACTATCATAAACGGTTAGGTTGAAGACTACACCAGCCGGTAGTAGAAGATTTAGGGTTTCCCTAAGTCCAGACCAGTTGCCGGCGGCTATGTAGGCGGCTAGGCTTCCATCAAAATCCAACTGCAAAAGTGCTTGCATGCCTATGGCTTCTAAACCGTTGCTTGTGGAGCTTGCGCTTTTGGTTGTTAGGTTTGCCGAGACTGCTACGGCTGAGAAAACTATAAAGATTGCTAAAAAAGCTTCGATGATCCTAATCTGTCCAGAGTTTCGCCCCTTCACGTTTTTGGTCCTCCGAGGAGTATTGTGCACTTGTATATGCCGAAGCCTATGCTGACCAATTGCGTATAGGCGTAAACGTCTGAAAGGCTTAGCAAGTTTGCGAAGTCAACGCCTACCTGAAGGGGAACTTGTGGATAGGCTGCCCACTCCACGAAGGGCTGTGTCGCATTTAACCCGAAAACAACAAGCACTGTTGGACAAGGGTCAACGAGTGCTGGGATGCTGAAAACGTTTCCATTTTGGGTTAGCCGCCAAACCCCATTGTGGGCTATGGCGTAAACGTTCTCTAAGACAATGTTTGCGCTTGTAGGTGTAAGCGTTAACGTGTGATTTAACGGGGAAAGCCTAACAAAGGCACTTTTCTCGCTAGACTGGGCGAAAGAATAAACTGTGTAGGAGACTATGCGGCTATTATAGGTGAATTTTGCGAAAACGACAAGAATTGCTCGGTTTTCAAGGCTTCTTGGAATGGTAACGTTAAAGCTTGTTTTTCCGTCTTTATTTTGGATTTCATAGGCTCGTTGGAGGCTTTCCGCCAAGACGTAAGCTCTTAAAACGGTTGGAACTTGAATGCCGTCATCCCTTTCCGTCGCCGCCTCAAATGTGTAGGTGGTTTCATCCGAACCTTCAGAAGTTGCTGTGAGCTTTAACCTTACATCGAAAACAGGTTTTATTTCAATCCTAAACGATAAGTCGGGAGTTTTCAAGCCTGTAAATATTTGGGCATAACTCAAACCGTAAATATTTTTGCTGTTCAGCCTTGAAACCTTGTCAATGTCAAGGGCATAGGGACTAGCTTCTCCAACTTCGGCTAAGCCGAACTCTTCAGGAACCATTAGCTCATCCCGCCCCCAGTCGGCGGGCTTGCCCGCGTAGAGCAACATGCGCCTTGCAACCTCGCTAAGCCTTTGAGCAGCCTCGACGTTTGTGGATGTACTTATGAGTGGCTGCAGAATTTTGGCTGTGACTGTCATGGCTGAAAGCACTAGCAAAACCATAAGCGAACATGCGAAAAATGTGTCTATGGATATGGCTGGCATAGGCTTTCGCCCTTAGACTTGAGCCGCCAGTCCAAGCATGCCTCCCATCAAACTTTGGGAAAGCGCCAGCGAAATGTGCGCCGTCAAAACAAGCATAGCCGAATACTTGAAGCCAGCTGCAAACGTTCCCTCGTTAACCTTGCCCACAAAGAAGCCTGAAAGCCAACACTGCAGCAGTATGCCAAGCGAGAAAAGGTTCATCTGCTCCTGCAAAACAAAGAAGGGTGTGGGCGCGGCTCCCGGAAGTGAGAGGCTGGTTAAAGCGTAAACAGTCAAAGCCACCATGGTGGTTGTTAAGGCGATTAAAACGCTCCAGATGAAAGCCAAAATCACGTAAGGTCTTAAAAGAGCTTTCTTGTTCGTTTCCACATCCTTCTGTTTTTCACTGTACTCTGTCAATATTTCAAGGGCTAGGCTAGAGCCGCCGCCCATCCTTATGGTTTCAACAAGGATTAGAAAGTTTATGAGGACAGGCCATGTCTGAATTTTTCTTTTAATGCTTCCGAAAATCTTTCTTAAGGGGACGCCCCACTCCATTTGGCTTTTGATGAGGGCTAAAACTTCTGAAAACTTGCCATAACCCGGACGCCTAGCAGCGTGGATTATGCTTTTTTCTGGGGAAAGCCCCGTTTTTCTGGCTTCTGTAACGTCTCTCAGGAAGCTTGGCATGGCGTTTTCAGCTGCATTGTTTATTCTGGCTATTTCCACGTAAACTCCTGCCGCTGGGATGGAAATCGCTAGGAGACATGCGGTCACGGTGAGTGATGCCATTTGGGGAGCGGTTAAGTATCTAAGCTGTGGTGTTGTGAAGGCTAAAGCCAGAAAGGCGACGGCGCCTATGGTGGCTATTGCTGCCACTTGGTATGGCTTTTTTAAGCCTACAAGGTTGCTTTTCCTTTCCATGTGGGCAATTATCATGAAAACAACTGAGATGAGTGGTGTCAAAACGAATATGAGGAGGCAGACAACCTCAGTTGAGATGCCCGGTGTTCCCGTTACCCTCATGGGTTCAAATATGGACGTTGAAGAGAATATTATGAAGAGGATGTAGGAACACAATGTCACAATGAGCATGACGGCGTAAGCCTCCACAAGGGTTCCAAGTCTTTCGATGCTTCGAATGGCGGCAGCGCTTTGCATCTCGAATATGGAGCGAAGCTTACTCCTCAAGTAGTTGACGATGTTGCCTCCGCTTCTCACCGCCGAAACATACCCCAACAGAAACTCACGGTAGGTTTTCGACCTGGTTTTCTCGGCTCTCTTCTGCATAACCGTCAATGGGTCGTAGCCTAAAACCTCCACTTGGCGGACAACTTCTTTGGCTTCTTTCTGGAATGTGGGCAAATGGTCTATGCTGCGAAGCTTCTTCCAACTCTCGTAAAGCGTCACTTCGCTGGCGGCAAGTATTGTAAAAAGCAGCGCTGCGAAGGGCAGTTCCCGATTTATTTCGCTTGTGTCCTCCTCCACAAAGCGGCTTAGCATACGCCCAAAAATTTTCGGTCCCTTGAAGGAGGCTTGCATTTTCACCACTCGCCCTTTTCGAGGAACTCCCTCTGGAAAATTTCGGGGTTATTGTAGTATTTGCTTAGAACTTTGTTGACGCTTCGGTAGTCGCGGATGCCATGTTCCGCCATGTGGGCTAAAACTCGTTTGCGGTATTCCAGTTCGTCCAGAAGCCTTTCAATTGGGATGTCTAGGCTTGCGGCCATTTTCCTTAAAAGGTGGCTTTCGCGTAGGTTTTCGCGGAACATGTCCGTGGAGGGGTTCCAGCTGAAAACCTCTTGGTAACTGTTGTAGTCCTTGATTTCCGTGACGCTGACAAATTTTCGGCTTGAAAGTCTCCTTCCAGACTCGAGGAAAACGGGCGCCCTTACATGCTTGACGGTTATAACACAGTTCATGAGTGGAATAATGGACGGTGGAATGTTCATGGGAGGCTGCGTCAACCGTTTGATGGCTGTGTCAACATCCTCAGCGTGCAGTGTGCACAAGCCTCCGTGACCTGTGGCAAGCGCTTGAAACAGCACATAGGCTTCTTCGCCCCTAACCTCGCCTACAATTATGAGGTCTGGGCGGTGGCGCACCGCTGACTTAATCAAGTCGTATAGGGTGATTTCGCCTTCGCTTTCCGGTCCAAAGCCCGACCGCGCTATGGTGGATGTCCAGTTTTCGTGGGGCAAGTTGATTTCGGCGACTTCTTCAACGGATATGATTTTGTAGCTTGGTTTTATGAGGCATGCAATGGCGTTTAGGGCTGTGGTTTTTCCGGCGCCAGTAGCTCCGATGATCATAACTGACATTTTGTTTTCCATTAACAGCCACAGGTAGGCGGCTATGCTCTCGTTTATGGTTTCGTTTTCAATCAAGTCTATTATGGTGAAGGGGTCTCTGCGGAACTTGCGGATGGTGAAAGCCGTCCCGTAGGGTGTGGTTTCCCTTCCAAAAGAAACTGCCAGCCGATGTTTTTCCGGAAGCGTCACGTCCACTATTGGGTAGGCTATGCTCACGTGTTTGCCGGACTTGTGCACCATGCGCATGACGAAGTCTTCAAGCTCCTGCTCGTCCCGGAAAACAATGTTGGTTTTAATGTTCTCATATCTGCGATGCCACAAGTAGACGGGTTTGCCCACACCGCTGCAGCCGATGTCCTCCACATAGTCGTCATACATCAGCGGGTCTATTTTGCCATATCCAACAATGTCCCTTTCAAGGTAATAGAGGATTTTCCTCACTCCAACGGGCGATATGCCCATCAACACCTTCCTATGTTTGGCGAGGATGGCGGGCATCTGCCTTCGGAAAGACTCAGCCAGAGTCTCCTCGCCTTCCGGAGCTTGCAACTCAAACTCCAAAATGTTTCTCAGCCGAGCGTAGCCTTCACGCTCCTCCCTTGACAGGGGAAGCTCGTCTAGAACATACATGTACTCGAGAGTTTCTTCGTTCTGGACTATAGCCGCGTAGGAGAAGGGCGGCTTAAGCGGGTAATACTCAACCTCCACGTAGCCTTCCGGAACACTCCATTTTTGGGTTTCCAGCACACCCGCTAGTTCGGCTTCTTCCCAAAAAGTGGCCTTTGCCTCTTGTTTCTCGCCGCTTTTCCAAAGTTTAAGGTTAAACTTCAAACATTTCACCATCCATTCTGGCTTGAACTTGAAATAATGATTCTTGGAAGCGTGGCGCCCGTAAAGCATGTTAGGCGGATGGCGCCATAACCGCTAACATAACAGCCTGAAGCCTCCGCCTTGCAAGACAAAAAGACGCGAAGCACACCGCCTTCGGCTGGGGTGTCTCCAAAGCCGCCTTCAAGCCAAGCTTTAGCCGAGTCGTTTCTGAGGGCAAGCCAGTACTGTTGGCGGCCAAAAGTAGCTGGCGCTTGAATGCATGTTTCGACTGAAACGTTTGTGGTTAAAGCCATGATCAAGAGTTTTGTGGCTTCAGCTGCCACGCAATCCATTAAGTCTTTGAGCTTCCGAATTTCAGACGAAAGGCGTATGGCGTTAACATAATCCATAAACGAGGCTAGAAGGATGCTGGAAACGGCGATTAAAGCGAAAAACGTGTAGAGGTAGCCCGGCGTTATAGCTGGCATCAGGGGTTCACCGCCTCGAGTTTCACATAACAAACGTAGGTTTCAATGCTTACAAGGGCGCCCTCCGCCCCACTTTGCACCGGCAGCCAAACCGTTGTTTTTGCATTATCGGAAACAGCTTCCAATGCAAGAGAGGAGACTGAACTGTTGAACTCGAAACGCATGACAGCCGAAGTAACGTGCAACACTGAAACTTTCAGGCGGAAGCTTCCATAAAGCGAAAAGTTTCTGGAACAACCCAAGCTTATGATGTAGACGCGTATAATGTTCAGCGGCTTTGCTTCGCCGTTTGCGCCAACCGCCAAGACCGTTGCCATCGGCCTATAACATAGGACAAGCTGCTGGGCTGCTTCGCCTTCCTTGTCAAAGGCGAAGTATAATTGTGTGACAGGGTAAGCGCCTTGTCCAACAATTGTTCGGCTGTCACCCCTAACAAACAAGCCTACATTGCTTTCTGCTAAACCCTCAAGAGCATACAAGACTTTCCCAACGGAGCCGTTGAACACCACATGTGAAAAGGCTTGATTATCAGTCAAGACTATGGTTAGGTTTTTAGCCAAAGGCCTCGAGTGGAAAAGGCTTCCACAATCCTCCATGTAAACGGTTTTGGAGCCGCCTGCAGACCATGCCACAAAACGGATAGCCTCGTCCAAAGCTTGCATATTTCTTTTGGCGACTGAAACCCTAAACTGGGCGGCTTCCGCGCTTATGCGGGCTATGGCAAACCCGTAAGTGGCAGACACTATGACTATGAGAGACGCAAACAGCAACAGGTAAGTAACTGGAATAGCCAAGCCCCTTCTTGAATGTGCAAGCTTTCCTAGGCTTTTAACGGACACTTTTACAGTCTCCTCTCTTGCAATCCAGCTGGCAAAATAACCTTTCAAACCTTTTTAGAGATAAGATGGTGTGTGTAGAACAAAACTACACATAAGCTAAGAATACAAACAAAAGATGAGAGAAAAGAAAATGGGGGAATGTTATTGCTACGAAGTTGCTTCAACGTTTGCTTCTTTGTAGTATTGTGCGTTTGAAGTGAATATGGTAACACCGATTGTAACACCGATGTCGTTCACTGAGACGTGGTCTGGATTTGCTATGTAAACAATCATGCT